>MNDM01000029.1 GCA_001914955.1 Nitrospirae bacterium 13_2_20CM_2_62_8 | reverse complement strand
GCCGCAAGGTGAAAGCGGTGTTTCCGGGCGGACCGTCCTTTGCGATGGTGACAGCCGATCAGTTGGACCTGCCGATGGACTTCGAATCGCTGAAGAAGGCGGGCACCGGGCTGGGGTCGGCAGGAGTGATCGTCGTGGATGACGCCACCTGCATGGTGGCGCAGACCCTTCACTTCTCCAACTTCTTCAAGGTGGAGAGTTGTGGGCAGTGTCCTCCCTGCCGGATGGGGACGATCAACCTTGCCACCCTGATGACCAAGATCGAGAATGGCGAGGGGACCCAGAACGACCTGGACAGCCTGTTACAGCTCTGCGGGTTCGTGAAGGGAACCGGGTACTGCACGCTGGTCACCGGCGCAGCGGTCCTGGTGCAGAGCGCCCTGCGCCTGTTCCGGCAGGAGTTCGAAGAGCATCTGACGCTCAAACGGTGTCCCTATCAGCCTGGAAACGTGCTGGCAGCTAACAGACAATAGCGAGTAGCCAGAGCGGAGCGGACTGGAGCTAGGGCGCACGCATTAGCTATTTGCTGCTAGCTATTCGCTGCTTGCGAGTGAAGTGTATGCCGAGGGTGACGTTTCTTCATCCGGAGGGGAAAAGCGGCGAGGTGCCGGCCAACCTGACGCTGCTCGAAGCCGCGCAGGAACTGGGATTTCCGCTGGACCATGAGTGCGGCGGCAACGCCTCCTGCACCACCTGTCGGGTGGAAGTGCAGCTCGGTGGTGAGAACCTCTCGGAGATCGATTTCGATGAACAAGACCTGCTGGACCGCGAGGCGCTTACCGAGCCGTGGCATCGGCTGAGCTGTCAGGCACGGGTCATGGGTGACGTCATTGTTCATGTGCCGCTGAAAAAATGGGATGCCCGTGTGCCCCGTGACCAGCGTCGGGCCGAAGCGCTTAGCTCGAATGATGTTCCTGGCTGATAGCTGACGGCTGACAGCTGATAGCCCCGGTCAGAGGATTCTCCCATGGATCACGCCAGTGTGACGCGTCGGTACCAGTTTGCGGCGTCGCATCGCTTGCATTCGCCGCTTCTGTCCGAGGAAGAGAACTGGAGGGTATTCGGGAAGTGCAACAACCCGAATGGCCACGGACACAACTATGTGCTGCTGGTCACGGTAGAGGGAACGATCGATCCGCAGACCGGCCGGGTGACCGATGTTGAGACGCTGGACCGGATCGTGACCGAGGCAGTGGTGGATCGCTTCGATCACCGGGACCTGAATCATGATCCTGAGTTCTCTTCCCGGGTGACGACGGGAGAGAATCTGGTCAGGATGATCTGGGACCTGCTGGTCAAACGGATCCCCGCCGGCCAGCTCGAAAAGGTCGGGCTCGTAGAGACCCGCGACAACTATTTCGAGTACTCCGGAGACTTAGTCTAGCCATGCGGGCGAAGAAGCCGACGAACCATAGACGGGAGAGAGCACCCGTCGCTCCCGGAGTGCAGCAGGTCCCCGGGCCCGGGCAGCCGTCCGAGCTGCAGGCCATCGTCGAGCGGATGCTGGTCATCCTCGGGGAGGATCCGGAGCGCAAGGGCCTCCAAAGAACCCCGGAGCGAATCGATAAGATGCTCCGGTTCATGACCCAGGGGTACGAGCAGGACGTCGATCAGCTCTTGAACGGGGCGCTCTTTGAGATCGACTACGACGAGATGGTGATCGTGAAGGACATTGATTTCTTTTCTTTATGTGAGCATCATCTCCTCCCATTTTACGGGAGGTGTCACGTCGGGTATCTGCCGAACAAGCGCGTCGTCGGCCTCAGCAAGATTCCACGGGTGGTGGACGCTTTCAGCCGGCGGCTACAAGTCCAGGAGCGTCTGACTGTCCAAATCGCGGAAACGCTGCATTCCAAGCTCAAGGCGCACGGGGTCGGCGTCGTCATGGAGGCCCGCCATCTTTGCATGATGATGCGGGGTGTGGAAAAACAGAACACCCTGGCGGTGACCAGCGAGATGCTGGGCGTGTTCCGGACCCAGCAGCAGACGCGCGACGAGTTTCTCAAGTTGATCCGTCGCAGCGGTGCTGGCGATCCGTTCTGACCCCGTCGCTAATCAGCCCGCCTTTCTGATCGTCTCAAGGAAGGGGAGTACGAAGGGCAGTCAGACCGGCCTCCGTGCTCGCGCGCCGCGCACACAAGAATTATCACATTTTTATCAAAGCAGGCGGTGCTCGGCGGACGCGCGCAGTCGAGCCCAGTCTGCCTGCCCTTCTCAAGAGAGGGGGGACAGTCGGAGTGAACTCAGAAACCCTCGGACGGCGCGATTGAACGCCTCCGGTTGCTCCAGGTTGCTCAGGTGGCCAGCGTGCTTGATGATCTCCAGCCGCGCGCCGGGAATGTTCTCCGCCATCAAACGGGCATCGCTCGGCGGCGTGCCGATGTCGTGCTCGCCGACGATCACGAGGGTAGGGCGGGCGATCTGCTTGAGCAGCGGCACCGAGTCCGGACGCGCCTCCATGGCCATCAGATCGCCGACGATGCCGCTCACCCTGTTGCCGGCGATGATGCTGTGCACACGCTCCACTAGATCCGGACGGCCCTGTAACGAGGCCGTGCTGAGCAGCTTGGGCATCATGGCCTCGGCGATCGCGCCGGGGCCTTCCTTCCAGGCGAGCTGCGCCATGGCGAACCGGTCGGCTTTTCCCTCACCCGTGTCAGCCTGGGCTCGCGTGTCGGCCAGGATCAGCGCCTTCACGCGCGCGGCGTATTTCCGGTAAAAGGCGAAGAGAATATACCCGCCCATGGAGAGCCCCGCCATCACCGCCTGTGTAAGGGAGAGGTGGTCCAGCAGGCTGTTCAGATCATCAGCGAACTGCTCCATCGTGTAACGCCAGATGGGTGCGTCCGACTCCCCGTGCCCGCGCAGGTCCACCGCGATCACCCTGAACTGTTCCGAGAGGCCCTTGACTTGAGACTCCCACATCACCTTTCCGAATGGAAAGGCGTGGACAAAAACGATCGGCATCCCGCGCCCGTCGTCCGTGTACGCCATATTGACGCCGTTAATCCGGGCGTTCATGGGAAGCCCCCTTCGCAACAGTCGGCCGGACGCTCGTGTCTAGCACCGCGCGTCAACCGGCGTCAAGCGTGAAGCTGCCCCGCCCGCCGACAGGGCATTTGCGGGCGCGCGCGCTTCGGGCTACAATCCCGGCCATCCAGGACGAGGCAGACTATGCCGGATGAGCCTTCCGCCCAGGACGATCTCTTCCTGACCAGACCCTCGCGCCCGAGGGGCCCCGATCCGTCCGCCCCGCTGGCCGATCGCATGCGCCCTGATGATTTTTCGGACTTTGTCGGGCAGGATCAGATCATCGCGCCGGGCCGGCCGCTTCGGAGGGCGATTGAATCCGATACCCTGTCCTCGGTCATCCTCTGGGGACCGCCGGGGTCCGGAAAGACCACGCTGGCCAGGATCATCGCGCGTTGCACCAAGGCGGAGTTCGTGGCGTTCTCCGCCGTCACGAGCGGCATCCCCGAGCTGCGCCGGATCATCAAGGCGGCGGAGCAACGGCGCGGTCTGCGCCGGCAGCGCACGATCCTGTTTGTGGATGAACTCCATCGCTTCAACAAGGCGCAACAGGACGCCTTCCTCCCCCACGTGGAGCGGGGGACGATCATTCTGCTCGGCGCCACAACCGAAAACCCGTCCTTCGAAGTGATCGCGCCGCTCCTCTCCCGCTCGATGGTGGTGGTCTTGACGCCGCTCTCGGACGAGGCGATCGGCCAGATCCTCGACCGCGCCCTGGCCGACGCCGAGCGCGGGCTCGGACAGTTCACGGTTGACCTGACCCCGGACGCGCGCCGTCGCCTAATCGGGTTCGGCAACGGCGACGCCCGAGTAGCGTTGACGGCGCTCGAATTCGTGGTGAGCCAGACCCTGCCCGGCGCGAACGGCCGGGTCCGCATTGACGAGCAGGCGCTGGAGACTGCGTTGCTCAAGAAGGCGCTCCGGTATGATCGAGCGGGGGAGGAGCATTACAACCTGATCTCGGCCTACATCAAGAGTCTGCGGGACTCCGATGCGGACGGGGCGCTGTACTGGTTGGCCAGGATGCTGGAAGGCGGGGAGGACCCCAGGTTTATCGCTCGGCGCATGGTGATCTTCGCCTCAGAAGACATCGGGAACGCCGACCCTCTGGCGCTGGTGATCGCCACAGCTGTGTTTCAGGCCGTCGAGTTCGTTGGCCTTCCGGAGGCCCAGATCAACCTGGCTCATGGCACCACCTACCTGGCCTCTCGCCCGAAGGACAATGCCTCCTACATCGCGCTGAAGGAGGCCCTGCAAGACGCCCGCGCGTTCGGCAACCTGGAAGTGCCGCTCCCGTTGCGCAACGCGGTCACGTCACTCATGCGGGATCTGGGGTACGGCCAGGATTACAAGTACGTGCACGATGACCCCTCAGCAAAATCTGATCAAACGCACCTACCTGATCGGCTCAAGGGGAAACGCTATTATCGGCCTAAGTCCATATAGATACAGGAGATTTCACCACTGCCATGATCGAAAATTGGCCGTTGGACAAACGCTTGTGGTAGGCTATACTTCTCAATATAATGGAGGCCATGGGGGCCGTGGAGTCGAAGAGTAAGCAGGATGAGCGCCGTCGGCATGTCCGTGCGACGTTGATCGGTCCAGCGCGGTTCGGGTCGAAAGCCAAATCGGAACACGCCGTATCAGCCGTGCTGGATAATGCGAACCAGATCGGGGCCGGATTCCACGCCAAGGAACCGCTCGGCATCAATGAGCCCGTGACGGTCTCCATGGCGTTCCTGGATCAAAAAGGAATGGACCAACAGGAAAAACTTTCGGGCAGGGTTGCGTGGGTGAAACCCTGGGAGAAGGGATATCTGATCGGCGTGATTTGGGACCAGATCCTGACGAAAGAGATGAACCCTCGCTTATACTCCTTGTTGGACGTGATGTTGAAAGAATCCGCCTAACCTCCGACCGCCAGCTTCTGCTTCACGCCTTCCAGTTCGTGCGAGAGGTCCTCCCACCGTCCCGTCAACCGTTCCAGGTCCTTCTTCCAGCGTGCCTGTTCCAGATGCAAGTCATGCCACCGGGCAAAATCCTGGTACAGGGTCGGATCCGCCAGCTGCTGATCCCGGTCACGGATGCGTGACTCCATTGAGGCGATCTCCGCCTCGACGCGGACGACCTGCTTCTCCAGTCGCGCCTGTGTCTTCGACAGCTCTCGCCGACCCGTCCCGGACCTGTCCTGGGGGCTCTTGGAGCTGAGGGGCGATGGGGGCATGCCGGCGTGCGCAGCCGGTTTGGCCAGACCCTTTCCCTGCCGCTGCCCTTGAGGGGTCAGGTCCGCGGTCGATTCCTTGATTGATTCCAGCTCCTGCGCGCGCTTCCAGAGGTAGTACTCATAGTCGCCGAAGTAATCGCGGGCTTTCCCGTTCTCGATCTCCACCACGCGCGTGGCCACGCGGCTTAGGAACGTCGGGTCATGGGAAATGAACACGATCGTGCCCGGGAACCCGATCAGCGCATCGGTCAGGACGTCCACTGACGCGGGGTCCAGGTGGTTGGTCGGCTCGTCCAGCAGCAGTGTGTTCGCCGGCTCTACCAGCATCCGCGCGAGCGCCACGCGGTTGCGCTCGCCGCCGCTGAGCGCCTTGATCGGCTTCTTCTGGTCCGGACCGGAGAACAGAAATGCGCCGGCAATCCCGCGCAGGAAATTCATCTCCGCCTGGTTGGACATCTCGGCGA
The DNA here is from genome assembly GCA_001914955.1 of Nitrospirae bacterium 13_2_20CM_2_62_8. GTDB lineage: Bacteria > Nitrospirota > Nitrospiria > Nitrospirales > Nitrospiraceae > 40CM-3-62-11. The sequence goes on along the minus strand of MNDM01000029.1, from coordinate 26,108 downwards.
GGGAATCCAGGATGGTGTGCTCCTGGTTCAGGGTTTCCGCCTGGTGCTGGGCAAAGTAGTGGAGGGTGACGCCGTGCCCGACGGTCCGGGTGCCCTGCTCGAATGGCAGCACCCCGGCCAGCATCTTGAGCAGGGTGCTTTTCCCGGCTCCGTTCTCACCCACCAGGGCCACCCGCTGGCCGCGCTCCACGGTGAAGTCGAGCGAGGCATAGACCACGGTGGCCCCATAGCTCTTGGCGATCCCGCGCAGCTCCTGAACCTGCCGGCCGCTCGCGGGCGGAACCGGGAACGTGAACCGCACCCGCTTGGCATCCCGTCTCAACTCGATCCGTTTGATCTTCTCGAGCTGTTTGATCCGGGACTGGACCTGGCTGGCCTTGTTCGCCTGGTACCGGAAGCGGTCCACGAATTTCTGTACCCGGGCGATTTCCTTCGTCTGACGGGTGGCGGCCGCTTGGTGCTGCGCGTCGCACGCCTCGCGCCATTCCAGAAACTTGCTGTAGTTACCCCGGCACTCTCGGATGGCATGGTGGCGGATCTCCCAGATATGCGTCACCACACGGTCCAGAAAGGCGGTATCGTGGCTGATGACCAGGATGGTCATGCGCGACTTCAGCAAAAACTGCTCGAACCAGGCCTGGGTGGGACGGTCCAGATGGTTCGTCGGTTCGTCCAGCATGAGGAGATCGGGATGTGAGAGGAGCAGGTGCGTCAATGCCACCCGCATGCGATACCCGCCGGAGAGGGTCTCCACCGGCCGGCCGAAGTCCGGGTCCGTAAACCCGAGTCCGGACAGGACGCGCTTGGCCTCGTGTTCCGGGTACAGGTTTCGGTGCGCCGCGTCCAGAACAGTCTTGCCGGAGAGGGGCTCCAGCTCCTGGGGCAGATAGCCGATCCGCAAGCGGGGGCGCCTCCGGATCGTGCCGTGGTCGGGCGAGTCCTCGCCCATGATCATGCGCAGTAAGGTCGTCTTGCCGGCGCCGTTCGGGCCCACCAGTCCGACCCGCGTGCCCGGACGCAGGTGGGCCGAGGCCTCTTTCAGAAGGATGCGGGCGGCAAACTGCTTGCTGACGGATTCAATGTGAACCATAAGGGGTAAAGCCAGAGTTGGTTGAGGACTCTATCCGGCGGCGTCGCTGACGATGAGGCTCAAATGAGCCGCCGGTTCAACCAAAGGTTGGGTTGGGGGGAGTTGAAGCCTCCTGGTGGCAAAGGAACTATCCGCTCACATTTGATCGAAGTGAGCGGTTCAAACGAAGTTTGGTATAGTCCAAGAATCTCAGCCTCCTGGAGGCAAAGTAACTATCCGCCGCGAGTTGATCGAACGCGGCGGTTCAAGCGAAGCTTGGTATGGTGGAGCTGGCCGGGATTGAACCGGCGACCTCGTGAATGCCATTCACGCGCGCTCCCAACTGCGCTACAGCCCCACGTCAACCGCAGTGATGAGGAATGAGTACTGGGTCGGCGAAACGAAGTCGTTGAGTCGCCAAAAACTTTTTGCATGCTAACATGCGGTCCCTGGGCAGTCAAGGCAAGGGAGGAATGGGAGGCGGCTTGAGGGACCCTCGTAGTCGCGCACTGGGCATACAAGAGCGGGCGTGTGGTGGCCAGGCCGCCTCCCGTGCTCGCGCGTCGCGCACTTCGGAAAGTGCTCGCCGGACGCGCGCAGTCTGAGGCGGCCAGGCCACCTGCCCGAAGAATAGCGGGTAGATCAAATGATGCCGGGGAACTCGTTGCTCGTTTCAATGCAACGGGTCGTGATGCGCGCACGAAGGGCAATCTGGCCACCCCCATAGGGTTAGCGAGGTTAGTGATAGGAAGCAGGGCGAGTTGTGGGCGGCTTGACAAAGAGGGGGGTGCATCCTAGGATGAGGCGCACGCGGCTCTGATCCCAAGCGGTCAGGGCTCTTTTTTTGAAAGAAAAGCGAATAGGGAGTAGCTAATAGTTGGTAGCCGGAAGCGAGAGATGGAAAGGGTAGTTCCTGGCTATGTACTGTTGGCTATTCGCTGGTCGCTGCGTGCTGTTCGCTGAGGTGTGACATGCCGAATCTCATTGTCGTCGGCACACAGTGGGGGGATGAGGGCAAGGGCAAGATCGTGGACATCCTGGCCCGGGACGCGGATGTGGTGGTACGTTTTCAAGGAGGGTCCAACGCGGGCCATACGGTGGTCAACGCTCGCGACACCTTCGTATTCCATCTGATCCCCTCGGGCATCCTCTATCGGGGGAAGCTCTGCATCATCGGCAACGGGGTGGTGGTGGACCCAGAGGCCCTCATTGATGAGATGGACCGTCTTCAAGCGAAAGGCGTGGAGATCGGGAAGAACCTGGTCATCAGCCACCGGGCTCACCTCATCATGCCGTACCACAAGGCCATCGAGAAGGCGAGCGAGCAGTCCAAGGGCTCTCGGCGGATCGGCACCACCGGGAGAGGGATCGGGCCGTCGTACGCCGATAAAATGGCCCGCATCGGCATCCGGGTGGGAGACCTGCTCAACCCGGGGCTCTTCCGACAAAAGCTGGAGGAGAACCTGGCCGAGATGAACTGTTTTCTCGAGCGGCTCTACCAGGTGAGCGGCTTTCAGGTTGAAAAGGTGTTTCAGCAGTACATGGGCTACGCGGAGCGGCTCAAGAGCTGTATGGCCGACACGTCGGTCGTGCTGAACCGGGCGATCGAACAGGGGAAGAACGTGCTGTTCGAAGGGGCCCAGGGGACGCACCTCGATGTGGATTTCGGCACATACCCGTTCGTCACGTCATCCAGCGCGGCCGCCGGAGGAGCCTGCACCGGCACCGGCGTGGGCCCGACTGCGATTGATGCCGTCATGGGCGTCGCGAAAGCCTACACCACGCGAGTCGGGAGCGGTCCCTTCCCGACCGAGCTCAAGGACGAGGTCGGCGAGGGATTGCAGGAGCGGGGGAAGGAATTCGGCGCGACTACCGGTCGGCCGAGGCGCTGCGGCTGGTTTGACGGGGTGCTGGTGCGGTATGCGACGAGGGTCAACGGAATGGCGTCCCTGGCGGTGACCAAGCTGGACGTGCTGGATGGCTGTCGGGAGCTGAAGATCTGCACCGGCTACCGGCATGCCGGCAGGCTGTATAAGGAGATGCCGGGGGATCTTCAAGTGCTATCGGAGTGCGAACCGGTGTACGAGGTGCTGCCGGGCTGGCGCAACGCGACCACGGGGGCCACGTCTTACAAGGCGCTGCCCCCTCAGGCCAAACGGTACCTGGACCGGATCGAAGAGCTGGCCGCCTGTCCCATTGATATCATCTCCACCGGCTCCCGGCGGGACGAGACCATCGTGCTCCGGAACCCTTTGGCCTCCGCTCGTCCCAAGAGGGGCAGGGCGCGCAACGCGAGATGACCGTCGGTCCGTCAGTCTGGATCGTATGGCATTGACAAGGCCATCTGGTCGGTGCCAGCATGCCAGGGGTCCACTTCCAGGATGTTCAAAACGGTCGGCAACGCGGCCGCAGCGAGCGAGAAGCTGAGGCGTAATTTTGGGGTACGTTGAGGCTCTTCGCGTTTTACCCATTGCATTGTTGGAGCAATGGGTGCCCAAACAAAGGTGACGGCCGTTTTCAACATCCTGCTACGGGTGAGCCGCTAGCTCAGGAGGTAGAGCATCGCCCTTTTAAGGCGAGGGCCCTGGGTTCGAATCCCAGGCGGCTCACCACTTATTTCAACGACTTCCACACGGGCTTCACCGCCCTGCTCAGGCCTACTAGAACTCACTCAGGCTCGCTCTGGCCAAGGGTTCGATGAAGATGGAAGCCGCTGGAGTTGGCTGGAATGCTGTGTAGAGGAGTGGCGTTGAGCACAAAATGAGCACAATTAATTAATCCGAGGGAAGCCTTCCAGAAGAATGAACGATTCTTCTGGAACAGCCGCGTGTCTCAGGATTCGAGATCAAGAATCGGCGTGTCCAGCGCCTTGGCAGCACGCGTGGGATCGAAATATTCGCGTAGGAATGCAATCTTGCCGCCTGCAGCACGCAGGAACAGCACATAGTCCTGGTGATAGATACGCCCTGTAGGTTTGATGAGCCCCTCCGCCTTCACTTCGGCGACTGCCCCTTCCGGATCGACGAAGGGATACACCTTGAGGTCGAAGAAACGGAAATTTTCCACTGCCCCCAGGAACCAGCTTACATGACGCACCGCCTCCACCCGACCCAAAAGCCGAGCCGGATGGCCAAGGGCGGGCGCATAGGCGAGTTCCCACAGGATATCATCGGCGATCAGCGTCTGCCACTGCGCGTTGTCGTCGACGAGTGTCTGGAAATGCCGTTGCAAAAGATCTGTGGCGATCGTCATCTAAGCGCGCCTCACCACTTTGGACGATAGGCAGAACTTTTAAAACGACATTCACCCTTATTCCGCTTGCTCAGTAGCTCTCCCTGCAGTGCTCAAAAACCTGTCTCTACCTCTGAACCGGAGAAGTCGATTTTCCGAGGGCTTTGACGTATCCTTCTGCCTGTTCCAAAAACAAATCTTAATGGCGCAGGGAAGTCCGGGAGTATGAAAACCGCGGGTTACCACACCTTATTAGCATGACGTTGGGCTTGGGGCTTAAGTTCGGAGCGGGCAGTCAGAGAAACCTCTGGCTGCCCCCTCTTTGTCCGGTTCTCAATTGTCATCTTCACCGTTGGCTTCCTTTGCTACCACACTGCTACAGGACAAGCCAGTCGTCAGCTGAAAGCCTGAGGATACGAGAGTTAGTTGGAGCTCTTAAGAAGCTCGTCCCGCGACCGATTTCGTATATGCCCCGAACAGCTGACCAACCAACGTCGCAAACGGCATGTCGATTGCCGTGTACACGTCCATCGCCTTAGGGCTTGCGTTATCCGCTGTGATCTCCACCGCAACCGTCGAATAATCTATGAGAATGACACCGGCCTGTAGCATCCGTAGCATGCCGGTGATGCGTTTGGTCTCACTGAAAGTGCCTGAGGCATCTATCGCCGCGTAGACGTCAAACCCGTCAGCCGTCGCTGAAATGGCAGGGAACGCCAGGCAAACTTCAGTTGAGACGCCGGCTATAATCAGCTTCCTCCGACCGGTTGCTTTGACGGCCTTGACGATGCGAGGTTCGTCCCACGCGTTCACCGTCGTGCGGTCGATAATGTCGACTCCAGGAAGAACGGCGGCCAATTCTGGAATCGTCGGCCCCCAGAGGCTGTCGCGTGAGGTGGTGGTGGCGATGATTGGGAGGCCAAGTACCTTGGCCGCTTTGGCGAGCCCCACTACATTGTGCTTGAGTTGCGCAACATCGATGTCCCGGATTCCCGTGAATAGGCCAATCTGATGATCAACCAGGAGGAGTGCCGCATTGTCCTGGGTCAGTCTCTCATAATAACGCTTTGACGAGGTGTCCATGACTGATCTCCTTTCTATGGAGCCATTGCTTCAACGTTGGCGAAGAAATCGGCATTGAAACACATGGCGTGGAATTTATTGAGATACTCTAGAGCAAGTCGCGTTCCACGCAGTGCTCGGCAGGCCAGAATCAGCAATGTCGCTGCAATTCGAAGACGTTCCGTGATCTCGATCATGGAGTTGCTGGAGAGTGCGAAAGGGAACTGACTAAGATGACCTGCCGACCCAACGGCGCACTGCCGACAAATCGGCACTGCTGTCGAGGATTCCAATCTCTGGGGCGAGTTGTGAGAGCTGGACATCTCCTTTCAGCTTCGTGTGAGTGAGTTACAGTTCACACTCAGTTGTTTTTGAACTTCTATTGATGCTGCTTAGGACTTTCGTTTAATCAATAAGTTTCACGACCATTACCAACAGGGTTTTTGGACAGTTACGGGTCCGCGCACTCGATCCGTTGACGCGGCGCTCGTAAGGTGACCTTGCGCGGGGTGAGGAAGCGACAGGCTTGCTGGCACGCTGGCCAAACCCGGCTCGGGATGAATCATACGATCTTAGATACGAAATACAGAACTTCAGTGCGTCTCGCCCGGAGCAGTGACGATCAACCGGCGCCGTGCCGAGGGATCGGCGTGGGCACTTCGTCACAATCTCTCGAAGTCATGCACAGAACTCGCCGACGTTTGGGTCATACCTCCTTGTTCTGTCAATCACTTGTCCTGTGAATCTGGAATCGTCCAGTCATCTGGAACGATCTATGCTATGCGTATACAGCGTCAGAGAACTTCAAGACCTGTTGGGGGTCGCCACTTCAGGCTCACACGAAAGGAACTGACGCCATGTCCTGGTTGGTTGTGTTCATCTCATCGTTCGTCCCCATCGTGCTTCTGTTCATCCTGCTCATCACGGACTGGTTGCACGGGGAGCCCAGGTCGAAGCTTTCTTCACTCAGCCTCTGGGGCGGGATGAAAGAACAGGACAGATGGGATGGGTTCGCTGATTCCAAGCTCCTGACTCAGTTCTTGATACTCGCTGGAAGCGTGGCGCTTGCGATCGCGCAAGGCATCGTGCTTCTGTTCATGGTGCTCATTATGAACTGGCTGCACGGGGAGCCCAGGGCGAAGCTTTCTTCACTCAGGCTCTGGGGCGGGATGAAAGAACAGGACAGATGGGATGGGTTCGCTGATTCGACGCGTTACGCCGCGATTCCGTTACGGGCCAGCCCTAACAAAACCCGCATGAGATAGGAGATCAGCATGGAATGTCCGCACTGCCATCGCGTCATGGACAATCGCTCGGGCTTTATAGGATTCAAGCGATAGCTCAAAAACAAATCCTATGGGACTCTGTTAGTGAAAACAGATTCAGGAGGAGATCATGGCCCTCGCTAAACAACATCGTAACGATATAGGCATAACCGCGCAACTTAGGCCCACCGCAAAAAGTCTCATTAAAGAAGCGCTCCGCGTCTACGGCGCTGCGGAAGAAGCTCTGACGGAAGCGGGTGAGCAATTCGAAGACCTCGTGTCTGAGGCCCGTGCTGAGATGAAAAAGGCCCAGCCATCAAGACGTGACAATAGGCACAAGGGCAAGTCCTAAATTTCATCCCGACGACCTGTCCCTGGTAGCGTCTCGCGTCACGAGAATTAGAGCTGGATCATGGCAATCCAATCCACAATGGCGGAGCTGAATCGGCTGCGCGAAATCATCCGGGTCTTCAGCATTGCCGGCTTCGGGGATCTGTTCAAACATATGGGTCTTGAAGCCGCGGCTGAACGAACCGGCAAGATCATGGGATGGAAGCACGCAGATGAGATCGCGCACCTTGAACATCCCCAACGTGTACGCCGGGTTTTAGAATTCCTCGGGCCGACCTTTATCAAGCTTGGCCAGATTCTTGCGACTCGCCCTGACCTGTTCGGACCCGAGTGGCTCGCTGAATTCGAAAAACTCCAATGGCACGCCCCCCTTCTGGATTTCGCTGAGCTTCGTCCTCAGGTCGAGGAAGATCTGGGCGCACCGCTCGAAGAGATCTTCGAGGAGGTCGATGCCACTCCACTCGCTGCCGCTTCCTTGGCGCAGGTTCATCGGGCGACCTTGAAGGACGGAACGAAAGTGGTGCTCAAGATTCAACGCCCCGGGATCCGACCAATAATTGAATCAGATATGCGTCTCTTAGCCCATCTGGCGTCGTTGGCCGAAAAGCATATGCCTGAACTGGCTGCCTATCACCCTCAACAGGTCGTACGGCAATTCGTGAAGTCGCTCCAGAACGAGCTCAACTTCATGACGGAAGGACACCATGCCGATCAGGTCGCGGCCAATTTTGAAGGCAACGACCAGATCGTCATTCCCAAAATCTATTGGGAATGGACGAGGCAACGGATTAATGTCCAGGAATTTGTGGATGGAATCCCTGGAGTGGACATTCGAGCCATCGATGCGGCCGGAATGGACCGGACACGCATCGCCAAAACAGGGGCGAGTGCGGTGCTCAAAATGATCATGATAGACGGGCTGTTCCATGCCGATCCGCACCCGGGGAATTTCATTATCTTGCCTGGTGAACGCATTGCCTTCATCGACTTTGGCATGATCGGACGCGTCTCTGAGGTCAGACGGCGACAGATTATGACGCTGCTGCAGGCGTTGCTGGACAACGACGCCGAGGGACTGTCCATGGTTCTTTTGGCATGGTCCGGCAGAGAAGGAGACGACTCGGGGGACCTGTCAGAAGCCGTTGAGGAGTTTCTCAGCAAATATGCCGGAAAATCGATGGCCCTCATGGATTTGTCGGCCATGGTTGGGGACTTGTTGAGTTTGGTCCGAGACAACAAGCTCACGATGCCCCCGGATCAAGCCATGCTGCTCAAAGTGTTTGTCTCACTGGACGGCGCATTCAAGAAGCTCGACCCGGGTTTTGACGTCATGGTCGCGATGCAACCCATCCTTCATGAGGTTGTCATCGACAAGTTATCTCCGCAAGCCTTAGGGAAACGCGGACTGAAAATTCTCACGCAATATCTGGAGTTATTCGCCGACCTGCCCAAGGAGATACGCCGCGGAATCTATGCGGCGAAGACCGGGAATCTGAAAATTCGCGTAGAACTGAGCCAGCTCGATGAACTCCAACATCTGGTCATGCGCGCCAGCCTCCTGCGGGCCGCGGCCGGCATCACGGCAGCCTTGCTGATCGGCGGTTCTATTCTTATGGCTTTCCTGAAGTGACTTCAACTCTCGCAGCCTGTCTTCCTACCAAGCTACTGTGCTCATTTTGTGCTCAACGCCACCTCACTCCAGCTCATTCCAGCCTACTCCAGCCAAAGTTCGGATTTCGCGCAAACCTTGGTTGGAATGGGCCTGAGTGAGTTGGAATAGGCTGGAGGAGGGTCGTGGAAACGGTTTCCTAAACCGTTGTTCCTACGACTCGGCCTGTCCACCAATCATCTGGTTTGTGACCACGTCTGCACCTCCTCACACTCGCTGATCTAATGCCCCCTTCGCGCACGAGAATCCGACACCATTTGTAGACGGGCTCCTCCCGATGCAGCCGTTTTTTTGTGGCAGCATCACGCGAAGTTCGTGCTTCATGCTCAACAACGTGCCGAGCACGTTGGTATCGAACGTTGCCGCCTAGCTGTCCGCAGTTTGCTCCGTTATAGGGCCGGGCACGCCTTGGCCTTCTTCGTCGCGCCGACCGGAAACAACAACCTGAGCACCCTCCTTGGCAAACGCGAGTGCCGTCGCCCGTCCGATGCCTGTCAGTCCTCCTGTAATCAAAACAACTTGGGTATTCATTGAATTTCTCCCTGAGAATTTTCCCCGCCCAATTCCGAATCCGAACCTGCATGCAACGATTTATTGGCTTGTTTATTGAGCCCTGACACTGGTTTCCGCAGTTGCGCCATACCCGGCGCGAAAGCGATTGGCTTCGAAGACGAAGTCCTCGTGATTCTGATACCACCCTTCCTCCACTTAATATGTATTGCGTGTTGATCCACATGGCGAGAACGTGGGGCGACCAAGCCGTCGTGCATGGGACTCGACATCATCCTCGCACTTCGCGCCATCGAGGCGGCCTTCCCCGTCCTGCAGAATCACCTTGCCGAGATGGCCGTTCCCGCTTCATCGTCGATTAAACTTGCGGTCAGGCGTTGGTGCCGCCGTCGACTGTCAGGTTCGCACCGTTGATGTATGACGACTCCGGACCGGCGACGAACGCTACAAGCGCTGCGACCTCGTCGGTGTGTCCATACCGATCCAGCGGAACGACCGCCTTCTGGCCTACGGCCCACTCGCCTGAAGCGGGGTTCAGATCCGTGTCGATTGGCCCCGGCTGGACATTGTTGACCGTAATGCCGCGCGCTCCGAGCTCACGCGCCAGCCCTTGCGTAAACATTTTGATGGCCCCTTTGGTTGCCGAGTAGGGCGCCATGCCGGGAAGGAAGACGCGCTCGCCTAAGACCGAGCCAATCATGATGATTCGTCCGCCGCTCTTAATATGTTTGAGCGCTGCCTGAGTAGCGACGAAGGCACCGCGGACGTTGACCGCAAAAACGCGGTCGAAGTCGGCAAGCGTCGTCTCTTCGACTTTCATCGGAATGGCCGTGCCGGCGTTGTTCACCAGCACGTCTAGCCGGCCAAATGTCGTGACCGTCCTTTCGACGGCGTTTCTGACTGCATCGGCGTCGGCGGCATCCGCCTGGATCGCGACCGCCTTTCCGCCGGCGCGCTCGATGGCTTCGACGACAGACGCGGCGGCGTCCGCGCCTTTGGAGTAAGTTACAGCGACGCTCGCTCCGTCCGCGGCCAGGCGCTCAGCGATCGCAGCACCGATGCCACGTGAACCGCCAGTGACGAGCGCGACCTTGCCTGCCAGTTCTCTTTCATGTTTGTTGCTCATGTTTTGCCCTTTCTTTGTTTGCGGTTGTTGTTTGAGCGGAATGTTCCACATTTCGTAATATGCAACGAGGTCAGAGCAAAGCATGTGCCAGTTTCGATTCGATAGCTGGGATCTTTGAAACTAGGAGGATTATCCCGAATGTTGCAGCTCGGCTACCGGCGGATGTGACGAGATGTGCTGCCGAGTTATCGGCAACTGACGAAATGTCGGCTCTAATTTCTCGTCACTTGCATCATGATAGTGACTGGAGTACATTGTCTCCATGCAACGTAAAAGTTTTGGCAAGATGGCCTGTCCCATTGCTCGCAGCCTTGAGCGCGTCGGCGAGTGGTGGAGTATCCTGATTATTCGCGACGCCTTGCTCGGGTTCACGCGCTTTGACGAATTCCAGAAGAGCCTGAACATCGCGCCCAACATGCTGACCCGCCGCTTGAGCGCCTTGCGTGATGCCGGTCTCTTGCAGCGCCGCCGATACAGCAAACGGCCGCCGCGCTACGAATATATTCTCACCGAGATGGGCCGCGATTTTCGCCCGGTCATCGTGGCGATGTTCGCCTGGGGCAACAGGCACTTCGCTCCCGAGGGCGCGAGCGTATTGCTCGTCGACAAAAAGACCCAGGCAGCGGCAGATCCCGTGCTAGTCGACCGGAGGAGCGGAAGACCGCTCAACGAGTGTGACTTTGTCTTTAGTGTCGGTCCTGCCGCCAGCGAGCGCACACGCCGCCGCTACGCCGTCATCAAAGAGAAACAATTCGCGGCGCAGCAGTCGTCGAGACCGGTGCGCAGCAGCCTCGAAGGCAGAAAGCGTAGGGCGTCATGATCACCGCTGCACGACGTATTGTCTTGGCGATTACCGGAAAATGTTCCGAACGAAAGGGGTATTCTTATGCGGCAGTTGTGACCGCTATAGCGCGAGTGAACGCCTGGTCAGCTTCCGTTTCAGCATGACAGGAGTGGACTTCCAGCTTCGTAGGAGAACACGAACCTGAAGATCAACCTACCGTGCTAAATTTGTGCTAAAAATCTGCACACAGGGAAGAATTCCTGGAATCCCATCGAATCAGTAGAAACGGAGAAACGCCTTGATTCTGCTAGAAAAACGGAGAAACCGTCGCAAAACCAAGCCCCTGTGTGAATCCATCTTTTCGAGCTTTTAAGGCGAGGGCCATAGCCCGGACTATTCAGGGAGGCCGTCGCGAGACAGTTGAGGCCGAAGTCCGCCGGGGCTGCTCGGAAGCGAGGGCGACGGAGGCGTACCCTGTGGTACGTCGAGGAGACCGAGCGAGAACAGCCCCGCCGGGCGAGAGCATCGGCTGTCGCAGCAGGCATCCCTGAATAGTCCGGGCTCAGTTCGAATCCCAGGCGGCTCACCATACCAACCTTCGGTTGAACCGCCCGCTTCGACCCGTCGAGAGCCTCTGGGTCGAACGATCACATGCGGGCGGATAGTTCTTTTGCTACCAGTGTTCTTCCCCATCTATCGCGGGCGGAGGGGTACGTCGCCTTATTCCCCACGCGACCCCTTTCCGTATCCCTCACGCTTTCTGAAAACCTTTGTAATGCCCTTGCGTCTGTGTTTTCATTCCTACAGGCTTAGGATTCAAGATGGATCTCAACGTGCTCATCGTGGGCGGGGGCATTCATGGCGCCGGACTCTTGCACGATCTGGCTACCCGCAATCTCCGGGGAATCCATCTGGTCGAACAGAACCAGCTGGCGTCAGGCACCTCCAGCCGGACCACCAAGCTCGTCCACGGTGGCCTCCGGTACCTCGAGCATCCCTCGCAATGGGGACTGGTCCGGGAAGCCCTGAGGGAGCGCGGGATCCTGTTACGGAACCTTCCGGGGATTGTGCGGCCGATGCCCTTCGTGCTCCCCAATTTCCGAGGAGGACGGCCTCCCTGGCTCGTCCAGACGGGCCTCACCCTCTATGACCTGCTCGACCGTGTGAGCGGATTGCCGAGTGCACGCCGTCTCACCCACGCGGAACTGGCTCAGATGGCTCCCTACCTCAGACCGGAGCGCATCGCTCAGGAAACGGGGTCAGCCTTCCTGTTCTACGACGCACAGATGCAGGACGACGTGATCGTTCGGCTCGCCGTGCGGGCGGCCACTCGCCTGGATGCCACCTACCAGGAAGAGACCCGCGTGGAAGATGTCATCAGGGAAGGAACGGGGTTTTGCGTCAAGCTGGCTTCGTCCAGGGGTCGCCAGGAGGTGACTGCCCGAGTCATCGTGAATGCCGCGGGGGCCTGGTGTAACGCCAACCTGTTACGATGGGGCGTGACCCCTCGGGTGCCCTGCCTCCTGGATGTGGGCTCGCATCTTCTTTTTCGATCCCAGGCCGTCCCCGCCCGTCCCGAAGACTGTGCGGCCACGCTGTTGCAGCACGAAGATGGGCGCGTGGTCTTTTTCATCCCCTGGGAGGGGAGATGGCTTCTCGGCACGACGGAATCCGCGCTCACAGGCACGCCGGACCACTGGGAGTGCCCCGCCGGCGATCGGGACTATCTGCTCAAGGTGGCGGCGGTGAACCTGGACCTTGCGGAGGCCGAGCGACACATCGAGGAATTCTTTTGCGGGATCAGGACCTTCCCCCTCCGCGCATCGACGCCCGCGCAGGCCGGCCAACCGGCCCCCGGCATCTGGCGCGAGAATCCCTTTGCCTCGCCCTTCTACAAGCGGCGGCTGGAGAAGGATGTGTCAAGCTTGTCGCGAGAAGCGGTCGTGGACGAGGTCGTGCCGAACCTCATCACGATCTACGGGGGCAAGTTCACCACCTACCGCGCGCTCTGTGAGGGGGTCGGCGACCGCATCGCCGACCGGTTGAAGTGCGCCCGCAGAAGCGGAACACGAGAACAGGAGAGCTGGTTCCTCGACGAACTGCGGGAGACCGAGCCGGGGTTGTTTCATTCTTATTCCGACCTTCGACATGGATAGGGCCCAGTGTCGGCAATGTTACAATAGCAGCCGTCGGTAGGGGATCGCGGCAGCATGGATGACCCTGGAGCGTCAGCGAAACGATCGCAACGGGTGAGCTGGGTGCCATTCGGGCTCCACCAGCAGCATCCGAACAATTACAAAGACATTCTCGAGGCGGTCTGGCACAACCGCGACAACCTCGGGTACGCCTACCGCATTCTGCGTGACGGCTGCTGTGACGGGTGCTCGCTCGGCACGACGGGGATGCACGACTGGACGATGAAGGACATCCACCTGTGCTGGGTGCGATTGCAATTACTGCGGCTGAACACGATGCCGGCCATGGACTGGCATCGGCTCGAGGATGTGGCCCCGCTGCGCCGCATGAAGGGGAAAGCGCTCCGGAAGCTCGGGCGCCTGTGCGTCCCGATGGTCCGGCGCCGGGGAGACCCGGGCTTCCGGCGGGTCACCTGGGAGGAGGCCGTCGCGCTCATCGCCGAGCGGATTCGCGCCACCGACCCTCATCGCATCGGCTGGTACGTCACGGCCCGCGGCTTGACCAATGAAGCCTACTACGCCCATCAGAAGGTGGCCCGCTTCATCGGCACCAATCACGTGGATACCAGCGCACGCGTCTGCCATGCCCCGAGCACTGCGGCGTTGAAAGAAACCGTGGGCTGCGCGGCGACGACCTGTTCGTACACGGATTGGATCGGCAGCGACCTCTTGATCTTCGTGGGCACCAACCCCGCCAACAACCAGCCGGTCACGCTCAAGTACCTCTACTATGCGAAGAAAGCCGGCACCAAGATCTTCGCGGTCAATCCCTTTGTCGAGCCCGGGATGGAGCGGTATTGGATTCCCTCGGTGGCCGAGAGCGCCCTGTTCGGGACGAAGCTGGCCGACGACTTCTTTCACATTCATGTCGGGGGCGACATCCCGTTCTTCTACGGAGTCCTCAAGCATCTGGTCGAGAACAACTGGACCGATCATGGGTTCATCGCCGCCCGGACCGCCGGCTGGGAAGCGCTCGAAACCAAAGTGCGGGCGTTATCCTGGGAGAGCCTCGAACGCGGGGCGGGGGTCACACGCGGCGACATGTACCGCTTCGCGGAGGTCTTCGGCCGAGCCCGCCATGCGATCGTCGTCTGGAGCATGGGCGTCACCCAGCATCGCTACGGCTCGGACAACGTCAAGGCGATCGTCAACCTCCAGTTAGCCCGCGGGAACGTGGGCCGGCCGCATACCGGGCTCATGCCGATCCGCGGACACAGCGGGGTGCAGGGCGGCGCCGAGATGGGCGCGATGCCTGGCGCCTTCACGGCTGATCACCCCGTCAACGAACTGAACGCGGCGCGGTTCGGCACGCCGGAATTCTGGGGCTTTCAGCCGCCCTCGTGGAAAGGCCTGGGGGCCGCCCACATGATCCTGGCTGCCGAACAGGGCGAGTTCGACGTTCTCTGGCAGAGCGGAGGCAATTTCCTGGAGACACTGCCGGAACCGGACCGCGTGCGCCGGGCGCTGAGCCATATCGGTCTGCGGATCCATCAGGACATCGTCGTCAGCTCCACCATGCTTGAGGATCCGGCCGACCTGGTGGTCCTGCTGCCGTCCCGCACGCGCTACGAGCAACGCGGGGGCGGCACCGAGACGAGCAGCGAGCGCCGGATCATCTATAGCCCGGAGATTCCGGGGCCGCGCCCTGGCGAGGCGCGGGACGAATGGGAAATTCCCGTCCTGGTGGCGCGTGCGCTCGATCCGGCGCGCGCGGGACAGGTATTCTCGTGGCGTGACACGCAGGACATTCGGGATGAGATTGACCGGATCTGCCCGACCTACAAGGGGATCGCCGAGCTCCGCAAGAAGGGTGACAACATCCAGTACGGCGGACCTCGCCTGCTGGCGAACCGGTTCGGGACACCCGACCACAAAGGCCATTTCACCCCGATCGACCTGCCGGAGGAGACGATCCCGGCAGGGCGATTCTCTCTCACCACCAGGCGGGGCAAGCAATTCAATACCATGGTCGGTGCCGAGGTGGATCCGTTGATCGGCGCCGCCCGCAACAGTGTGCTGATGGCCGCCGAGGACGCCGCCCGCCTGCGACTGGAGGCCGGCGATGTCGTCGTCCTGCGCAACGAGCTCGGGCAGTATCGCGGCCGGGTGGTCCTAGCCCGCGTGAAACCGGGGTCCTTGCAGGTCTACTGGCCGGAAGCGAACGCGCTGATTCCGGCGGGGCGACTCGATCCCAGCGGTATGCCGGATTACAACGCCACCGTTGAAGTGATCCCGGCCTGCGGGTGAGGGACCGTAGGGCGTAAGGCGTCGCGCGACCCAGAGGCTCTCGACCCTTCGGCAGAGCTCAGGGTCGAGCCCGAGCCGGGTCGTGGGCTCGACGGGTGAGGCGAAAACGCGGAAAAATGGGAATGGTTAAACAGCGCTCCCGCAAGAAGAGTCGCGCGACGAAGCCCCGGAAGAGCTTGCGTCCGCTCGCAGGGACGCCTGCACGTTCAATAGACTTGACCCAGGTGACCGAGTGGCAGGCTGGCGCGGTTTCTCGGGTTGACGACTACCTCGTCGGAGAGGAGCCGCTCGAAATTCGCCTCGGTAACCGGCCGATCAGCGTGACGATGCGCACACCAGGACACGACCTCGAATTGGCCGCGGGGTTTCTGTTGACCGAGGGCGTCATCACCGGGGGGGACCAGATCGCAAGCCTGCGGCAGGGGGCCACGCGGGGCCATAAGTCCAATGTCGTCCGCGTGGATCTGCGTGCCGGCGTGAAGATCGACGCCGTGCGTCTCAAACGCAACTTCGCCGCGACGTCCAGTTGCGGGCTGTGCGGGAAAGCGTCGATCGATGCGGTTCGGGTCCGCGGCATCGCCCGTCCCCATCCGGCCTTGCGCGTCTCGCCGGATGTTCTCTGCCTTCTACCTGAGGCACTTCGGTCGGCCCAGACCCTGTTCGGCCGGACCGGGGGACCTCACGCAGCAGGCCTCTTTGACCCCATGGGCAAGCTGATCGCCTTGCGGGAGGACGTGGGTCGCCACAATGCCGTAGATAAGCTGATCGGCTGGGCCCTGATGGAACAGCGCCTCCCACTCAAGGATTGTCTGTTGCTCGTGAGCGGCCGCGGGAGCTTTGAAATCGTCCAGAAAGCCCTGGTCGCCGGCCTCCCCATCGTGGCGTGCATCTCGGCCCCCTCGAGCCTGGCCGTCCAGCTTGCCTGGGAATTCGGGCTCACACTCATCGGCTTTCTGCGCGGCAAGCGGTTTGTCTGCTACTCCGGAGACGACCGCGTGCGGCTCGGGGTCATCCGAGGTGCTGGGTTGAGGAGCCACTCTGCTGTCCACCTTTCGGAAGAGAAAGGGTGACAGGCGGGTTCGCGAGTAGGGATGAGAGGCAAGGTACCGGGGGTCTTGTCTCGATACCGGGGAGTCGGAGGAAGGAAGGCGCGTCGCCTAGGCCCTGCGCCCGACGGAGGCGGTCTTGAGTCTGGATTTCTTGATCGCCATGAGCCCGCGCTGGGTCTCCGTAGGATCGTAGGGCCGGGTCCTGCCTTCACGCGGATAGCGCTCTTCAAATTCCTGGACCAGCGCCAGGGCTTCGTCCGTCCGACTCATATTCACCAGGACCTCCGCCAGTCGGAGGTAGGCCGGCACCACGAGTGGGAGATCGTGAACCTCCTTGGCCTCGCGAATGGCCAACCGGTAGGCGTTGATCGCGGCTTCGGGATTCTTTTTCTCGCCGCTCAAGGCCGCCAGCATGAGCACGGCTAGGCGGTCCGTCGCGGCGCTCACACTCTGTTCCCAGTTTCCTTTGAGCAGCTCCGACAGCTCCTGAGCCGATAGCTTTAGAGAACCCGTTCTCCCGGCTGCCCGGAGCCGGTGGACCACGTTTCTCGCCTCGAGCCAGGCACCATACATCCCCGCCATCACGATCGTGCACCGGCCCGAGTTAGCACAGGGGCCGGAACGGGGTACGAAGTCCTTATTCGCCACCTGGCTGGGCAGGTAGACCATGCCGTTGGCCTCCCAGCAGGCTTTGCAGATCTGGCCGTCATCCGGCGTGGCGAATACGTATATCCGGATGCCGGAGCGATCGAAAATATCAATGGACTGGATACGACCGGTGAGGACCTGCTTTTGGTGGTACTGCCAGAGGAGGAGCAGCGCGAGGATCCCGCACAGGTAGGGCAGTATGTTGGAAATCACGAACGCTGAGCTGCCGGACACGGGAGACCTCCCTGATCGTCGGGGACAAGTATATCAAACATTCGCGCAGTGCCAAGCAAATACCTGTTTTCTGATTTCTGTCATCATCCGCAAGGAACACGAGGTGAGCTTGACTCATCACTTGACTTCTCTTTGACTTCTCGGTAAGCGAGGTGCGGACAGACGGCTCATCTCGTGAGAAGGGAGGTGCAGTCATGCCCAAGGGTTTGGACGATCGCCACCTATGCGGTCACCTACTCGGCGGCCGCCTCGCGGGCCCGCGTCAAGTACGCCCCGGCGGTCATCCGGTTGTACGGGTGGCCCCAGGAACGATGGTGACGCGTGCGGGCAAGACCCTCGCCCCTCTGTAAACGGGGTTTCGAGGCGACATTCTTGAATCTCCGAGCGCTTATGGTAGAGTTGCCGTCCCATGCGGATCTTCGTCCTCGGGACCGGAGCCACCGGCTCATTGCTCGCGCGACTCCTCGTACGCCAGGGCTACCAGGTCTCGTGTGGGGATAAGGATCCCGATCGCGCCCATCGTTTTCTCGGTGAGCAGGATCAGATTCCTGTTCAGCAGGTGAACGCCCGCAACCTGTGGAGCATCGTCAAGGCTGCCAGGGGCCACCACCTGATCGTCAACGCGGCCCCGGCCGTCTTCAACGAGATCATTCTGCGCGCCGCCCTCCGCCTGCGCTCGCACTATCTCGACACCTCCTCGCACCTGACGCGCCATCCGTTCAAGGCCGAGCAGCTCCGCTTCGACCGGCGCTTCCTGGAGAAACACCGCGCCGCCGTGATCAACGCCGGCGCAGCTCCAGGCCTCACCAATCTGTTAGTGGCCCGCAGCGCGGAGATGCTCGACGCCATCGAGGCTGTCCAGGTGCGGCTCTACGAGAGCACCACAAGCGACGACCCGGTTTCACAGTGGTCCCATGAAGGGTCATTTGACGAAGCCGTGGCGCGGCCCCGCATCTACCGCGATGGCCGCTTCCACTTCGGCAAGCGGTTTGGGGAGCGGGAGGTGTTCCGCTTCCCCCCTCCTATCGGTCGAGTCGCCGTCGTGCTGGCGGCGCAGGATGAAGTCGGCACGCTCCCTCACTTCCTTCGCATGCGCGAGCTGGATGTGAAGATCGGGGGGAACGAGATCGAGCGGTTGCGCCGCTGGCACCGGGAGGGCAAGCTCGTGAAGTCACGCGGCCTGGTGGCGAAACGCTTCCCCAAGACTCCGTCCCCGCGCCTGGTGGCCAAGCTGATCCGCCGCGGCGTGCTGCGGAGCGCGCGCTTCGCCGCGGCGGTGCTGGTTCAAGGCCTGCAAGACGGCCAGCGCACGGTGATCCGGTGGGATGCCACCTTCCCCACGCTCTCCCAGATCCGCCGCCGCGGGATGCCTGCCTCACCGATCTCCTGGGCCACCGCTCACCTGGCTGCGCTCTTCGTCAAGCATCTTCCGCGCGAACTGGCCGGGGTCCATCCACCGGAAGCGTTGCCGGCCAAGACGCGCCAAGCCATCCTGGCCGACGCCCGAGCCAGCGGCATCCGCCTCGTCAAGCGGATCATCCGCCTGAAGCGACCGGACGACGAGCATGATGTGGAGTAGGGACGAGAACAAGGCTCGCGAAGCGGGCCAGGGCTTGACAGACCTGAAGGAGCGTCGTGTCGTTCTCTCGCGGTGCGGTCAGGTCGTCGGCTCGCAGGGCCCGGCCAAACGCTTCCAGGGCCTCCGAGTGCGAGCTCGTGATGCGCGCGAGAAACGGATCCAATGCGCTGGGCCCGATGCGCTTCATCGCGTCAAAGACGCTCAGTCGAACTGATTGGTTGTCACCGTTGGCGTACGCCTTGATCAGTCCTGCGACGGCCGGCTCACCGGCGGCCGCCAAAATCTCCACCACCTGCGTGCGCCGGTCCTTGTCCGAGCTGTGGAGATCCGCCAGGAGCTGCTCGATCGTGTCTTTCGACGCCGCGAGTTGGGAGAGCTGCCCGGCGAGTTCCGAGAAGACCGTCGGTGCGCCCGGGACTTGCCGCTGTTCGTTCGTGGCCCGCAGGATTTTTGCGACTGTTCCGTAGGCGCCCCGGCGCAGCAGCTCCGGCACAACGCGCTGCACGGTTTCCACGAGCTCCCTCCCGTCTCCATCTGCCGTGAGTCGGCGAAGGGCCGTCACGTGCTCGTCTTCACGGGCCAGCACGCTGTCTGCGAGTCTTCGCGTCTCCACATTCTGCCGGACCTCAGGCGGCAGGTCTTCCAGGGACAGCGCTTGGTGCTTGAAGAGTGATTCCAGCAGCTCATGGCCGGGGGTGCTGCCCTTGCGGCACACGTGGTCGGCGATCTGGCGGAGCACGTCCATCCGCCGGGTCGCTTCCACGGAAGTCCCTTCGGCCGGCGTCTGGCCGGGCGTCATCTGCGACTGCTCCAGGTCTTTGACGAGATCCCAGGTGGTCTGCACGAGCCTCTCTTCGGGCAGGCTGGTCAGGATTGCCTCCTGGACCTGGCGCTCATCCATCAAATCCACGTCTGCTGCGACGAGGTCACAGTTGACCAGGAAATCTTTGACAAACCCGGCTCAACGATCTGCGTCTTGATCCGCTGGATCTCCTCCGGACTGGCTCCCTTGTAGAGCGGCAGCATGCGGAGATCGCGCCGCAACCGGCTCAACGCCATCTTCAGCCGCCAGGGAAGGCGCCGTTCCTTGCCCACGATGTCGTCGTTGAGCACGGTGGAGACATGGATGATGTGCTGATCCAGGAACGCCTGCGTCAGGCGTTTGGCTGCGTCGGTGGTCCCTTGGCTGGCTTCCGGTGGCTGACTCATCAGGACGAGAAACGTGTGAAATTCCTCCGGGCTGATCGTGGCTTTGAGGGAAAAGCTCAGGAGGTTCCACCGGTCGAAAAACTCGAGAAACTTCGGGACGAACAGGGACGTCGCGTCCTGCTTCATCACGCGCTCCAGGGGCAGCGGCGCGTCATCGTACCCGTCGATGGTAATGGCCCGATCGTCCGCGGTGACCGTGACCATATACGTCAGTTCGGCCCGGTCCCCCATGAGCAGGACAAATTCCGAGTGCAGGTCCGTGAGACCTTTCTTAGCCTCAGGATGTCCCGGGGCGTAATAACCGGCTCGGAGCATGGTCTTGATCAAGGCGAGCGTAAATCGCACCAAGGCGGGGTGGGCCTCGCTCCGTGGTGCTTCGGATGAAAGCGGGGCACCTGTCGCGGGGTCAGTCTTCGTGGCGGCATGCTCGCTGGTGGAACGTGATGCCGAGCTAGAGATGCCAACAGAACCGATGGGCAGGGTCCGTACCCGACCAGGTGACCCTGCTCATACCACGGGCAAGAACTGCTCGAAGGGGCCTTTGTCCATTGATTATATACCTGAGAAACCCGAGGTAAATGAGGTCTTGAGCCCGAAACCGGATGACCGAGGCGTCTTTTCAACAGGTTATGGTCGTCTATACTATTTTTATGAAGTCAGATTGCTACAACCCTCAACGGTCGAGAACCTTGGGACCAGCTGGCAAGCTCCCGTCGGGAGGCAGCGGCTGCGGTGGAAGCCAGAGCCTGGCCATCCGGGTTTTGAAGAGTGCGGGGTGGATGGTCCTGGCGGCGGCTATCGCTGCCCCGGCGGCCGAGGCCAAACACATCCGGCCGGACCTTCCATGGCGAGAACAACTGGTTCGGATTCTTGGCACAACCCTTAACCAGGACCAGAATCCCGTCGGGGTGGTGGCCGAAATCGTCGTGACGTTCGTCAAACGGAACGATCGGCGGGGGATCGAGATCACCTTTGATACTGAGCCGGGTCGCTTCTCATACACGTCTCAGGCGGCGGTCCTGCTCGCCATCGACCGTACGGCTCGAGCCGCTCACCTGGAGAGCGACTCCTGGAGTGTCTTCGTGGCGGTCCCGTCCCCCGGCGTGACGGTGTACGGGGAGAGTCTGTCAGCCATGGTGGGAATCACGGTGGTGGCCCTTGCCAAAGGCGACTTCATTCCGTCCGATCGGGTGATTACAGGGACCGTGACCCGCGACGGCCGCATCGGGACCGTCGGCGGAGTGCCCCTCAAGGTGGAGGCGGCGCATGAGGCACATATGCATCGTGTCCTCGTCCCGGAAGAGCAGCACATCGCTGACGGTGACTGGCAGACCCCGTTCCTCATGCAGGTGTCAGCGGTCGGCACGGTCAGCGAGGCCTACAAGGCTCTGACAGGTCAACCCCTCCAAGGTGATGACCACGGGGACTCGTTGGGACAGTGAAGAGGACCAGCAGCCGCCCGCGCAGTCCGGCATGAGCCCTCCGACCGCCCCCTGAAACCCGGAGCCCCTACGTAAAGTCTCGCGTCGAGTCTCACCCCCGGTTTGACTCCCGATCAGCCCTCTGTTAAAATCCCGCTTCCGTCACGCTTCAAGCCAGCACAACATTTCGATGTTCGTCCCCATCGTCTAGCCTGGCCTAGGACGCCGGCCTTTCAAGCCGGCAACACGGGTTCAAATCCCGTTGGGGACGCCATTTTCTGGTTGATCTCCTGCGATGACACGAGTACAGAACCTGGGCCTGCTAGGCGGATTGGTCGTGTCCACCCTTCTGACTGTGGGGGCGGATCAACCGCCGGCGGGATCAGCGGCGCCAGTGGGGAAGGACGGCGCGCCGATGGTGCTGATCCCCGAGGGCCCGTTTCCGATGGGGAGCAATGACGGGATTGGGAACGAACGTCCCGTCCACACGGTGTCGGTGCCTGCCTACGCGATCGACCAATTCGAGGTGACGATCGGGTTGTACGCCAAGTTCCTGCAAGCCACCGGACACAGCCCCCCTCCCACCTGGGATGAGGATTCGGTGACGATGGCATCAGACCGGCCCGTGGTGGGATTGACCTGGTATGACGCCGAGGCGTATTGCAAGTGGGCGGGAAAACGGCTGCCCACGGAGGCCGAGTGGGAAAAGGCGGCCCACGGGACCGACGGCCGACGCTATCCCTGGGGGCACATGCAGCCGTTTGTTGATATCGCGAACTATAATCGCGGCGTGTGGGTGAGCAATGCCATCACCTTGGCTCCGGTCAGCAGCGGTGTTGAAGGCATGAGCGTTCGACATGGAACCAAAGAGGGAGGCAAAAGTCCATACGGCCTCTTTCACATGGCCGGCAATGCAGCTGAATGGGTCGCGGACTGGTACGACCGGGAGTATTACCAGAAAAGCCCTGAGAAGAGCCCCACCGGTCCGAAGGAAGGGGAACGACGCGTGATTCGGGGAGGATCGTGGAACGACCCTCCAGTCGGCATCCGGACCACGGCCCGAGTTGCGGCTGAGCCGCAGTACCAGGACCGCACCCTCGGTGTTCGCTGCGCGATGGATGTCTCAAAGGAGGGAAAGCAGACCGCGGGAGTGCAACCATGAGCGAGACCGGGATGCCCCTCAACGGGTTGCGCGAGGCTGAGCGGGGGAGCGTGGGGAGTTAGGCTTTGCGCGCGGGACTGCCCGTCGTACCCTTAATCTGAAAGCCGCCTGCCTGCTCGTCCTTTCTCAGAGGCTTGGCCAGTGTTTCTTCGGCCTTCATGCCTGCCAGCTTGATCTTCAGGCGCAGGTTGTTGGCACTGTCCGCATTGATCAGGGCTTGATCGAGGCTGATCTTCCCTGCCTTGTACAGGCTGAACAGGATATAATCGAAGGTCTGGCAGCCTTCCTGCACCCCCTGCTCCATGGCGTCTTTGAGCTCGTCGATGGCCCCTTTCTTGATGAGATCCTTGGCGCGAGGGGTATCCATGAGAATTTCCAAGGCGGCGACGCGTCTGCCGTCCACGCTCGGGATCAGACGTTGGGAGATGATCGCTCGAAGATTCATGGATAGCTGCAGGTAAATCTGGGTATGGCGCTCAGTAGGAAAGAAATTCATGATCCGCTCGATCGCCTGGTTCGCGTTATTGGCGTGGAGCGTGGACAGGCAGAGGTGGCCGGTTTCGGCAAAGGTGATCGCCGCTTCCATGGTCTCAGCGTCGCGGATCTCCCCGATGAGGATCACGTCGGGAGCTTGACGCAGGGTGTTTTTCAGCGCCGCCTCGTAGGTATGGGTGTCGAACCCGATCTCGCGCTGGGTGATCACGGATTTTTTATGGCGGTGGACGAACTCGATCGGATCCTCGACGCTGACGATATGACCGGGAGCGTTCGCGTTCCGATGGTCGATAATGGCCGCCAGCGAGGTTGATTTCCCCGACCCCGTGGCCCCGGTGAAGAGGACGAGGCCTCTCTTGGTCAACGCGATGTCCTTGACGATGGGAGGCAGGCCGAGCTTGTCGATGGGCACGATTTCAACTTTGATCTGGCGGATGACAAACCCGACGTTGCCCCGCTGGCGAAAGATGTTGACGCGGAAGCGGCCTAGCTCCGGGTAGTACAGGGCCAGGTTCATCTCCATCTTTTCTTCGAACTCCTTCCGCTGCTTCTCCCGCATGATGTCATTGGCCAGCTTCTCGAGCTGTTCATTCGTGGACGCCGTGTCCCCGATGGGATGGGTGATCCCCTGGATGCGATAGATCGGGGGAAGGTCCACCGTCAGGTAGATGTCCGAGGCATCCCGTTCCACCATCACTCTCAGGAGGTAACGAATGTCCATAGATATCCTCCGAGCATGACACCAGGTCGTGACCGGGTCACTCGGTCTTTCTTCTCCCCTAGGAGGTCACCCCGACAGCCGCCGCGCCGGCACCGGCCACTTTGCTTGTAGGAGGGCCGAACAGATTGGGCGTCATGCTCCTGGATTGGGCCTCCCCCCTGGCCACGAGTCCCCGCGTGACCAGCTCGACTAAGGCCATATCCATCGTCTGCATCCCGTCCTTTTTGCTCGCCTGCATGATGCCAGGGATCTGGTGAAGCTTCGTCTCGCGGATGAGGTTGCGCACCGCGGTGGTGCCGACCATGATCTCCAGGGCAGCCACCCTGCCGCCCCCTTTTCTCTTGACGAGGGTCTGGGTGATAACCCCTTCGATGGATTCGGCTAACTGGGCCCGGATCTGGGACTGCTGGTTCGGTGGGAACACGTCGATGACACGGTCCACGGTCTTTGGTGCGCTGGACGTATGCAGGGTCCCAAAGACCAGGTGCCCGGTCTCCGCTGCCGTCAGAGCCAGTTGGATCGTGTCCAGGTCGCGCATCTCCCCGACCAGGATAAAGTCCGGGTCCTCACGCAGGGCTGACTTCAAGGCATTGGCGAATGAATGGGTATGGGCCCCCAACTCCCGCTGGTTGACGAGACATTTCTTGGATTTGTGCACGAACTCGATCGGGTCCTCGATGGTGAGGATATGACCTTCGAAGGTTTCGTTCAGATAGTCGAGCATGGCGGCCAGCGTGGTGGATTTTCCGCATCCCGTCGGCCCGGTCACCAGGACGAGGCCCTTCTCCTTGTCGCACAGCTGCCGCAGCACGGGGGGCATTCCCAGTTGCTCGAGCGGAATGATCTTCGTGGGGATGGTCCGGAACACGGCCCCTTCGCCTCGGCGGTGCACGAACACATTCACGCGGAAGCGGGCGATGTCTCCCATTTCGAAGGAGAAGTCGCACTCGTGGTGCTCTTGAAAGACCTTTCGCTGGACGTCGTTCATCATGTCGAAGATCATGTTGTGGACTTCATCCCTCGACAAGACCGGGTGGTCCAGCTTTTTCAATTCCCCACTGACGCGGAGCATGGGGGGCTCGCCCGAACTGAGGTGGCAATCCGAGGCCCCCTGCTGGACGCCGAACGACAGCAGTTGGGTCATGTCCATACCTGTCTCCTTTCTCGTGCGTCTCGCCGGTCCGTCTCGGTCGAATCAGGCCGACAATCGTCGCGGGAATGAGTTCTTCAGTTTCTTTCGTGGCATAATGCGTTGGTTTTGATATGTGGGAGGCACTATACCACAGGTTTTTAAGATGGGCTATCTCGGAGCCCAATTCGAAAACCGCGGTGGTCTCGGCCGGGGTGAGGACGCCTCAGCGGGCAACTCCGGCCAGCTCGTCGGAGAGCGGAAAGTCGTAAGGTGATATGCGAGCCATGGTCCTGACGCGGTGCGGGCCGGTGGAGAAGGCTCCGTTGTCCCTGGAGCAGCGGGCGGTGCCGCAGCCCGGCGCCGGGGAGGTGCGGGTACGGGTGCAGGCCTGCGGCGTCTGCAGGACTGATCTGCATATCGTGGAGGGCGAACTGGAGGCCGTGAGGCTTCCGATCGTGCCGGGACATCAGGTGGTGGGCCGAGTGGATGCGGTCGGCCCCGGGGTGACGCTGGTCGCCAAGGGGGATCGGGTCGGCGTGGCATGGCTCCGAGGGGTGTGCGGGGAGTGTGGGTTCTGCCGGAGCGGACGCGAAAACCTGTGCGAGTCGGCGCAATTCACGGGGCTCCACGTGGACGGCGGGTATGCGGAGTATGCGGTGGTCCCCGAATCGTTCGCCTATCGCGTCCCGGAGGTCTTTGGAGATCAGGAAGCGACCCCGTTGCTCTGTGCCGGCATCATCGGCTACCGGGCGCTCAAGCTCAGCGGCGTCCGGCCCGGCGAGCGTCTCGGCCTGTATGGCTTCGGCGGGTCGGCCCACATCGCCATTCAGGTGGCCCGGCACTGGGGATGCGAAGTCTATGTCTGCACGCGGGAGGCCTCCCACCGAGCGCTCGCGCGAGAACTAGGCGCGGCCTGGGTGGGCGGCGCCACCGACGCGCCGCCGGTCAA
>MNDM01000066.1 GCA_001914955.1 Nitrospirae bacterium 13_2_20CM_2_62_8 | reverse complement strand
CCGGACATGACGCCGATCCGGCCCACCACGTTGTGATAGATCTTGCTCCCACTGCCGTACACGTTGTTGTCCACGGTGGAAAAATAATGCTCCATGTTGATCCATTGGGTCACCACCTGCGGGGCGGTCATGATGATCTCCAGCAACCGGCTGCTCGGATCCTCAAGGTAGTCATACGAGTGAAGAAACGTGCGCCCCTCCAGATTGAGCCCCTTGGTTACCTGGCGCCGGGCAATGATGAAGGCCGCGTTCCCGGACAGGCCCCACTCCGGCCGAACCTGGCTCCAGTCTGCGCTGCGCCGGCGGACATGAGACACGGCTTGCTGTGGCGGCAGGACAGCGGTCACTTCCGGCAAACGGGCGCAGCGCTCCTGGCTCGTGAGCTGACCGGCCTCTTTGAGGTCCTCCAGCAGCCGTGTCAGATCCTTCCGGTGCGTCGGAGGCACATCTTCCAGATCGAAGAGCTGCATCTCGTCCGTGGTCGTATCAATCTGACCGGCCATAAAGTGCGTGTCCGGTGGAATCTGAATGCCGTTCTTGGCGAGCCGCTCCCGCACCTGAGGCTTATTCGCCATCGCGGCGAGCAGGCGGGCGTTCGGTTTTCCCTCGTTGCCCCCGCAGGCCCCACAATCCAGGGCGGACTCAAAGGGGTTGTTGTCCGACGTGCTCCCGTGGGCGCACAACAAGACGAGCCGCGCGAAGTTCCGAGTCAATCCCATCATTCTCAGCGCGGTCTCGACCGTGAAGACCTGCTCATCGAGCGTGAAGCCTGTCCGTGTGATACGCTCCTTCTGCGCTGAGGCCCAGCGCTGATCAATCTGGTAGTGCCGCCGCAGGTCCTCGACGAACGCGGCGACCTCCTCAGTCGAGCCATCGGCCAGCCGGACCGACCCGTTCATGAACGGCTCCGCCGATTCCTCTCCGTTCAACGCACGCCGGCGCAACGCCTCGACGAGTTCTGGAGAGACCCGCGAGCCGTGCAGGCCGAGCCGCTCCCGCAACGCCTGCCGAATGGTCGCGCGCTGCTCAGTCGCCACCATTTCTTCTGCTTCGCTCTTGGAGAGCTTATCGACCGTGAGGGTGGTGGACACAGGAGGCGCCACGATCCGCCTCAACCATCCGCTCAGCTTGCGATACCACACGGGGAACAGGGTTTTCCCTACGAAGGGCAGGCAATAAAACCACCCCAGCGACTCCACCATGACATACGGCGTGATGACATGCTCTCTGAGGTCATGCAGGAGCGTATGCCCCGCGCGGACGAGCCGCGCGCCCGTGCGATGCCGCGAGAGCATGTCGCCGTGATAGGAACGGGGAATCTCGCGCACGAGGTTGCGGGCCTTCATGATGACGGGATACTGATCGGTGTCATGATGGCTCCCTAACTCGCGGTAGCGGATGAAGCAGATGAAAAATCCGGCGAAGCCGAAGGTTTCGTAATCACCGATCGCCTCGAGATGGCGACGCAGGGGTTCGGAGCGGACATCGATGCAGAATACCGCCTGCGCCTGGGGCCGGACCTCTATAGGGGCTCGCGTCGCCCCCTCCGTGGGCAAAGCCCACGGAGCCTCCCCCTCTCGCTCGCTTTGCTCGCCAGGTAGATTGGACGGACCCTGATCAGGAGGAGCCCAATAGAGTCTGCCAAGGTTGGACCGGAGTTTCTCTATTAGCTGCTCCTGATACCCTGCCTCAAACGCTTCCAGCCACCGCGGTCCGTGCTGAGTCTCCGGGAACGCGTCCAGCCAATCCAGCAGCGTCTTCAAGTCTGTGGGGGGGCTGTTGAGCAGCTCTGCCAGGGCGATGCCCAGGGCCTTGGCCAATGCCAGCAGGCGCCAGGCCGCGGACCGAAAGGCGGCGCGCCGATGCCAGTCGGCAGAATCAGTCAGATACCGGCCGGCTAGGGCCTCCCACGCCTCGATACCGCGCTTGGGCCACCGGTTTCGCAGCCGATCAACCCGCCGAGGCCAGTGACCTGGGAGTCGCCCGGCAACCCGTTCCTGTCTGAGATGGTACGCCAACGGATGGGATTCCATGTAGCTGCGGATCGCTTCGAAGGTTCCTTCAATGCCAAGTTCCTCCCGACAGACCTGCCCCACCAACTCACGCTCGTAGAAGAGCCGAATCGCCAGATACTTCACCAGACTCGCCGGATAGGCCTCCTGCCAGGCGTATCCTTGCTGATCCGCACGCCACTTGATGAAGGCCGCCCAGCCCGGCAAAGCTGCCAGATGGAGGGCGAGATACTCGAGCCGAGCCGTCTCGGGAACGCCCAGCGCCCCCAGGGCGTCCAGGATCGCATCTTCCGAACGATCGGGCAGGGTCTCAAGCTTGCGCCGCCAGTCCCGGATCCCCCACAGTGAGCCGTTCAGATCTAGCCGGGTCAGGGTCTTCCAGGCACCGGACAATGTCTGCTCGCGCTGAGGCATCATCCAGGCCGCATGGCCTTCGTCCAGGAAGGCGGCGCACCATCGAGTCATCTCGTCATTGATCCGGGCGACGACCCCGGTGCCCAGCGCATGGTCACACCAGGCTGCCAGTGTCAGTGTCTGGCCCAGCGCGGCGAGGTCCTCTCGGACAGCTTCTTGGCCCCGCTCTTCGACGCTCGGCGGCCTGAGCGTATCGGGCAGACGGTCCATCAGGGCCATCAGCACATCTCGCTCGGGAGCGCGCTCACAGAGCGTTTCCAGGCTCTCCTCAGCCGGAGCGCTGATTCCATGGAGCAGGTGGGCTCGGAGGACATCAAGCTGCGAGACCTGCCGGTCGCCGATCCTTACCGAAACGTCTTGATCCAGGGGCCGCAGCGCCGCGTCCACGTGCTCGGGACGAATCCGGCCTGCCCGGTAATACAGGCGATAGTGTTCATTGGGCAGGTACCCGCGCCCGCCCAGCAACTGCTGCCCTCGCTGGACCGCCTCGTGAAAGGAGCGAGACTCCAATTCATGAAGTGGATTGTGGTGAATGAAGGTGCGCATGGGCCAGTAGGGAGCCACGCTCTCGCTCGCCAGTTTGACCTGCGAGCGCAACGCCATGCGCTGGGTGTCGGAGTAGGTCTGCGTCATGGGGTTCCCTCCGCAACCACGGTCACGTGGGCCTGAGCGGCAGGCTGGAAGAGATGCACCGGGACACGCACGCCGAGCGCCAAGAGACAGAGCACCAGGACCAACGGGAGAAGTTCGGTCAGGGTTAGGTCCTGATACACCACGTCCGGCTTCGGCTGACCACAGAGCAGACGCTGAAGAAGTCTCATAAGCAGCAGCGACGCGATGAGCCAGATCAGAAGCACGATGACGGCGCTCTGCGGCATGGGCGAAGGGGAGGCAAACATCATCGCCATGAAGGTCGAGAAGACCCCGAAGAGCGGCAGGCCCATGGCCGCCATGAGCAAAAGCCCGACGAGCGTGGCAAACCGCGGCATCGGGCGTGCGAGGCCGCGGAGTTTGTCCAAATCCAGGAAGCCATACCGCGCCTCCAACTGGTGCCCGGCCAGCAAGAGGGCGCTCGCCGCAAGGCTCACGGTGCTCAGGTACCAGCCCGCCTCGGGGGCCGCCTTGCCGGTCGCGCCCACGTGCCACCAAACCAGTGAGAACAGGATTGTTGTGATGGAGGCGATCATCCGGGTCAGATGGAATTGGACCGAGGCCCGCACAGCTTCATACAGTGCTCCGACCAGCGCCAGTGCAATGACCGTGTGTATGAGAGGTGCCGGGACCTGGGACATGAGCGAGACGATGCCATGCCAACCCAGGCAGGGCAGGACGACAGCCAGAAAGGCCGGAAGAGTGCCCGGCAACTTGCTCAGTGACCCCACGAAGGCCGCCTGCAGCGGGAAGAGCGGAAGCAGGGTGGCACAGGCGACCAGTTGCAAGACGGCGGCGATTGATCCAGACACCACGGCCGACGCCGCAAGGGCCAGTATCCCGACACCCAACCCCGCCACGGCTCCCCAGGCAAGGGCATCCGCCGGTCCGATAGCTCTCCATAATAATAGGAGCGCAATCGTGCCCATGATACAGCCCATGAACATGTGTTCCACTGGCTGGCTGCCAGCCAGCGCTGCCAAGCTCAGTCCAAGGATGATCAGCACCAGCACGATCGCCAGCGGCGCCTGCCGGGTGAGCTGTTGACCGAGGGCGGCCACAAACGCCGTGACGGCGATGAGCGTCATCAGCGCGGTCGCTGTCGGATCGCTGCCCGTCACTGCGCCACTTGCGAGTCCGATCACTGTCACGCCTGCCACAAGCAGGGCCGCCACCTTCACGACTCGGGGACGCGACCAGAGCAACAGACTGATTGTGGCGCCTAGGAACGGCAGGATGGTCACCATCAGCGTGTCGTGCATCATGCTCTCCTCACGGGAGCCATTCCGGTAGAGCGGCATCCACGCGACGGGCCAGACGAGACAGTGCCTGTCCGAGCCTTGCGTACACCGTATCAACGTACAGACGATTCCAGAACCACATGTACAGACGCGGCATGAGCCCGAGGGTCCATCGCGGGATCAGAACATGTTCGCCCCTCGCATTGGTATAGACCACCGCCCAACCTCCGATGATGAGTACCGTCACGGTCACCACAAACAAGTCGAAGAGCCAGGGGGGGAACGCCGCAGCCTCGAAGTACCGGGCCGCTTCGCCGGGAGCCGGGTACAGGAAATAGGTGAAGCTTACCGCTGCCCAGAGATACGTGCCGATCACCAGGAACATGGTGAAAACCATGACGCCGGCGACCTTCCACGACTCGACGGCTCTCAGCCGATACAGACTCAAGATGGCCTGCGCCGACGTGACCCAGGCGAAAAACAGAAAAATCACCGCGCCCTGGGCGTCCCGCAGGGGCACCTGCAGAACCCCGTGCGCAGCCAGCAGGATAATCAGGGGAAGCAGCAACGTCATAACGACTCCGGTGGCCCAGGGGAAGCGCGGCAAGGCCTCAGCCTTTTCTTGGATATGCCCGGGAGGAAATCTCGGTTCCTGGCGGGCCATGTGGATCACATTGCCACAGTTTAAGAACACAGTGGCCTTAAACAGTCCGTGAGCGATGAGATGAAAGATCGCCAAGGCGAACGCACCGAGCCCGCACTCCATGATCATGTAGCCCATCTGCCCTATGGTGGAGAAGCCCAACATCGTCTTGATATCCGACTGCGTCAGCATGATGGCGGCTGCGACGACCGCTGTGAGGCCGCCGATCACGAAGGCCACGTGTAACGTGTCGGGAGCGAGTCCGTAAAGCGGCGCAAGCCGGTTGATCAGAAACCCGCCCGCATTGATGATGCCTGCATGCAAAAGAGCATGGACCGGTGTGGGAGCGTAGAGGGATGCGGGCAGCCACACATGCATCGGGAACTGGGCCGACTTGCTCATGGCCCCGATGAAGATCAGCAGGGTTATGGCAGTGACCGCGCTAATCTCAAGCCCGATGCCCGGCCATAGAGAAAAGGTGCGTGGAACCTCGGCGGCCCGTGCGAAGAGCGGCTGGAAATCCAAGGTCCCGTAGAGACGATATGCCAGGACGATTCCTGCAAGGAAGGCCACATCCCCCAGCCGCAGCACGGCAAACGTTTTGAAGGCGCCTTCGATGGTTGGGGGATGTGAATAATGATAGGAAAGGAGGTATAGGAGCCAGCTCAGGAGTTGCCAGAAGATAAAGAGCATCAAGAGGTTAGCGCTTGAGACCATGCACAGAAGCACAAAGGTGGTGAGGGCCAGAAGAGCATGAAACCTGGCGTAGCCGCGTTCCTGCTGCATGTAGCGCATGGAATAGAGATAAATGATGGTGCTCACACCCGTGATCACTACCATCATGACAGCACTT
Organism: Nitrospirae bacterium 13_2_20CM_2_62_8; assembly: GCA_001914955.1. GTDB lineage: Bacteria > Nitrospirota > Nitrospiria > Nitrospirales > Nitrospiraceae > 40CM-3-62-11. Next base: position 7,208 of record MNDM01000066.1, on the reverse strand, counting down.
AGACGATCAATGTAGAAGCCCAACGGGAGGACGGAAAGGCCCGCTGTGCTCGGTTCGTAGAATTGGACGCTGATCGGACCGTTCAACGTGACCAGAACCAGCGCCGCGACGGCACCTGCGAAGGCCGAGACGACGGCTGGCGCGGCGATCCTGATACTCCGTTCACGCAGGACGCTGCCAGCGACTCCGATCACGATTGCGGCTAGCAGAGGGAGCAGCGGCACGAGGATCACGTAGGACATGCTTTACCTCACACTTTTCGCGACGCAGAGGGCGAGCCAGTTACCCTACATGCCACCGTGATCGGATTTTCGGTGATGGGTCCGCCTGTCTGTGCGAGACTAAGACACGGGGCCCCATCGTTTGCAATTCTTTGAGGAGGTGTCATACCATAGCGCGCGATAGTTCACAACCTGTCATTAGGCCCAAACCTGGTAGGTCTTCTGGGTATCTCCATGGGTAATATAAGGCTCGTGAAAGAAGGTCGGAGTAAAGGCGAAGTGGAAAGCGCGATTCGCAACGCTGTCATCAAGTTCGAGCAGGAATTCATGGGCCGCGGCCCGGACGATGTGCGGGCCTTCATCGTCCGCGACATTATTCTCGTTCGCCTCAAAGGCGTCTTGACCCCGGCGGAACGCCAGCTCGCCAAGACCCAAGATGGAGTCGAGATGGTGAAACGGCTCCGTCAGAATCTCATCGCTCAGGGCCGGGACAAGCTCTGCGAGCAGATGAGCAACATCACCGGCGGGACGGTAACCGCGCTCTACACCGACATTGACACTCAGATCGGAGAACGGATTATCGTTTTCACCCTCGATCAAGACCTAGAAGCCACCTTCCAATAGACTGTTCCTCCTGCGCGGACTGCCTTCGGCCCAATGATGGGCCTGTCTGCGGCGCAGGCCGGCTCACGACGGCACCCGTCCACTCCCCTCACTCAGCCATGACAGAGAAGGCGCGGCCTTTTGTGAACTCGGCTCTACTTCAGGTGGCTCGCGACGGCTTTCGAAGACCAGTTGGCGAGCTCCCCTCCTTGACGGCAACACCGCCAAGAGCTGGCGCGGCCTGCAACCGCTGCATGGAACCTCAGAACAGCGGATAATGGCTCGCGGTCGCCATGAAGAAGAGCATCGGGAAGGACAGGAAGAAATTAGTCCGTGACGCCAGAAATGCGATCCGCGCATGTTTGGCCATCTCCGGAGACGGCGACGTTTTGGACGCGGCGGCCTCCGTGGTCATCCGGATCACGACCTTTTGATTCGGCCAGATCAGCAGCCACACGTTCAGGAACATGATGATCCCGAGCCCTCCCCCGATGGCGATGGAGATTCCCCAGGAGGTGGAGAGCATCCCGTGGCCGTGGCCGTGCATGAAATGCGACGAGATGATGATGAGCCCCGACAGCACGGTCACCAGCGCCGCGTACCGGAACCACCAGAGCGCCCGCGGCACGAGTTTTTGCACGACGCCGCTCTTCGTGCCCGCATCGGTCTCTTTCATAAACGGCGCCTGGACGATGTTGAAGTAGTAGAGGAGCCCGATCCAGGTCACGCCCGAGACGAAGTGTATCCACCGCATCAGCAGAATGAGGAACTCGTCGGCTTGGAACTCCATGGTTGCTCCTGGGCTGAAGATTCGATGCGTCTCTCGGTACGAGCCACTAGCCGCTGGAATCGGGGCAGATTATCGGAACGGCCGCGCAGATTGTCAAGCTCACGCTCCCAGCAGTCGGTCCACAGCGAGGCAGAGTTCCCGGACGGCCTTGACCGACCCCTGCAACGCGGCCTGCTCCTCCCGGGTCAGCTCATACTCGATAATCCGCTCCACCCCGCCGCGCCCCAGCTTCGCCGGCACCCCCACAAACAGCCCCTGAATCCCATACTCCCCATCACACCGCGCCGCGCAGGGCAACACCTTCTTCTGATCCTTCAGGATCGCCTCGACCATCTCCACCGTCGCGGCGGACGGCGCGTAGAAGGCGCTGCCGGCTTTGAGCAGATTGACGATCTCCGCCCCGCCATCGCGCGTGCGTTGCACCAGCGCGTCCAATCTCACCTTTGGCAGGCACTCCGCGAGCGGCCGCCCCGCCACGGTGGTGTAGCGCAGCAGCGGCACCATGGTGTCCCCGTGTCCCCCGAGCACCATCGCCTCGATGTCCACCGCAGGGACGCCCAACTCAGCCGCGATGAAGGAGCGGAAGCGCGCCGCATCCAGCACGCCCGCCATGCCGACAACCCGCTGCTTGGGGAACCCGCTGACCTTGTGCGCCACATAGGTCATGGCATCCAGAGGGTTCGTCACCAGGACAAGGATCACATCGGGCGACCGCTTCGTCAGTTCCCGCACGACCCCCGACACGATCTTCGCATTCGTCGCCAGCAGCTCGTCGCGGCTCATGCCGGGCTTGCGCGGTACCCCCGAGGTGATCACCGCCAGGGAGGAGCCACCGGTCTCTTCATAGCCGTTGGTGCCCACCACCTTCGACTCATAGCCGCAGATCGGCCCCGCCTGGACCAGGTCCAGCGCCTTGCCCTGCGGAATCCCTTCGACGACATCCACCAGGACCACGTCATAGCAGTTCTTCTCGGCCAACCGCTGCGCGACCGTCCCGCCGACGTTCCCCGCGCCGACTACTGTGATCTTGGGTCTTGCCATCGCTCTCCTTGTAGAGCGAGTAGCTAGTAGCAAGTAGCGAGCAGCTCCGAGCTATTCGCTATCAGCTATTTGCTATTCGCTAGTTTCGTGACTGGTCCAGCCTCCCACCTTGAAGTTGATCGTGCAGACAAAATTATCGCCGTCGTAGAAATTGACCTTGATTTTCTTCTTGCCATAGGTCTTGGCCAGAAATTCCTCCGGATGGTCCACCAGCTCCTGGTACTGCCCCGCTTGGTAGGTGCCTAACTCCACGAAGCTCACGATCATCCCAGTCTTGACCTCTTCGAGAATCTTGACCCAACAGAGCGGAAAAATCTCCCAGAACTTCTCCTTGATCGCTTCGGGCGTCGGTTCAGGACGCTCTTCCCCCGGCTTGACGTCCCGGTTCGCAAACTTCGCCTGCCGGCGCACGTACGGATACTGATGGCCCGTGAACAGCTTGTACAGCCACGGCGGCACCTCTTTCTTTAGCTCGTCCATCGCGTGCGGCCCATCCTGTGTTCCATTCTCGCTAACCCCTCGCACGTGCATAGGACTTCCCAGGCCGCAAAAGGTCGAGGCCCGACTTTTTGCATTCAGCGTTACGTTGTGAGCCGCTGGTACACCCGCGGCAGCCGTTCGGGCAGTGCCTCCGCGCGATCGATGATCAGAAACCGGACATCCCCGTACATCCGCCGGAGATAGTCGTCGGCACCGCGGTCCACGGTGATGCAGAAGGGATCGATGCCGCGCAGCCGTGCCTCTCGCAACGCCATCTTGGTATCTTCCAGCGAGTACTCATCCGCGTACCCATCATCCAACGGCTTGCCGTCGCTGATCAGGATCAACAGCCTGACGCGGGCGCTCCGGGACAGCAGCTTGTGAACGGCGTGGCGGATCGCCGCGCCATCCCGGTTTTGGTGGAGCGGGGTCACGGCGCCGATGCGATGCGCGGCACACCTGGCTGTCGGCTCGTCGAACTCCTTCAAGACGAGGAAGTCTACCTGGTTCCGCCCCTGTCCGGAATAGCCGTAGACCGCGTACTGATCGCCGATCGCCTCCAGGGCCTCGCACAGGAGCAGCAACCCCTCTTTTTCCACGTCGATCACGCGTCGTACATCAAAACCGGTTGGGGACTCGATCTGCCGGCTGGTGGACCCGCTCAGGTCCACGAGAAACGCCACCGCCACTGCCCGTTCCCGTTTCTCCCGCCGCACGTAGATCCGGTCGCTAGGTTCCGCGCCGGCCTGCCGGTCCGCCGCTCGACGGATCGCCGCGTCCAGGTCCAGATCCTCGCCGTCCGTCTGTCCAGACAGGCGGCGCAGGCTCTGGGGGCGGATGCTCTCGAAATACCGGCGGAGCAGCCTGACCGCCGGCCCATGCGCAGCCAGCGTCGCCTCCGCGAAGTCGCCCGTGCCTTCGGACGCCATCTGTTCGATCACCCGGCACCAACCGGACCGGTAGTCCTGAATCAGGCCGTCCCACTCGTCGTACAAGAACGCGCGGGCCGCAGACCGACTGGCCTCGCGCCTGTCCAGCCGGTCATCGCCGGCCACCAGAATCTGCTCGACCGTCGAGGCGGGGGTCGCGGCCGGGGCCAGCGACTCCTCTGTCTGTACCTCACCGAGCTTCCCGAACCCGCTACCCGATCCTGCAGGCTCAACTGATCCGTTGGGGTCCGCCACCCGGCGCTCGCTTCCCTCCCGCGATCCGCCACGGTCTGTGATCACCTCTGGATTCATGGTTCCGCGATAGGCCCAGTTCGTGACCGGTCGGTATTGTCCCGTGCTCTCCTCGGAAGCCTTGGGGCCGCCCCCCTGATCCACTTCCGGTCCCGCCTCCCCCTGCGCCTCCGCCTCGCGTCTGGCGGCAACCAGCATCTCATCCAGCGTGACATAGATACGATCCGCCAGCCGGACCGCGTCCTCTGCCGTCGCACTGGGTGTCAGGATGGTCTGGCAGAGCGCCCAGACTCGGCCCACCACCTCGGCGATCGAGTTCGGAATCCCGACCGTCCCCGGCTCGGCGGTAGAGAGGAGCAGCAAGCAGTCCACCACCATCTCGCGGACCGACATCCCGTGCAGCAGCGAGCGGGTCCGGACCGCGTCCCGGGCGAGAGCCGCCAGATCGCGCTGGAGTCCTGGATACTCGCGCTGAAGCCGATACTCCACCCTGGCATCTTCCAGGATCGTCCAGAGGTCACGGATCAGAGCCGGCTGGGGGAACCGCGCGAAGAGGCCGTCCAGGGTCGCTACGGGCGGCAGATCGTATCGGCCATACCTCCGGGAGACTGCGTCGATCAAGTCCGCCAGCCTGCCGAGCGGCAGGCTATAGGTGCCGAACTCCAGATGCCCTGCCTCGTGCGCCGTCATCACCGTGTAGAGCCGGATGTTCTCCTCGCGTGTGGGATAGCGTCGAAGGATGGGGGGCAATGCGATCGTCCGCCCATCCGGGCTGACGGTGGCCCTGGCCGGCTCTGCGCCGGAGTCGTCGGATCGCTCCGGTAAGGAGCGGATCATCACCTCGGCTCCACATAAGCCCTGCGCAAACAATTTGAGCGACCTGGCGAGTTGCCTGAGCGGCACCCCGCTCATCGCCTCCTCAACCGAGGCCAGGGCCTTGCGCGTCTCCAGCGAGAAATAGGCCAGCGCGCCGTCAGCGCTGTAGCCGAGCACGTCCATCCCGCTCTTGAACCAGTCATCAAATTTATCCCCCCCTCCCCCACCCTCCCCCTCGAGGGGGGAGGGACCGGTGGGGGTGGGAATCCCGATCAACTCTAAGATCTCCGGGCAGCGGCGGACAAATGCCAGCGCTGATTCCGCATCCCGTTCGGCGATCAAGACACCGTACTGCAAGACCCTGGTCTGCCACTCCTCGGACGAGATCCGACGCAGGAGCGACGGGGAATCCGCCAGGAACGCGATGGCAAGCTGCGGATCACGGTCGGCGATCACCGACCCCAGATCCACGACCCGCCTTCGGACCGTCAGCGGCGGGATCTCGCCCAGGATGGCCGGGCTGGTCCGGAAGAACTCGAGGGTGGCCAGATAGTCGGTCTTGCCCAAGCTATTTCGTGTGACCAGCTTCATCCCGAATCCGACCCAGGCCCGCACGTCTTCCAGCGGAACCACTCGAGCCACGACCGGGCTCTCACGCAAAAACTCGATTCCCAACACGTAGTCCCACCGCGCGAGGTCCGCCCCCACCTGGGCCCAGCCCCCCAACTCCGTCGCGGGCAGCACCGCCAGCAGCGCCGGCGCCTTTCTCAGGAAATCGAGCGCCACGTTCGGGTGTTGGGGGTCGTTCTCGGCCAGGTCCATCGCCAGCGTCATGACCTGGCGGCGGGACGGGACCGACTCGACCGACCCAAGGAGTAGCGGGCTTCCTTTGAAATATTTTAGGGCCGCAGCACCGGAGGACCCGGCCAGCGCCACACCGAGATCCAGCCAGGAGACTATCTCGGCCAATCCGCAGCGGTGGTGCAGCTCCGGCAAGGCTTCGATCGCCCCTTGCGCGGCCTTCGGGGACGCCTCCTGCAGTTCGTCGAGCAGTTCAAGGACCGCCTGGGTGGATCCGAGCCGGACCATTTCCCCAGTCAAGGCGGTGGCCGTGGCTCCGTCCAAGGCGCCCGCCAGGCGCGCGATCAATTTGTGCTCGATAGGCTCTCCCACCTCTAGCCCCCGCCTTGCGGTGATCGTTCTCTCGCCGAATGCGCGGATTGTAAAGGAGGCTTGGGCTCTTGTAAACTAGCGACGCAGGTACAGGGCACGAGGCGAGAAGTGAGAGAGGTGAGCGGATTCCTCCTTCGCCGCAGGCAGCGGGTGCTCCGTGTCGGGACCGCGGCCCTTCTCATGCTCGTCCCCCTGTCCGATCGCCTGAGCGCCATGGCTACCTCCACCGCGATTGCCCCCCAGACCCTCCCGATCACCAGCCACCTCGCCATGCGTCTCCGCTCCCACGTGGACTACCTGGCCAGCCCGGCGCTCCGTGGCCGCAAACCGGGAACCCCCGGCAATCGGATGGCGGCGGAGTACATCGCGGCCCGGTTTCGCGAAGCGGACCTCGAACCGCTGCCCTCGCTGGGCGGCTATGGTCAGCAGATCTCCCCCCAGTTGGGTGACAACCTGATCGGGGTGCGGCGAGCGCTGAACGCCGGCGACCCATCGCACCGGTCTCCCCGCTGGATCCTGATCGGCGCGCACTATGATCATTTGGGAGGGACGTACCTGGGCGCCGATGACAATGCCTCCGCGATCGCCATCCTGATTGAAACGGCCCGGAGCCTGCCGCACCTTGCGAACCATCCGGTCCTGTTCATGGCCTTCAACGCTGAAGAGCCGCCCTATATCCGGACGCCGCTCATGGGCTCCCAGTTTTTCGTGGATCATCTCCCGGTCGAGATCGGCACTCCCTCCCGCCTGCAGGCGGTCATTGTTATGGACCTGATGGGGGGCGTGCATTGGAAACCCCTGCGAGACGTGATCTTCGCGGCAGGCGCCGAGAAGAGCCCCGGCCTGTACGGACGGGTGAAGGAAGTATCTCGTGAAGCGTCTCTCCTGAAGCGTGAGGCGTCC
>MNDM01000014.1 GCA_001914955.1 Nitrospirae bacterium 13_2_20CM_2_62_8 | reverse complement strand
CGAGCAGTGTCCTCTCTTCGAATTCATGCGTACGGTTATGGAGCAACGGCAGGGGAGGCAGCGGCCGGGAGAGGCGTCTTCGCGCCTGTCGAGTTCATCGAATGGATGGCCTCCGCGATCTTGGCGCTCACCGTGGCGAGCGCCCGGCTGTGCGCGGCCACCAGGGCGTCGTAGCTGTCCCCGCCGGTGGACTCGCGGGCCACCGTTCGGCCCGTCTTGCGCGCGCTCCCCTCGGCCCCGTTGACCGTCCACAGGGCGTCGATCTGCGCGGACTGGCCTGGTGCGGAATCGAATCGCTGGATGTCCACCACCACGCGGTACTCCTCATCGCCGGTAGTCTGCGGGGAATACGCCATCACTCGCCTGGCGTCCAGCAACTGCGAGAGGTTCCCCGCGATCACGCGGGCGATCTCGCCCTGGAGGGGCTCGGCCCACCGGTGCTCTTCGAGCAGGGCGACCTCGTTCGCCCCGACTCTGACCACGAGCTGCGGACGGTCGATGGCGTCGGGCAACGAGACCGGGCCGACCGTCACACTGTAGTCCGCCAGGGCCTGCTCGGTCCCCTCGGTTGCCACGGACGGGGCCACACTCAGCACGTAGAAGCGTGCCGGGGGCGAGCTGCCGCAGCCCGTGAGCACTCCGGCGAAGAGCGATATGGCGGCGATGCCGATGCGTGTTCGGGTCATGACTTGTCCCCCTTCTTGCCCCGAATCAACGCCTCCGGATGCCGCTCGAGATAGTCCGCGAGCACGCGCATCGCCTGTGCAGCCCGGCCGACTTCGCGCAGGGCCTCGCGCGCGTCCTGCTGCAGCGGCGCGTCGGACTTGAGACTGCGCTCCGCTGTGCCGAGGGTCTTGCGTGCTTCCGCCAGCGCCGCGCGTGCTTCAGGCGCGACCTCCGTGTCGAGTCGCTTGACGAGGCTACTCGCACTCTGCAACATCTGCTGCAGGTCGGCGCCAATCTTGTCGAAGGGAACCTTTTCCAGCTTCTTCGAGAGGCCGGCCAGCATGATCTGCAGCTCTTGCAGGCCGCTGGGCTCGGTGGGCAGCTCCGGCGGGGTCTTCGTCCAGTCTATCTTGGCCTTCGGCGCGTTGGGGAAGAAGTCGAAGGCCACGTACAACTGACCGGTCAACAGGCTCCCGGTCCTGAGCTGGGCGCGAAGCCCGGCCTCGATCAACGCGTCCATGCGTGCCCGCCGTTCGCCCGGCGCCGGCTTCGTGCCGCTCAATTGGCTCCGCGACCGCAGGCGCTCCGGATAGAGCGCGATCTCAACCGGAAAGTGGATGAGCTTGGCTGCGTCATCGAGTTCCACCCCGATGGATCTTACCTCGCCGACGGGGACCCCGCTGAAGTCAAGCGGCGCGCCCACAGATAATCCGCGCAGCGACCCCGTGAAATTCGCGGTGAAGGGCACGACCTCCGTGTCCGGGCGTTTCATGGCCTGGGCGCGGTCGGGATATAGGGTAAAGATCGTGTCTTCGTCGGCCTGCAGGGCAACCGGGGAGTTCGCCGGCGTCTCGAACGCGATGCCGCCGAGCATGATGGACACCAGCGACGCGGTATTGATCTTGACCCCCGTCGCATCTGCGGTGATATCGATCCCGCTCTGGTCCCAGAAGCGCGTGTTGGGGTTCACGTACCGGTCATGCGGCGCCTCCACGAAGATTTTCAGGGTGACCCCCGAGCCGTCCCGGTTGAGTTCGTGGGCCACCACCCTTCCCACCTGCACCCGCCGGAAAAAGACCGGCGTCCCCACGTCGTGCGATCCGAGGTCCTGGCCGCGGAGGACGAACTGGTGGCCCGGCACGTCCCCGGTGATGATCGGGGCCACCTCGAGGCCCTCGAACTCCTTCCGCCGTTTCGTGGACTTGCCGACATCCAACCCGATATAGGACCCGGAAAACAGCGTCCCGAGCCCCGTGACCTGGCCCCCTGCGACCCGTGCCCGAACGACCCAGAACCGGGTGTCCTCCACGAGATGGGGCGCAGCCCCCTTGACCATCTCCGCGGTCACGACAACATGCGAGAGATCCTTGGTGAAGTGGATCTCGTTCACCTCGCCGACGTCCACGTTCTTGTACTTGATCTTCGTCTTGCCCGCCTCGAGTCCTTCGGCGGTCTTGAAGGTGATCGTGACTGTGGGCCCTTTGTCAAGGACAGCCTTCACCGCGAGCCAGCCGCCGACCAGCGCCGCGACGATCGGGATCAGCCACACGAGGGACAGCGACCCGCGCCGCTTCGGCACGACCTCCGCTGGAGGGATGTCGTCGATGTTGAAATCTTCCGGTGTGTTAGCCATCGTGTCTCCTCACTGGATCCCACATGAGCCGCGGATCAAAAGACTCCGCCGCGAACATCGTCATCACCACCACCGCACCGAACGCGATCGCCGCCGGCCCCGCCTTGATCGTCGCCAGGGCCTGGAACTGGACCAGCGCGGTGAGCATCGCCGCAACATAGATGTCCACCATGGACCAGCGCCCGACGAACTCCACGACCCGGTACAGCTTGGTGCGCTCCTGCGGCCGCCACATGGAGCGGCGCTGCACAGAGATGAGAAGTACCGTGAGGGAGAGCATCTTCGCGCCAGGCACCAGGATGCTGGCGACGAACACGATCACCGCGAGCGGCCAGGAGCCCGAGGTCCAGAGGTACACGACGCCGCTCATAATCGTGTCTGACTGCGCCCCGAACAGCGAGCCGGTCTTCATGACAGGCAGGACGTTTGCCGGGACGTAGAGGATGTATGCAGCAATTAGAAAAGCCCAGGCGCGGGTCACACTGTCCGGCTTCCGCAGGTGCAGGCTCGCGCCGCACCGCGCGCACGCGGCCTCGTGTCCGGCCGACGGCCTGCTGAGCAGACTGCAGGTGTGGCACACGAGCAGCCCCGCCTTGGCGGCAGTTATTGCGGTCATCTCGCCGCCTCCGCAGCGACAGCCCCCGTCTCAAAGCTCTGCGGTTGACGGGCGATCGCGTCCGCCCGCGCCCAAAGCTCGTGCGGGTCGAAGGACGCCGCCGCCCCGGCGGCCAGAACCATGAGCAGGCCGAAGGACCACAGCGCGACCCCCGGTACGACGTGCGCGAGATGCCCGAGCTTCGCGAGCGACACCAGCGTTCCGAGCATGAAGACTTCGACCATGCCCCACGGCCGCACCGTCTGGACCAGACGGAACATGACCGGCAGTCCCTTCGGGACCCATCCGAGCTTGAGCGGCAGCAGCATGTAGAGCATCGCCCCGATATCGAGCGCCGGCATCAGGATCGTCGTCGCGAACACGAGCGCCGCGACGCTCGTCATGCCGTCGTCGTAGAGCACGCGCACCGACCCGAACAGCGTCGTCGAGGTGCGGTTGCCCTGTGCCTCGAGCCCGACGATCGGGAACGCGTTGGCCACGATCATCAGCAGGGCGGCCCCGAGCAAGCACGCGAGCGTGCGGTCGAGGCTGTCGGGGATGCGCCGGTAGAGCAGCGCGCCGCATCGTCGGCAGCAGGCCTTGCTGCCCGGCGCGACCGGCGTGTCGCGGCAGAGCAAGTCGCATTCGTGACAAGCGATGAGCGAGCGAGTGTCCATGCGATGACCGGGCGTATTAAACCGTGAAGCGTCCCGCCATTGCAAGTGGCGACCGCCCCGGGGGAGGCCCCGCCTAAGGCCCCGGGGCCCGCGCAGCGCCGCCCGCGTCCTTGGCCGTGGCCGGCGACGCCGCCGAGTCCCGCGTCCACCCGCCGCCCAGGGCCTTGTAGAGCTGGACCACCGAGACCAACTGGTTCCGGCGGGTTCTGGCGAGGGCCAGTTCGGCATCGAACAGGGCGCGTTGGGCCGTCAACACATCGAGGTAGCTGGCCCGTCCGCCCTGGTAGCGCAGATCGGCCAGATGCAGGGCGGATCGCAACGCCTCAACCTGCTGCTCCTGCGCCTCGCGCTGCTCGCGGGTTTTCTGAACGGTGATCAGCGCGTCTTCCACTTCCTGAAACGCCTGTAGAATAGTTTTTTGATACTGCGCGATGGCCTGATCGGTCTGCGCCTCGGTCACCTTCACCTGAAAGCCGAGCGCGCTCGCGCTGAAGAGCGGGCCGGTCAGGGAGGCGGCTCCAGAAAAGGTCGCGTAGGGACCGGTGGAGGTCGACGAGATGTCGAGGCTCGCCCCGCCGACCGCGCCTGTGAGAGTCAGTTGCGGAAAGCGCAGGGCTTGCGCGACCCCGATGGTGGCCGTCGCGGCCGCCAGGTCCTGTTCCGCCTTCATGATGTCCGGCCGACGTTGGAGCAAGTCCGAGGGAAGGCCGGGCGGCACCTGGGGCGGCAAGGGCTGCTCGATGAGCAGGCGGCCCCGCGGAACCGCCGAGGGCCTGTGTCCCAGCAGGACGCTGATCTGGTTCTCCCGCTGGACGACCTGCCGTTCCAGATCGGCCAGTTGGGCGGCCGCGCCCGACCGCTCCGCGACGAACCGGTCCAAGTCAAGCTTGGGTATATCGCCCTGCTGATAGCGAAGCTTTGAGATCCGGACCGATTCCTCCCACGCCTTGAGCGTCCGCCTGGTGATATCTACCTGAAGATCCAGCGCGCGGAGGTCGAAGTAGGCCTCCGCCACGTTGCTGACCAGGCTCAGGATCACCGCGCGCTGATTCTCCTGCTTCGACAGCAGTTGCGCCCGGGCGGCTTCGATCGAACGGCGGATGCGCCCCCACAGATCCAGTTCCCACTTGAGGCCAGCAGAGCCGGCTTCGTGGGAGACCGTCAATCCGTTCTTGGCTTGTCCGGTGGGAACCGCTCCACCGCCGGGGACGGGGAAGACGTCGGTGTTCGTGTTCCGAAAGCCGAAGGCGTGCCCCGAGTATGACAGCGATGGAACCAGGTCGAACTTCGCGATCATGAGCTGGGCCTGGAACTCCTGGATGTTGGCCGTGGCGATGCGAAGGTCCAGGTTTTCTCCCAGCGCGGTGCGGATCAACTGATGAAGCTCGGGATCCTTCAGCAGCTCCCACCAGGGCAGGTTGGCGAGAGATTCCGAGGTCGCCGGCGCGACGCGCCAGGCCTCGCCGGCCGGCGTGTCCGGCCGCTTGTAGTCCGGCCCCATCATGCAACCCGCGAGCAACAGGGCCAACCCGACCAGTGCGGCACAGCGGCGCATATCAGAGGCCTCCCCCGATGCGGGCATGCACCGGCTGGACCGGGGGCTGCGCCAGCGGGCGATGGATCTCCCTGTCCCCCCTCGGCTGTGGAGCACCCGCGGCCGGCCCGTGGGGCGGCGCCCCGCGGTGCGCCAGGCGTTCGACGACGTAGAAGCTCACCGGAATGAGGAAGATGGCGATCAGGCTCGCCGCCAGCATCCCGCCGAACACCGCCAGGCCGAGGAGGATTCTTGCGTGCGCCCCCGCGCCGGAGGAGAGAATCAGCGGCACCACGCCGAGGATAAACGCGAACGCCGTCATGAGGATCGGACGCAACCGCAGCCGGGCCGCGGCCAGCGCCGCGTCCATGATACTCTTGCCCTGTTCGTATTCTTCCTTGGCGAACTCGACGATCAGGATCGCGTTCTTGGCGGAGAGGCCGATCAGCATCACGAGGCCGATCTGGACGAACACGTCGTTCTCGCTGGCCTGCGGGGCCACCAGCTTGAAGAGCCACAGGGTGCCGAACGCGCCGAATACTGCGATCGGCGTCACCAGCAGCACGCTGAAGGGCAGGGCCCAGCTCTCGTACTGCGCCGCGAGAATGAGGAACACGCACAGGATGGAGAATCCGAAGATGACGCTGGCCGGCACGCCCTCGGCTGCCACCTTCTCCTGGAAGGACATCCCGATGTAATCGTAGCCCATCTCGACGGGCATCGTGTCCTTGAACACCTCTTCGAGCGCCTGCATCACCTGGCCGGAGCTGTAGCCCGGCGCCGCCGAGACGAACAACTGGGCGCCCCGGTAGCCGTTGTAACGCATCGTGAATTCCGGCCCGTCAATCGTTTCCATGGACACCAGGGTGGACATCGGCACCATTCCGCCCGAGTTATTGCGCACGTAGAACTGGCCGACGTTCTCGGGGCGAGTCCGGAAATCACCGTCGGCCTGCACATAGACCTGCCACGTACGGCCGAACCGGTTGAAGTAGTTGATCATGATGCCGCCCATGAAGGCCTGCAGCGTCTGATACACATCACCGAGGTTGACGCCCTGCTTCAGGACTTTTTCCCTGTCCACCTTCGCAAAGACTTGTGGAACGCTGGGGATGAAGGTGGTGTTCACCTTGGCGATCTCGGGACGCTTGCCGGCCGCCTCCATGAACTTTTGCGTTTGCTGGGCCAGGAACGCCACCTCCTTGCCGGCGCGATCCTCCAGCACCATCGAGACCCCACCGGAGGTGCCGACGCCGGGGATGGCGGGCGGCGGGAACCCGAAGGCCTGCGCCTCCGACATCGCGCCCAGTTTCGCGTTGATGGTGCGGAAGATCGGCAGGAGCTGTTCCTCCGGCTTGTGGCGCTCCTCCCACGGAGCGAGCGTCACGAAGAGAAACCCGCTGTATGTGGTGTTGACCGTGCTGAGCAGGCTGAACCCGACGACCGTCGTGGCGTACTGGACGCCCGGCACCTCTTTGAGTATCGCCTCGATCTTCTTGCAGACCTCGTCGGTCCGCTGGAGGGAGGATGCCGCCGGCAACTGGACGTTCAAGTAGAGAAACCCCTGATCCTCGATCGGCAGGAATCCACTGGGCAACCGCGAGCCGAACCAGCCGGCCGCGCCGGCGACCAGCAGCAGGAACAGCATCGAAAAGGCCGCCTTGCGGATCAGCATTCCGCAGACGCGCACATACCAGTCGGTCGCCTGACCGAAACCGCGGTTGAACCACCCGAAGAACCAGCCCAGCGGGCCCCGCGCCGGCGTCCTGTGGCGCAGCAGCAGGGACGACAGGGCGGGGCTGAGCGTGAGCGCATTGAAGGCCGAGATGATGACCGACACCGCGATGGTGATGGCAAACTGCTGGTAGAGCCGGCCGGTAATGCCCGGCACGAAGGCCGTCGGCACGAACACTGCGGCCAGGATGAGCGCGATGGCCACGACCGGCCCCGAGACCTGTTCCATGGCCTTGAGCGTGGCCTCCCTGGGCGGGAGCCCTTCTTCAATATGATGCTCGACAGCCTCGACCACCACGATCGCGTCGTCCACCACCAGTCCGATCGCCAGCACGAGACCGAACAAAGACAGGGTGTTGATTGAGAACCCGAGCAGCGGAAACAGCACGAACGTGCCGACGAGCGACACCGGCACGGCCAGCATCGGAATCAACGTGGCCCGCCACCCCTGCAAGAAGATGTAGACGACGAGGAGGACGAGGATCAGCGCCTCCACCAGCGTATGCACGATCTCCCTGATGCCTTCCCTCACCGACAGCGTGGTGTCGAGCGAGGTGACGTAGTCCAGGTCGGCCGGGAAGCGTTGCTTGAGGTCTTCCATCAGCTTCGTGGCCGCGTCCATGGCCTGAATCGCGTTCGAGCCGGGGAGCTGATAGATGGCGATGATAGCGGCGGGCTTGCCGTTCATCCGGCCGATCATGTTGTACGTTTGGGCGCCCAGTTCGATCCGGGCGACATCTTTGAGACGCACGATGGATCCGTCGGGGTTCGCCCGCACGACGATCGCCTCGAACTCCTCCTTGGTGATCAGCCGGCCCTGCGCCCGCACGGTGTAGGTGAATTCCTGGCCGGCCGGCACGGGCTCAGCGCCGATCTGCCCGGCCGGGTTGACGGTGTTCTGTTTCTGCACGGCGTCCAGGATTTCGGGCACCGTCATGTTCAGCTTGGCCAGGACGTCCGGTCGCACCCAGAAGCGCATCGCGTATTGCCCCGCGCCGAAGATGGTCACCTGGCCGATGCCCGGCACGCGCGCCATGGGGTCATTAATATTGATGTAGGCGTAATTGGCCAGCCAGATGTTGTCATAGGTACCGTTGGGGGAATACAGCGAGAAGAGGGCCATGGGGCTGGTGGTAGACTTCTTGACCGTGACGCCATAGTTCCGCACCTCCTGCGGCAGCTGGGATTCGGCCTGCAGGTAGCGCATCTGCGACAGGATCTGGTCGTCGTTCGGCTTCGTCGTCACGTCGAAGTCCACGCGCAGCGTCGTCTGCCCGTTGCTGGCGTTGACCGAGTACATGTAGATCATGTTGTCCACGCCCTGCATCTGCTGCTCGATCGGCGTGGCGACCGACTGCTCGAGCGTGACGGCGTCCGCGCCCACGTAGGTGGCCTGCAACTGGATTTCCGGCGGCGCGATGTTCGGGAACTGGGCGATGGGGAGCTGAACCATGGCGACGACGCCAACCAGCGTCATCAGGATCGAGATGACCATCGCCACAATCGGGCGGTTGACGAAAAACCTGGCCATCAACTGTCCTTCTGTGGGGATTCCGGCTGCGGGGTGGCCGACGCGGGAGGTTCCGTTCCGGAGGGGACGGGGCGGACGGAAGCCCCGGCTTTCACTTTCTGGAGGCCTTCAACGATCACCTTCTCGCCGGGCTTCAGCCCCTGCGTGATGATCCACTGGGTGCCGATGGTTTCACCGACGGTCACCGGACGAATTTCCACCTTGTTCTCCGGGGTGACCACAGCGACCTGGTAGCTGCCCTGCAACTCGCTCACGGCGCGCTGGGGCACCAACAGGGCGCCCTGATGGACGGTGAGCGGGGCGCGGAGCTTCGCGAAGAGCCCCGGCCGCAGGACATTCCCCGGGTTCGGGAACAGGGCCGCGACGCGGATCGTGCCGGTTTTCACGTCCACCTGCCGGTCCGCAAGAAAGAACCACCCCTTGCTGGGGTAGACCTCTCCGGTGCTCAACGTCATTTCGAGACGGGCGTCTTTTCGCGCCTTCATGGGATCGATGTTCTCCGTATACCGTTCCTGCACGGGGCCGGCGAACCTGAGGTACTCCTGCTCGCTGATCGGAAAATAGACCCGGATCGGGTCCAGTTGGGACATGGAGGTCAGCTCGTCGTTGGAGTTCACGAGATCGCCGATCTGCGCCTTGGCGATGCCTACCACTCCGTCGATCGGGGCGGTAATCCTGGTCCATTCCAGATTCAGCTTCGCCTGCTCCAGGGCCGCCTTCGAGGACTCGACCGACGCCCGTGTCGCCCGGTTGGCCTGAATGGAATCCTCCAACTCCTTCTGGCTGATGGCGCCTTCTTTGGCCAGCGGCGTGTTCCGGTTCACGTCCAATTCGGTTTTGGTGAACTGTGCCTGCGCCCGTCTCAGGTCGCCCGCAGCCTGGTCGAGGGCGGCTTGAAACTTTCTCGGATCGATCTCGAACAACAGATCGCCCTTCTTGACGAAGGCCCCTTCCCGGTAATGCCGCGTGAGCAGATAGCCGGTGACTTGCGCCCGAATCTGCGCGTTCACCAGCCCATCCGTCGTCCCGACCCATTCGGAGTAGATCGGGACATCCTGCTGTATGACTTCGACGACGACGACGTCCGGGGGCTGGGGTGCCTGGTTGGAGGTCGCCTCCCCCTTACAGGCCGTGAGGACCGGCGCGCCCACGCAGAGGATCACGCAGAAGACAGTCCGGAAGGCCATGATACTGAGAGACATGAGCCGACCTCTGAGCCGTTTAGAAAGGGGCCGGATTATACCCGTGATCGGCGGGAAAAGTCCATAGATTGAATTTGGTGGCTTGGCAGATCCTGCGTGCTTGACAGACAAGCGGCCGGGCCCTACCATCGGCCCGCACAGCCGGGGTACACGACGACAGGAGGAGGGTCCACGATCATGACCACCAACCGACGCGACCTGACCCGCACGATACTCGCGGTGCTCTGCATCGTGGGGCTCATCGCCACCTCGTTCTGGATCTTGCGTCCGTTCCTGCCCGCGGTGATCTGGGCAACCATGATCGTCGTCGCGACGTGGCCGCTCATGCTGCGCGTGCAGGCGATGCTGTGGGGGCGGCGCTGGCTCGCCGTCACGGTGATGACGATAACGCTCCTGCTGGTGTTCGTGGTTCCCTTCTCGCTGGCGATCGGCACGATCGTCGCCCACGGCGATGAGATCGTCGGCTGGGCGCGGTCGCTTGGCACGCGCAAACTGCCGGCGCCCCCCGACTGGTTGCAGGCGTTCCCGTTCGTCGGCCGGAAAGCCGCGTCCGCCTGGAGCCAGCTCGCCGCCTCCGGGCCGGAAGAGCTCGGGCGGAAGATCGCGCCCTACGCGGAGGGCGTGGCCCGTTGGTTTCTGGAGGAGGTGGGGAGCTTCGGCGTGATGGTCGTCCAGTTCCTGCTCACGGTGGTCATCGCCGCGATCTTCTTCGCCGGCGGCGAGACCGTCGTCACGGGCGTGCGCCGCTTCGCGCGGCGGCTCGCCGGAAGGAACGGCGAGAATGCGGTCGTCCTCGCCGGGCAGGCGATTCGTGGGGTGGCGCTCGGCGTGGTCCTCGTCGCCATCGGGCAGGCCGTCCTCGCCGGCATCGGCCTCGCGGTCGCCGGGGTGCCCTTCGCGGCGATCCTCACCGCCGTGATGTTCATGCTCTGCCTGGCGCAGATCGGACCGGCGCCGGTGCTGCTGGCCGGGGTCGTCTGGCTCTACTGGAAGGGAACCGCCGGCTGGGGGACGGCGCTGCTCATCTGGACGATTGTGGTCGGGACGGTGGACAACGTGGTACGCCCGATCCTCATCATGAAGGGCGCGGACCTGCCCCTGCTCTTAATCTTCACCGGCGTGGTCGGCGGCCTCCTGGCGTTCGGTCTGGTCGGCATCTTCGTCGGCCCGATGGTGCTCGCGGTGGCCTACACGCTGCTCGAGGCGTGGGTGCGTGAGGAGGCGGTCGAGGAGGAGTAGGCCGCGCGCGGCCGGGCCGCGGCCGGCTTCCCGCTCGGTCAGGAATCAAAGGACCAGACCAGCCCGAAGTTGAGGAGGTGCTGGTTCTGGTTCAGGCCGATGACCCCCGGTGCGGTCTCGCCGTTCCGGAAGAACCCGCCTTGCGGCCCGCTCGACTGGTCGAACCGGTACTCAAGCCGCAGCAAGCCCGTCAACTTCCTGACGACCAGGCGATACTCGAGGGTGCTCGTCAGAGCCGTGATGAACTGCTCAAACCCAGTCAGCCGGCCGTTCCGGTCCCAGTAGAACTCGGGGCGGACGGCGACGGACCAGGGCCCGGCGACGTGCCAGCGGGTGAAGAGCGCCGAGCCCATCCAGAACGTGCGCGGGTGATGGGGATCCCCCGAAAAATCCTCGGTCCCGATGTCGTACGCGAGTGCGACGGTCACGTCCTCGTTCTTCCATTCGACGATGCTGTCGGAGAAGAGGCGCCAGAACTGGATGGCGGTATCGTTCTGGTCCGGGCCGAAGTAGACGTTCTGCGTGACGGTCACCCGCGTTGTCGGTGTCCATCGAACTTGGCCGCCGTAGCTGGGCAGGTCGTTGGGCCGGGACAGGTAGGCGTAGCCGTTGATCACGTAGAATGCAGCCTCCCAGTCATGGCTGAAGGGATAACGGGCCGAGACCCCGAACATGGCGTATGGCGAATTTTCCGCGATCCATGAGCGGGTGTAGTTCAGGTTGTCTCGGGAATAGAGCGATTGATAGCCGATCAGGCTCTTGAACAACCCCGCCGTCACTGTGAGCCCGTTCCCCACCGGCGCGAGATAGGACACATTCGCCCGGCCGAAACGGCGGAGCGTGTCGGCGCCGCCCACGTTAGGCTCCCCTTGGGCAAAGGCAAAGTTCTGCGAGTCGTACCCATCCTGGACCGCGAACTCCATGCCCCACCGGGACACCTCCGTTGCGTCTTTCTTCACATACCCATACACCATGTTCACGGCCAGCTCATTCACGCGTCGCGTGGTGGACCGGCTGCGCCAGAGGTGGTTCTCCGGAAAATTGAAGTCCACCATATAGCTGGTGTCCAGGAAGGCGCCGTAACGCCAGTCGGTCGCGTGCTCAGCCGGCGGCTGCCCAAATGATTCACGCGGCGCGGCAGGCACCGCCGCGCACGCGAGCAAGCCGGCGACGATCAGCGAGCGAGAAGCAGACAAGCCGGAATCCGGGGTTATGTGTGACGGAACTGGCCGGGGGACGATGAGAGCATGAGACCCGGTTCGGTGTCAATGCCCCGCGCCTCGGCCGCCCCCCCGTTTTTCCGGTTGACAACGCCCTGGGTATTCGTCAAAATCCGATCCCCCGCAACTCAACGAAAAAGGAGGCTCAACTATGCAGGTGTCAAACAAAAGATTGGTGAGTTGGTTCATGGCCGGAGTGCTTGCGCCGCTCGCGCTCCTGTGGCTGAGTGGCTGTGCCGCGACCCAAGAGGCCAAGTCGGTGGAAAAATCGGGCTTCCTGGGGGACTATTCCATGCTGAAGGAGGGCCAGCGCAGTACGTTCAAGGAAGGCTCAGAAGACCAGGCCTTGTCGGTCTACAAGAACCCTGCTGTCGATTGGAAGAAGTACAAAAAGGTGCAGCTCGATCCGGTGACCGTCTGGCTGGGGCCAAAGTCTCAGATGAAGGATGTGCCCGCCGAGGATCGGCAGCGGCTGGCCAATCTGCTGTGGTCGAAGCTCGACGAACAGCTCAGGAAGGATTACGAGATGACGAGTCAACCTGGCCCGGACGTGCTGCGGATCCAGGTCGCCATCACCGAAGGGGAATCATCCAATGCCGTGTTGGATACGCTGTCGAGCATCGTGCCGCAACTGCGGATGCTGTCCGGCGGTAAGAGCCTCGCGACTGGGGTTTCCCTGTTTACCGGCAGTGCGAGTGTCGAAGCGAAGGCCACCGATGGCGACACCGGAGCGCTCCTGGTTGCTGCGGTAGACCGCCGGGGCGGAACCAAGAGCCTGAGCGGAGTGACCAACTCCTGGAATGATGTGGAGCAGGCCTATCGTTTCTGGGCCGAGAAGCTCCGCTACCGCTTGTGTCAATGGCGGGGGGGCTCGAATTGCGTGGAACCGAAGGCCTAACGGAGCGGGAGAGTGGGGAAAGATTAATGAAATGATTCGTGCCCATGGAAGCGGAAGTTCTATTGGGAAAGTGACTCCTGGTGGAGCTGTCTACGCCGCTTGAAAAACCGGGAATGTTTCTTCATACTCCTCCTCCGTCCATTTGCGCACTTCACCGAGCGGTCGGGTCATGTCGTGTTCCGCGTGGCACCAGCAAGTCAACATCGCGTCCAGATCGCGGGTAGGTTCCGCGTTCGCCCCGATTGTCCTCGTGCTGCTCCTCCTGTACATGCCGGCACAGGCGGACGCTGCGCCGCTCCGTGAAGGTGCTCCGGAACAGCCCACGCCGGTCAAGATCGGAATCAAACTGCAGCAAATCACCAACGTGGACCAGAGGGCGGAGAATTTTAGCGTCGGCGCCACGCTGATGATGCGCTGGCACGATCCGGCGCTGGCCTATAGCCCCGATTCCGATCCTTGTCGGTGCCGATTCAAGACCCTCAAAGAGAGCAATTTTGATCAGCTGATCATGGAGAAGGGACGAAAGTGGCCGGAATTCACGATTTACAACCAGCAGGGGAATCGGTTCTCGCAGAATCGTCTGTTCGGCATCTTCCCGGACGGTGACGTCCTGTACTTCGAAAGGTTTACCACCACGCTCCAAGCGCCTGATTTCAATTTTCGACGCTATCCCTTCGACAGACAGCAGTTCTTCATTCACGTCGATTCCGTCTATCCGAAGGACTTCTATGTCTTTACCGACTTGGAAGGGTTCTCGGAAGTCGGCGCTCGGTTGGGACAGGAAGAATGGAAGGTGCAGCGCTTCGACACGCTCGTGAGCAGCGTCACCGCCAGCACCCGCGGCGCTACCTCGCGGTTCTCCTTTCGCGTCGTTGCGCAACGCCATCGAACGTATTACATCTTCCGCATTCTTCTCCCCATCTGCATCATTCTGGTTGTGGCATGGGTCACGTTTTTCGTCCGAGATTACGGCAGACGGATCGATCTCTCCAACGGCGTGCTGCTCTTGTTCGTGGCGTTTAACTTCACGATCTCGAATGATTTGCCACGGTTGGGGTACCTGACGTTCCTCGACACCATCATTTTCTCCGCATTCATTGTGACGAGTCTGGTCGTGATTATCAACGTGTACCTGCAACGGATCGAGTCGGCCGACAGGCGCGAGTCGGCTCATAGACTGGACCGATATGTTCGCTGGGGCTACCCCGCAACCTGGTTGGTGCTTGTCCTGTTCTTGGTCTCGGTTTTCCATTGGTTGTAAGCTATTAAAGAACACTGGAGGGTTCGAGAACGAAAGGGGATGGTTATGGCGCAAACAGCCGAACACACTCGATTGCTGAGTGACGGACAAAACTGGAAAAGTTGGGGTCCCTACCTGAGCGAGCGCCAGTGGGGCACGGTCCGGGAAGATTATAGCCAGGACGGAAACGCCTGGGACTATTTCACCCATGACCAGGCGCGCTCCCGCGCCTACCGCTGGGGCGAAGACGGGCTAGCGGGAATCTGCGATCGTCACCAGGTCCTGTGTTTTGCGTTGGCCCTCTGGAACGGCAAGGACCCGATTCTCAAGGAACGGCTGTTCGGGCTGACTAACAGCGAGGCGAACCACGGCGAGGACGTCAAGGAATACTATTTCTACCTCGACAGCACGCCGACCCACTCCTACATGAAATATCTCTACAAGTATCCCCAGGCGGCCTACCCCTATGACAATCTCGTGAAGACGAACCGGAGCCGCAATCGCTCTGAGGCGGAGTATGAGCTGCTCGACACGGGCGTGTTTGACCAGGATCGCTACTTTGATGTCTTCGTCGAGTATGCCAAGGAATCCCCCGACGATATACTCGTCCAGATCAGCCTGTGCAACCGGGGGAAAAAAGCAGCCTCTCTCCATGTGTTGCCGACATTGTGGTTCCGCAACACCTGGTCCTGGCCAGGCGGCGGGTCGAAGCCGGTGCTCCAGTCGGTCAAGGGAGCGAAACGCAGCGTGATCCACGCGCACCATACCGACCCGCTGTTCCAGGAGTCTCTGACCGACTCCTACCTGTACTGCGAGGACACGGTCCCCCTGCTGTTCACGGAGAATGAAACCAACCACGCCCGGCTCTTCGGCGCGGCCAACCGGAGCCCCTACGTCAAGGACGGCATCAACAATTACGTCGTCCAGGGGCAGAAGGATGCGGTGAATCCCGATGGGGTCGGCACGAAGGTCTCACCGCATTATCAACTGACCGTCGGTCCGGGAGCCACGCAGGTGGTCCGGCTCCGTCTGTCACAGACGGCACCAGGCGAGCTCCGCGATCCGTTCGGGAAGTTCGATGCGGTGGTGGGCGCGCGACAGAAGGAGGCGGACGAGTTCTATGACGCCCTGACCCCGCCGGCCATCAAGGCCGATCGCGACCGCGCCAACGTCATGCGACAGGCCCTCGCGGGGATGCTCTGGAGCAAACAGTATTACTACTTTGACGCCGACCAGTGGTTGACAGAGCATCACGCCCATCCCTTGCATCGGGAGGACCGGCAAGCGAGCCGCAATCGCGAGTGGTTCCACATGGTCAACGACGACATCATCTCCATGCCCGACAAGTGGGAGTACCCCTGGTATGCCGCCTGGGACCTCGCGTTCCATACCGTCGCACTTTCGGCCGTCGATCCGGACTTCGCGAAGCAGCAGCTCGACCTCATGCTCTCCCAGCACTACCTCCATCCCAACGGCCAGATCCCGGCCTATGAATGGAATTTCAGCGACGTGAACCCGCCGGTCCACGCCTGGGCGACGCTGTTTCTCACCCGTGTATTGACCGCCCGCTCAGGCGAGGCTGACGTCAGCTTTCTCAAGTCAGCCTTCTCGAAGCTGCTCTGCAATTTCACCTGGTGGGTGAACCGGAAGGACCGGTTCGGCAAGAACGTGTTCGAGGGCGGCTTTCTCGGGCTCGACAACATCGGTGTTTTCGACCGGAGCGCGCCGCTGCCCACGGGGGGGCATCTGGAACAGGCCGACGGCACGGCCTGGATGGCCCTCTTCAGCCAGAACATGGCGGAGCTCGCGGTCGAATTGGCGGCTCACGATCCCATCTACGATGAAATGGCTGCGAAGTTCTCGGAACACTTCCTCTGGATCGCCGCGGCGATTAACCGACCTGGTGCGGACGGGATGTGGGATGAGGAGGACGGGTTTTATTACGACATTCTTCGCCTTCCGGACGGCAGCGCGACGCGGCTCAAGGTGCGCTCCATGGTTGGGCTGCTCCCTCTGTGCGCCACGACCGTGGTTGAACCATGGCAACGCGAACGGATCCCCAGAACGATCGCATCGAATTACGAACGCATGCAGAGGATGCCGGAACTGCTCAAATTCATGCACCCCACTGGTCCGGGACATTTTGGAGTGGCCGAGCGGGGGATCGCCGCCCTGGTCAATCCAGAGCGGCTCCGCCGGATCCTCACGAAGGTGCTCGACGAGGGAGAATTCCTCAGCCCCTATGGGATCCGCTCGCTCTCCAAGTTCCACGAGAAACACCCGTATATCTTCACAGTGGGCGGCCAGGAATACCGGGTGGATTACCTGCCGGGGGAGTCGGACAGTGGGATGTTCGGAGGGAACTCCAACTGGCGGGGACCGATCTGGGTGCCGGTGAACACCCTCATCATCCGGGCGCTCCTGCAGTTCTACCTGTACTACGGCGACAACTTCAAAATTGAATGCCCTACCGGGTCCGGCAAAATGATGAACCTGTTTGAAGTCGCCAAGGAGATCACAGACCGACTTGCGCGGATCTTCCTCCGCGATCGCAACGGGCGTCGGCCGGTGTACGGCGGCACCAAAAAATTCCAAGAGGACCCCCACTGGCGTGACCATCTCCTCTTCTACGAGTACTTCCACGGTGACAATGGAGCGGGACTTGGCGCGAGTCACCAGACCGGCTGGACCGGCCTCGTGGGTGGGCTCATCCGGCTCGTTGGCGCCATGGACCCCGAGCGGGCCCTGGAAGTCGGGAAAATGGTGACCTTTTCTGAGCTAGGAGGGCGGGCACGGGGTGGCCAGGGCGGGAGTGCGGCTCGCCGCCGCGAGCGCTGACATGCCGAACTCGCTGTCGCCGTCACTCTATCAGATCAACACGCGCGTGTGGCTGACGGACCTGTCCCGGACTCTCGGCCGGCCGGCGACGCTGGACGACATGCCAGACGCCGAGCTGGACCGCCTGGTGGAGATGGGCTTTGATTGGGTCTGGTTCCTGAGCGTGTGGCGGATCGGCCCGGCCGGGCAGCGCGTGTCGCGCGCCAACCACGAATGGCGCAGGGAGTTTGAGGAGACGCTGCCGGATCTGCGCGAGGAGGACATTGCCGGCTCCGGGTTTGCCATCACCGGCTACACGGTGCACAACAATCTGGGAGGCGATGCGGCGCTGGCGCGGCTCCGCGAGCGCCTCCGCAGGCGCGGCTTGAAGCTCCTGCTCGACTTCGTCCCCAACCACACGGGCCTGGATCACCCCTGGGTGGAAGACCACCCCGAGTATTACATTTCCGGAACCGAACCCGACCTGGCGCGAGCGCCGCAGAACTACACCTGGGCCAGGCGCAAGGGCGGCGACTTACTGCTCGCCCACGGGCGCGATCCGTACTTCCCTGGCTGGCCGGACACACTTCAGCTCAACTACGGCAATCCCGCCACGCAGGAGGCGATGATCGGGGAGCTGCTGAAGATCGCCAGTCAATGTGATGCTGTGCGCTGCGACATGGCCATGCTCATCCTGCCCGACGTCTTCGAACGGACTTGGGGTCTTCAAGCGGAGCCGTTCTGGCCGAAGGCGACTCAGTGCGTGCGCGAAAAAACTCCGGGCTTCTGCTTCATGGCCGAGGTCTACTGGGACCTGGAATGGACGCTTCAGCAACAGGGATTCGATTACACCTATGATAAGCGGCTGTATGACCGCCTCCGCGAAGGCC
Source organism: Nitrospirae bacterium 13_2_20CM_2_62_8 (assembly GCA_001914955.1). Lineage (GTDB taxonomy): Bacteria > Nitrospirota > Nitrospiria > Nitrospirales > Nitrospiraceae > 40CM-3-62-11. The sequence goes on along the minus strand of MNDM01000014.1, from coordinate 6,763 downwards.
ATGCCCGTCCCGTGCGTGACCATTTGCGCGCCGAACTCAACTATCAGAACAAGATGGCCCGGTTCCTGGAAAACCATGACGAGCCCAGGGCCGCCGCGACCTTCGCGCCCGGCATGCACGAGGCGGCGGCCGTCATCACATTTCTCTCGCCGGGCCTGCGCTTCTTCCACCAGGGGCAGTTCGAAGGCCGGAGGAAGCGCATCTCGCCGCATCTGGTTCGCGCGCCGCTGGAGCCTAGCGACGACGCGCTGCACCGGTTCTACGATCGTCTCCTGGCGGTACTCCGGCAGCCGATCGTTCGAGAGGGTGAGTGGCGCCTGCTTGACTGTGCGCCGGCGTGGGAGGGCAACGGGACGTGGGATGGCGTCATTGTCTGGTCCTGGCAGGCTCGGGCCGACCAGCGACTGCTGATCGCCGTCAACTATGCCGGCCACCAGAGCCAGTGTTATGTCCGTCTCCCGTTTCCAGATCTGACCAATCGCATGGTGCGGTTCAAGGATTTGATGGGTCCCGCTTCCTACGACCGCGACGGAGACGAGCTCCTGTCACGGGGTCTTTTTCTCGACGTGCCAGCCTGGGGCTATCACGTCTTAGAGATATCCATGATGTCTTAACCCAGGTCATGGCGGTCCGGTTCTCGTCAGTGCCTTCCTTCACAGACTCCACCGCCACACTGTCAGATTTTCCAGTTGCTTTCTCACCACGACTCGTGTATCTGCTTTTGGCCCCGTGATGGGGCCAGGAAGAACAGAAGCCGTTACTTCATTCGAGCGTGCGCCGCTGGATCGGGCACGATCACACAATCCGAGAAAGGAGACCAATGATGAAACGCTTGCCAATCTTTGTGCTTGCCGCGACTGCTATCTTTGCCACCCCGGTGATTGCCCAGGAAGCCGCGAACACCAACATGGAAATCTTCATGCAAAAGGTCAAAGCGGACAAGAAGCTGCTGGTCGCCACCAACATGGAGTTGACTGACGCGGAAGCCAAGGCCTTTTGGCCGCTGTACGACGCCTACCAGAAAGACCTGGAGCAGGTGAACGGGCGCTTGGGCAAGGTGATCAAGGAATACGCCGACGCCTACAACAAAGGCCCGGTCCCGAACGACACGGCGAAGAGGCTGCTGAATGATGCTCTTGCGGTCGAGGAGGCGGAGCTGAAGCTGAAGCGGTCGTACGCGGAGAAGGTGGAAAAGGTCCTGCCGGCGACGAAAGTCGCGCGGTACATCCAGATCGAAAACAAAGTCCGGGCTGCGGTGAGATTCGGGCTTGCTGCAGCGATTCCGCTGGTCTATTAGGCGTGGATCCGAGAACAGGGCACCGCCTGATGCTGCTTGTGACGATGACGCGATGCCGTAGCCCCATCAGCGAATCGTGCAAGGAGTGGGGATGCCTCTCACGCAGCGTGCGCTGATCGAACTGATTGCCATCACCGCGGCCATCGCGGTGCTCTTGGCGCTGGCCTACCAGGTCATAGCCCCGTTTCTGGTCGCGCTGGCCTGGGCGGGCATTCTGGTCCTCGTGACCTGGAAGCCGTACGAGCGGCTTGCCCGCCTGGTCCGCAGCCGGTGGCTGGCCGCGACGCTCATCGTGCTGGTACTTGGTTCCGTGCTGGTGGTGCCGCTGGTGTTTGCCGGGATCGAGCTGTCGTCCCGCATCGACGCGATCGGAACCTGGTATCAGGAAAAAATGGCGACCGGCTGGCCGCCGGTGCCGCACTGGATCGCCACCCTGCCGTTGGTTGGCCCCAGGATCGAGCATTTCTGGACCGGCCTGGGCAGCGGGGATCCAGCCGCTGTCGCCAAGGCACGGGAACTGGGCGGGCTGCTGATCGCGCTCCTGCTCAAGGTTGCCGCTGCTTTGGGCCAGGGGCTCCTCCTGGTGGTATTGAGCCTGGTGTTTGCATTGTTTTTCTATGTCGGCGGCGAGCCCCTGTCGCGCTGGCTGTATGCCCTCGCGTCGCGGATCGGGGGAGCGCAGGGCAGGGAGCTGCTGGATGTGGCGGGCGAGACCGTGATCGCCGTCGTGTACGGCATCGGCGGCACCGCGCTCGTGCAGGGGACCCTGGCGTTTCTCGGGTACTGGATCGCGGGGGTGCCCTATGCGCTCAGCTTCGGCCTCGTGTCCGGCGTCCTCGCGCTTGTCCCGGATGGACAAGCCCTGATCGGGCTGCCCCTGGCGGTCTGGTTGTATCAACAGGGCCAGACGGGGTGGGCCATCTTCCTGGCCGTCTGGATGCTCGGCGTGGTCGGCACGATCGACAACGTGCTCAAGCCGTTGCTGATCGGCAAACGCAGCAGCCTGCCTGTCGTGCTGATCCTGATCGGCGTCGTCGGCGGCGCGCTGGCCTGGGGCGCACTGGGCATGTTCCTCGGCCCGACCCTGCTCGCGGTCTGTCACAACGTGCTGGGGCACTGGGCCTTCCCGGAAAAGGATGCGCCGACCCCCGTCCGGCACAGCGAGTGAGGAAGGGCGCCGCGATAGGCGAATCCGTGGGACAGTGATATGTCTGGGGGGCGGCTAGGCCTTCTCGTTATTCTCGCCATCACGCTGGCGCCTGTCGCCTCATGGTCCGCAGACGAGGCCTCCCCCAAGGGCCCCCCCAGCGAATCCGCGTCGGAACCGCAGGAGAGTGAGCGCCGCCCGCTGCGGGAGCTGCTGTACGGCGCCACGCCCGAAGAGCGGGAACGGCTCGCCGAAGAACGAAAACGTCTCTCGGCAGCCGCCGCGGCCTTCGGCACAGACCCCACCGCCATCATCGGGTACTATCAACTGACGTATGGGCACAGTGCGTTCACCAACAACCTGCGTCTCGAGTCGGCCACTGCCGTCGTCCAGGTGCCCCTCACGCCGAACTGGTTTGTGCGGGCGACGCTGCCCTATCTGTGGGCTGATTCGAACCAGCCGGGGGGATCGACCACGGATGGCACCAGCGACACGCTGGTGCGAACAGCCGGGCGGTTATATGCCAGCCAGAATGTGGCCCTGGTCATTGGCACCGACGCCTCATTCCCGACCGCCGCGAAAAAAGGACTCGGTACTGGGAAATATACCGTCGGGCCGGGCGGCGCGGTGGCGGTCCCTATGCCTAGGCTGCGCTCGTTGTTCTTTACAGTGCTCCAGGACTTCAACTCCGTGGGGGGTGATCCCAGCCGCGCCAACCTCCACTTCATGCTGGTCCAGCCGGTCTTCAATACCATCTGGTCCGAGCATTGGTGGACCTCTATCCAGGGGACCTTTTACATCGATTGGAACAATAACCGAAAGACCACGCTAAACCTGCAGGGCGAGGTCGGCCACAACTTTGACAACCATTGGAACGTATTCGCCGGGGCCGGTGCGGGGGTGTTGGGACAGGATACGTCTTTGGGGCTGGACTGGACGGTGCTAGCCGGGGTGCGCTGGGTGTTCATGACGCCGCTCTTTCCTGAACGCCTCTTGGAGCAGTTCCCAAGGAAATGATGCCGAGCCGAACCTCGAGCGACTCAACCGGGGCTGACAGAAGGTCTTACAGTCGGGAAAGGATTAAGGGGACGGGCGACTCTAGTTAGCCGACTCGGCGCGCGAGGTGCAATGAAAAACCAGCCTGTCCCCTTTAAATGTCCCCGTCACTCACCCCAAATCCCTCCGACATCGTAAGGCAGTTCTAACGGACGGAGTGAGCGCGCCAGAACGGAGCCATGCTCGAACAAATCCATGAGTTGCTGTCGCATCTGTCCTTGCTCAGCCTCATTGCCATTGCCTTCGCGGTCATCCTGTTCGTCCCGCCTCTGTGTGCGCGCGTCGGTCTGCCCGCCGCCGTCGGCCTGCTGCTGGCTGGAGTAGCCTTCGGTCCCAACGGCCTGCACATTACGAAAGAGGGCATGCCGGTCCTGACCTTCCTGGCGGAAGTCGGCAAGCTGCTGATCATGTTCTTTGCCGGCCTGGAGATCGACCTCGCGCAGGCCAAACGGACCGGTGGACATTCCTTGCTGTTCGGCTCGCTGACGTGCCTGCTGCCGCTGGCCGCAGGCACGTCGGTCGGCCTGACCTTCGGTTACTCGTGGGTGTCGTCCCTGCTGATCGGCTCGCTGCTGGCCTCGCATACGCTGATCGGGTATCCCATCGTCCAGCGCCTCGGCTTGGGCGGCAAGAGAATCGTTGCCGTGACCGTCGGCGCCACAGTCCTGACCGATATCGCCTCGCTCATGGTCCTGGCAGTGTGCCTGCCGATTCACACCTCCGGCTTCTCGACTGGAAGTTTTGCGATGCAGATCATCGAGCTGGCAATCTACGTTCCTGTAGTGGTGTTCGGGTTGAGCGCCGTCGGCAAATGGTTGTTTCGCCGGAAAGGCTACACGAATGAGTACCAGGTCGGCTTTACGCTGATGGTGATCGCGCTGGCCGGCGTGGGCGCCGAGCTCATCAACCTGGAAGCGATCATCGGCGCCTTCCTGGCCGGATTGGCCGTCAACCGCGCGATCAAAAAGAGCGAGGCTAAGGATGAGCTGGAATTTGTCGGGAACCTGCTCTTCATCCCGGCCTTTTTCATCGCAATCGGCGCGCGCATCGACGTACCGGTGTTTATCGGGACGCTCATCAACAATCTGAGTCTCGTGGCCGCGATCGTCGGCGGGCTGGTCGGAACCAAATTCTTGGCCGCGTTTGTCACGCAACGACTGGTCGGCTATACGCAGATGGAAGGCTTGCTCATGTGGTCGCTGTCGGTGCCGCAGGTCGCGGCGACGCTGGCGGCCGCCGTGGTGGCCTATAACGCGAAGAACGCGGCCGGCGTCCGTTTGATTGACGAACCGGTGATCAACACGGTAGTGGTGTTGATGGTGGCCACTTCCATCCTCGGTCCGATGCTGACGGAACGCTTCGGCCGGACGCTCGCAGGTCGCGAGCAGTAAGGATAGGGACAGGATTAAGGGGACAGGCTACTTTCGTGAGCCGACTCGGCGAGTGAGGTGCAACGACAAACAAGCCTGTCCCTTTATTCAGATCTGGCGGTTTTCCGCAGGGGCGGCGGACGAGCCTGAGGCCGTGAAGGCCCGGCGTCTCGCCACTCTGGCCGCTCTGGTGGTGAGTCTCGTGACGGCGGCTCCGGCCATCGCCGAAGTCACAATTCAGGGCCGGGGCATCCTGTTCTATACGGACGATGTGGGAATTTTCTCGGCGACCCGACGCCTGTCCCGCGACGGCGATCCGACCCAACCGGCCATTGATTCGCGTTTGACCAACCAGGGCTCCGATGTCGTCTTCGAACCGGATCTGAACGTCGCCACGTCGTTGGGCAACCGGTTCGGGACGCTCGAGCTGAGCGCAAAGGGGCAGGGCTTCGTTTACACCGACCACTCCCGCTTCAACCATGGCACCCTGCGCCTGCAGGCCCTCCAGGCCCTCTCGCCGGAGACGCGGTTGCGGCTGCGGTTCTACTATGCGCCGAATCTATTCCTCGGGGAGAACGAGAACCGGCAGCCCGGCGCAACGGGGCTGGTCGAGGAATCCGTCACGAGTTACATCTGGTCGGCGCGGTTCGAACACATGCTGACGCCGGACCTGGAAGTCAGGCTATCGACTCGATACGGCCTGCGCCGCTACAACGAGGCCTTCGCGCAACGCAACACCGATTTCTGGACGGTCGGCCCGCATTTCGAATGGCGCGCAGCCCCTCGGGTGAAGATCGGGGTGGGGTACCATTATGAGCGCGGGCTGGCGGACGGCCGGTCGCAGCCCCAGCTCGAGGATGACGTGTCCTACGTCAACCATTACGGCAGCGCAGATGTCGAAGTGGAGCTGACCGAACGGCTTTCCTTCGCCGCAGGGTTTCATTACGAGCGAAACAACTGGACGAGCGGCATCGTCGGCGATGAGCGGCAGGGGGCCCATGAAAATATCTTCCAGGGTGATGCCGTCTTCTATTACCGCTGGACTGACAAGATGCGCATGGGGCTCGGTGTCCAACGGGCCAGCCGCAAGGAGAGTTTCGACGCGTCCTCTGTGAAGAACATCAACGTCGGAGTCGGGATGGAAGCCGCGTTCTAAGAGGAGAGGGATGCGCAGGAAAGGAACTATCCCGACGTTGATCCGCTCAAGATTATCAGCTAGCGCTCCAATTCCTTCAGGCGGGCGCGCGGTTTCTCGATTTGAAGGCGGGTGTCAGGGGTGTCCTTCTCCCGGGCAAGATATTCTCGGAAGGCCTTGGCGGAAGATCCGCCACGCGAACTTGCCTGCGCCCCTTGACGCCATCGAAGGGCGGGGGATATCCTCAACCAATGCACGGACGCGCACGGCACCCCAAGCTCACGTAGGAGCGAGCGTGATGGATTCGCCCGCATCCAACCAGGACTACGTCGAGGAACTTGTCAAGAAGGCCAGGGCTGCGTCCCTGCGGCTGGCGACGCTTCCCACGCTGGTGAAGGATCAGGCCTTGCTGGCGATGGCAGAGGGCCTGCTGGCGAAGTCCGAGGACATCTTATCGGCGAATGAGCGCGATCTGGAGGCGTTCGGGACACGAAAAGAGCAGGAGGCGATGGCGGATCGTCTCCGCCTCACTCCGGAGCGAATCACCGAGATGGCCGACGGGATACGGGAGATCGTCAAGCTGTCGGATCCGGTCGGGGAGACGATCAAGCTGTGGACTCGGCCGAACGGCATGAAGGTGGGGCGGGTGCGGGTGCCGATCGGCGTGATCGGGATCATTTATGAGTCCCGCCCGAACGTGACCGCCGACTCGGCGGCGCTGTGCCTCAAGTCCGGGAATGCCTGTATTTTGCGCGGCG
>MNDM01000007.1 GCA_001914955.1 Nitrospirae bacterium 13_2_20CM_2_62_8 | reverse complement strand
CCCGCGACAGCCAGCTTGGAAGGCTGGAACTCTACCACTGAGCTACGCCCGCCCTCTTTCACCAGGGCTGAGTGCCCAGGACTGAGGACTGAGAGGCGGGACAAGATCAGCCACCCCATTCAATACTCAGACCTCAGCACTCAGTCCTCAGCACTTCTTGGTAGTGGTGGGCAGGCAAGGATTCGAACCTTGGAAGCCGATGGCAACAGATTTACAGTCTGCCCCCTTTGTCCACTTGGGTACCTGCCCGTCCGAGTTCGTGGATACTCGCGTCTCCACCCCACGCGATACAGCCATTCCCTGTCAGCAGGATCGTGAATCAGAATCGAAACACACACCACCCCGCTCACAGGTATCCCGCCCCTTGCACCCTGGAGCTGGATAACTGATCGAGGGGGAGAACACCATTGGTTTGCGAAATATCGAATTATATTGGCCGTTTATCCAGTTGTCAAGGGGGAAATCAAGATGTGGGGCTGGGGCCGCATTTCTGCGGTTTGGCCGCGGCGCGAGCTAGACGGAGAGCAAGCAGATGGCCTCCGGCGCGGCAGAACCAAGCGACGTGATCAGTGGCAGAGTCTCCCGTCCTCGGGGGGTGCCGGTCGCGGCTCCATGACGGCAGCGGAGCGTTGGGCCTGTTCGGCTGGTTCTTCGAGCAGGACTTCCAACAGGAGTGCGACCTCGCGCGGTGAAATGCGATGCGAAGGAGCCAGATACCGTTTCCGGGCGATCATGCGTTCGGCCGGATCCTCGGGTTCGTAATAGCCGATCAGATCCCCGTCCCGGTCCGCCTTCCGTAACCGTTTGAACCAGCTTTCCGTCCCACGGTGGTTCCGAGACCCGTGGGCACCGCGCTGTCCCGATAGTTCTAGTCCTGTCCACGTCGCCCAGCCTACGAACACCGCCCAGGTCTCGTTGAGGGCTTCCCAGGACTCGCGGTCGGTCAAGTACCGGGTCTCGGTCGCCGACTTGCGCTGCAGCACAGGCGTAATCGCGACGGTCTGATACCGGCACTGCTGCTGCTCGGCCGCGAACGCGAGCAGTCGGGAGGCGTTGGGATCAGCAGCGGCCACGTCAGGCAACGACCTGAGGTAATCCATATAGGCGTGAAACAGTTCGTGATAGAGGGTCCCTAAGTCACGGTGGGTCATCGTATCCAGTGGCCTCAGGACTCCGCCGGCTGCGTTGAACGAGAGCGTGCGGTTCAGCACCATGCGGTGCTCCTCCGGATGGTACTCAGCCGCAAACGCGTGCAGGTCTTCGAACTCCAGCGTCACAAAACCAGGGGGGATGAGGCGCAGGAACCGAGTCGGAAGGCCGAGCCCTTGCGCCCGCTCGATCAAGGCATCCCAGACGCTCTTCGAGGCAGGAAGGCGCTCCGGGGCTACCGCCGGCCCGGCATGAACCACCCCAACGAGCGCCACCGATAGCCCGAGAATCAACGCGCGCATCCCGAGATGAGCACAAGACATTGAAGCGCCAACTCGGCTGATCACCCCCTGCACAACACCAGACGAGTGATCACGGGCCCCTCAACCAGGACGTGCCCGGTGGGGCGATCCCTACTCGCCGCCCCGTCCGCTCCAGCCGCGGGAGCCGTCTTCTTCCACAAGCGCCCAGGTGTCAAACAAGGAGGGGGACACGTCGTCCAGAAACCGGGACGGTTTGGAGAGCACCGAGCCGGTGGTCTTATCATACACGTTGATGGGATAGGTCAGGTAGAGATGCCGCTTCGCGCGGGTCACGGCCACGTAGAACAGCCGCCGTTCCTCCTCTAATTCATCCTCCGTCAAGAAGGCATAGGCGGACGGAAACCGCCCGTCCACAACCCAGATCACGAACACGCACTGCCATTCAAGCCCCTTGGCCGAATGGATGGTCGAGAGAACGAGCCGCTCGTCGTCCCGACCCATCGCCTCCACGTCGGCGACGCTTTGATCGGGAGGCTCCAATGCCAAGTCGGACAGAAACTCCTCGAGGCGATGGTACCGTTCGGCCATGGTGTAGAGATGCTCCAGGTCACGCATTCGCTTCGGATAATCGTCGTACTGATCTTTCAGGATGGGCAGGTAATAATCATAGACCTGGCTGACCTGCTCCGCCGGCGTCAAGGCTCCAGGCCGGGCTGTTTCCTCCAGCATCCGCGCGAGGTCCTTCAGCGCCCGGGAGGATCGGCCGCCGGCCTCACCGAGCACGTCAACAGGTCGTTCGGTCTTGAGACACAGGGCGACCAGGTCCTGCGCTTTCTTGGGCCCCACCCCCTCCACCAGCAACAAGACGCGGGTCCAGCTCACGGTGTCGAGCGGGTTCTCGACCACCCGAAGGTGCGCCAAGAGATCCTTGACGTGCGCCGTCTCGATGAATTTGAACCCGCCCTGTTTCACGAACGGCAGATCCCTCCGTGACAGCTCGATCTCCAGATCGAATGAATGGAAACTGGACCGGAAGAGGACCGCGATCTCATCAAGCGGCACGCCCTCCTCCCGCAGCTCCAGAATCTTCTGAGCGATGAACCGAGACTGCGCGTTCTCTCCGCCAGCCTGGACCAGCACCGGCAGCGGTCCGTCCAGCTTTTGCGTGAAGAGGCGCTTGCTGTATTTCTCGGCGGCTCCCCGAATGATCTCGTTGGCCAGATTCAGAATCGGCTGGGTGCTCCGGTAATTCTCTTCCAGTTTGTAGATCGTCGCTCCCGGAAACTGCTCGGGGAACTCCATAATGTTCCGAAACGTGGCTCCGCGGAAGCCGTAGATCGATTGACTATCATCCCCCACCACCATCACATTGTCGTGCGTCTCGGCCAATTTCCTGATCAGGTCCCCTTGCAGACGGTTGGTATCCTGATATTCGTCCACGAGGATGTAGCGATAACTCTGTGAGATCGCCCGTCGCGCGGCGTCATCTCCGCTCAGCAATTCCCGAAGTTTCACCAGGAGATCGTCGTAGTCCAAAAGTTGCCGCTGTCGTTTCGCCGCCTGGTAGGCACGTTTGAGCTTCTCGAGGTCTTCCAGATGCTCCGAGAAATGCCCAAACTCCCCCAGCACGATCTCTTCCATGCTCCGGAGGGTGTTCTCGCATTTACTGAAGATCTCGGCGATCGTTCCCTTACGGGGGAAGCGCTTGTCCTTCTCGTGCAGGCCAAGCTGCGTGCGAAGCACCCCGATCAGGTCTTCGGCGTCGCCCCGGTCCAGGATCGTGAAGCCGGGCTCCAGCCCGATCGGTCGTCCGTAGCGTCGCAAGAGCATGTTGGCAACCGAGTGAAAGGTCCCGCCCGACACACGCTCACTCCGCGACCCGATCAGGAGGCCCACCCGCTTCAGCATCTCCTGCGCCGCCTTGCGCGTGAAGGTCAACAAGAGGATTGTCCCTGGATCATTCCCCAGGTCGATCAGGTACGCGACGCGGTACACCAGTGTGCGGGTCTTGCCGCTGCCCGCACCCGCGATGACAAGCGCCGGTCCATCCCCCGCCATCACGGCCGCCAGTTGCTGCGGGTTCAACGCCTGCCCGTAGTCCAGGGACAACTTCGGGGGAACACCCTCCTCAGCGCCCCGCCGGAGCAGGTATGGTTTCATTTTCCGATCCATGCCGCCTTCACACCTCCCGCACGGTATCCGGTTTTGCCGCCTGGATGCCGATTCCGCGCGACCGCATCCTTCCTTTCGGACACTCTTCGCATATGATGGGGCTGTATAGCATAGCGATTCCCCCGTTGCAACGACCGACCGGCTCCGCCTCCCCTGCGAAACACTCTTCCTCCTTGGACCGTGCGCCGGAGTTGTATATAATGGTCGCACATTTCTCGGAGGGAGGCATGGCAGGGTCCCACAGCCCGTTTTCCGGCTTGTTGCGCGACCTGGGCAGTTTGATGGTGGCGGGAGCGGGAGAATCCGTCACGATGGTGAAGCGCAGCGCCCCGGAGCAGGCATTGAAGCTAAAGAAAACGGATGAATGGAAGCTGTACCTTGAATTTCTGAAAGTCATGTTCAATCTGGCAGATCGGCTGTCGGCCCTCCACGTGCCGATTCGGGAGCAACCGCAGTTCATGGATAGTCTCGAAGACACTGTCAGCCACCAACTGAGGACGGTCCTGGAACCCGCCCTCAGCCCTGACAGCGACGAGATGGAGATCGTCTACACGATCGGCCGCGCGGTGGCAGAAAGCCGGGAACGCTACGACCGCTTTCGCTTCCTGGTCACGGAGGAGAGCAAGGGCAAGGAAGAGTTTTTCAAGACATTCAGCGAGCGAGTGGCGCAGATGATGGGCGCATCGGGCAACGGTATGGTGCTCTCCGCGGCTACGCTCTGTGCCAGCTCAATGGTGCCGGCCATGAAGGCGTTGTTCGAAGAGGCCACTGGAGGTGCAGGGTCCGTGCAAGGGAAGGCTTCTTCCGCCGTCTCGGATCGACAAACCGCTGAACAGGCTATTGGAGGTCTGATCGGGAACGAAATCAAGTTGATCAGCGTCATGTCCAGCGTGGCGGGTGAAGAGGTGGAAACCCGCTGGGGCCTTCACCCCCGGTTCAGGGAGGACTTGAGACCCGAAGAAGCCCAGGAACTGACGCGACGTATGAACCGGGTCACCAAGATTCTAGGAGAACGCTACGCAAAGGTGGCGTTCTCCGCGGACTGGAAGAGCTGGCACTTTAGCGGCCATGCGTGATGAAGGAGATTATAGCGAGTAGCCGGCAGCGAATAGCAAACAGTGGGGTCGGAATCTTGGCTACTAGTTGCTCGCTGTTAGCTGCTTGCTTGAAAAAGGAGGGGGAGTGAGCGAAGCACAACCGATTGCCGGACCGCCGGGGCCCCTGCCCGGCGGTCTGGTTCGTCTGCAGGAACTCGCAAACAATCTCTGGTGGAGCTGGAACCCGGATGCCAGACGGCTGTTCGAAGCCATGGATCGGACGCTTTGGCGACTGACCGACCACAATCCGGTCAAACTCCTGCATGACCTGAAACCTGACCGGATAGCCTCACTCGGCACGGACCCCGTCTTTGTCCGCCAGTACTCCGCCGTGCTCAAGGCTTACGACGAGTATATGGCGGCCAGGGGCACCTGGTTCGTGACCCAGTATCCCACACTCTCAACTTGCACGATCGCGTATTTTTCGGCCGAACTCGGACTCCACAGCTCGATTCCGATTTACAGCGGCGGGCTGGGCATCCTGGCGGGCGATCACTGCAAGGAGGCCAGTGATCTGGGAGTTCCCATTGTGGGGGTAGGATTCATGTATCCCCAGGGCTACTTCCGACAGCGGATCACGGCGGAAGGCTGGCAGCAGGCTGAGTACGTGCCCTTCAATAGACTGGATTCCCCGATCCAACAGGCTATGACGCCTTCCGGTTCTCCTTGCCAAGTCAAGGTCGAAATGGACAGCCGGACCGTCTCCGCCCTGGTCTGGCAGGTCCGTGTGGGACGAGTCAATCTGTATCTCATCGACACGGATCTGCCGGAGAACGCGCCGGACGACCGCGAGCTCTCGGCCAGGCTCTACGGCGGCGATCAGGAAATGCGCCTCCGCCAGGAAATGCTGCTCGGCATCGGTGGCGTGCGGGTGTGCCGGGCGCTGGGGCTCTCGCCGGTTGTCTGGCATGCCAACGAGGGACATTCCGCGTTCCTCACCCTGGAGCGGACCCGAGAGCTGGTCCAGACTGGGCAATCCCACGCTGAGGCAGCCGAACTTGTGCGCCAGAGCACCGTCTTTACGACTCATACGCCGGTTCCCGCCGGACACGACGTCTTCCCGATCCCTCTGATCGAGCGCCACTTCAGTGGCTACTGGGAACAACTGGGCCTCACGCGTGACGCGTTTCTCCGCTTGGGTGAGCACCCTGACACCTCGAGGGCCGGATTCAACATGACCGCGCTGGCCATCCGAATGTCCGCGCACCTGAACGGGGTCAGCCGCGAACATGGCCGCGTGACACGTGCGATGTGGAGCCCTTTGTGGCCAGGAATTCCCCAAGATCTTGTGCCGATTCGGGGCATCACAAACGGCATTCATGCCCCCACCTGGATCGCGCCCGAGATGAACCACCTATACAGTAAGTATTTGGCTCCGGACTGGGCAGATCGGTCGGATGAGCCGGCGGTCTGGCACCGCGTGAGCGATATCCCGGAAGATGAGCTATGGGCAGTCCGTCAAACCCTCAAACGCAAGCTGATGAGGTTCATTCGCGAACGCGCCCGCGAGGGGTGGATGCAAGGTCGCCTGGAGGCCTCGCAAGTCTTAGCGGCCGGCACCTTACTGGATCCGGAGGCCCTTACCATCGGGTTTGCGCGCCGGTTCGCGACCTACAAGCGGGCTACCCTGCTCTTCCGGGACCTGGATCGGCTGAAAGATATTCTTCAAAGCCGTCGTCGTCCCGTCCAAATCGTGTTTGCGGGCAAGGCCCATCCGGCGGATGAGCCCGGTCGGCAGTTCATCCACCAGGTGTACAGCGTCTGCAAGGACCGCGGGCTCGGGGGCCAGATCGCGTTTCTAGAAGACTATGACATGCATTCGGCGAAGTTCCTGGTTCTTGGGGTGGACGTGTGGCTCAACACCCCCACCCCGCCCATGGAAGCCTGCGGCACCAGCGGTCAGAAGGCGGCGCTCAACGGCGTTCTACACCTGAGCGTGCTGGATGGTTGGTGGCAGGAAGGGTACGATGGGGCGAACGGCTGGGCGATCACCTCCTCGCCAGACCCCGCGGACCCGCATGCCCAGGACAGCCATGATGCTGAGCAGCTCTACCGCCTCCTCGAGCACGAGGTGGTCCCCCTGTATTACGCGCGGGATCTGGACGGAGTTCCGCGAGGCTGGATCCAGATCGTGAAGAATGCCATCCGCACGATCGCGCCGCGATTCTGTGCCCGCCGGATGGTCAAGGAATATATGGAACTGCTCTACGCCCCCGCTGGCTCCCCGCAGCGGAAGGCCTGGTAGCGCGTCACCCTTCCTCCTTCGGCAATAAGCCTTGCCTGATCAGTTCTACGGCACGACGCGGACGGAATCCCCACAAAACATAATTCCCCAAGAGTGAGGGGGGTCCCTCTACGAAAGAGTGGGGTGCTCACTTACATGCAGGGACCGTGCGTGGACCCGGTCTTGGGGCTTGGCCAGCCTGAGCAGAGGGTTTTTTCGACGGGGTGAGGCTTTCGCTGCATTGTTGGCTTGACACCGTTGACCCCGATGCGAAATGATGCCGCCGGTGAACGTGAGCACTTCGGGAACGGAACAGCTCCTCCCCCTTCGGGCGATCACGCTGTGCGTCTTCGTGGCCAGCTTCTCTTCGCCCACCCTTCTCCAGTCCGCTGAACCGGGAGCGGCCCCCAACGCCCCGGAGCCCCAGCGTGACGCACGGGTCGCCTTTCAGAAGGGCCAGTACGACCAGGTGATCCGCCTGCTGGAAGCCGCCCCGCCCGATTCAAAACAACCCCGCGAGTTGCTGAAGGTCGGGGTCCTCAGTTATGTGCGTCTCGGCCAGCCCGAGTCGGCGTTCACGGTCTACACCCGTCTCATCCCCCCGGGAAGCCCGGACGATCTCACGTTGCTCCGCGAACTGGCCCTGGTTTTCATCACCAGCCGGGTGCGCGATCCGCAAGAGCATTTGCGCATCGCGGCCTACACGGCCTTGGCCGAAATAGGCAGTCGCGACGTCGTCCCACTGCTTGAAGACGGGCTCTTGGATTCGTCCGTGTTGGTTCGTGCCCAGGCAGCGGAGGGCCTTGGCCGGTCCGCACCGGAGGCCGATTGGACAGCTCTCAAGCGAGCATTGGAGGACCCCTTTCCGGCCGTCCGGATCGCGGCGCTGAACGCCCTGGGCGACCGACGGGACCCCGCATTGCAGGAACTGCTCACCCGCATGGCACGGTCCGAAGAAGGGGCGATTCATGTGTTTGTGCTGGCCGCGCTGGTGAAACTGGGGCAAACCGACGCGCTGGCCGAAATCATGAGCGCCGCCACCCTGCCGGAGGCGGACACCCGCATGGCGGCGTTGGGGGTGCTGGGGCGCCTCAAACATCCACCCAGCCTGACGGTGCTCAGACAATCGCTCTACGATCCGAACCCCGACGTCCGTGCGTTCGCGGCCGGCGCACTCGGGGAGTTCGGCCAAGCCGGAGCTGCCACGGCCCTGGTGCGCGCGCTGGAAGACGAGAACCCGCGCGTCCGCGGGACCGCCGCCGCCAGCCTCGGGCGGTTCCGCGTGGCATACACCCGCCCACCGCTGTGGCAGGCGGCGCGCGATCCGATCCCGCTGGTTCGTGTCGGCGCCGTCGAAGGATTGCTCAGATTGGGGGAGCGCGACGCGGTCCTGGCGGCCGCCGATCTGGCGAGGCATTCCGATCCCTCGGTCCGGAGTGCGACGGCGCTGGCGGTGGGGTCCGCGGGCAACCGCAAGGCGCTTCCGGTGTTGGAGACTCTGATTCAGGACCAGCAACCCCAACCCCGCTTGATGGCCAGCCGCGCTCTGGGAAAGGTCGGCGGACGAGCCGCGATCCCGCTGCTCAAACATGCCCTTCAGGATTCCGACCCCGCAGTCCGGGTTGCGGCGGCAGGGAGCTTGGCCCAGGTGTCGTCCCTGCCACGGTGAGGACCTTGAACGAAGGAAGGAGACTTATGCTGAGATTTCTGGGGCTGGTGGTGCTGATCGGGACCACGTTCGTGCTCGGGTACTACATCGGCCAACGGCCGATCAGCGAACTGAGGAAGACCGTGCGGGACCTGTCGCGGGACGTCCTCGATACCACCTTGGGCATCGAACGCAACTTGAGACAGCGTTCAGGGCTCGTCGATGCCAAATCGCGGCTGATCCAGGCGAAATCAGAACTGCTGGACCGGAATTTCGGCAGCGCCGCCAAGGAACTGGCGGAGGCGGTGGATCATCTGGAGAAGGCAAGCAGCGTCGAACGGGACAGCGGTCGGACCTCCTCGATCAAACCGCTGGTCGCAAGAATCCGAGAGGCGCAACTGGAACTCGCGGTGGGAAAAGCCGTGCCTCGAACGAGGCTGGACGAGATCCAAAAAGAGTTGGATCGGTTCATGGCCCGGCAGTGAGGGAGACCTGCGTTCAGGCACTGGCAGTCCGCTTTTTCCACGCCGCGAGGATCCGCTCCACGCGCATCTTCACAACCAGATCCGGATCCTGGAGGAGCGGCTTGATCGCCTCGCGCCCCCGTTCGTCGCCGATCGTTTCCAGGGCCGCCGCGGCAGTCAAGCGGATGAACCAGTCCTTGTCCTGCAGCCTCTCGATCAGAGCCTCGACGGCCCCGGAGTCCTTGATCCGCCCGAGCGCGATGACCGCTTGCTTCCGGACATTCTCGTCCTTGTCTTTCAGCGCGGCCACGAGTTTCTCCACCGCCGGCTGGCCGAGCTCGACAAGGGCCTCGGTCGCGTCCTCCTTGAACTCATCGCTCCGTAACTGAGCCAGCAACGGATCCAAGACCCGTTCATCCTTGATCTTTCCGAGCGCCCTGATGGCGTACTTCCGGATGTCCCAGTCCCGCAACTGTTTGATGAGTGGCTCGACCGCCGGGGAGCCGACCATGGCGAGCGCCTCGACAGCCGCCTCCCGTACCTGCCAATCGCCATCCCGAAGCGACCGCGCGAGCGGCTCGACACACCGCTCGTCGCCCATCTCCCCCAGCGTGATGACCGCCTCGCGGCGCACCGCCCAATCCGGATCTTTCAAGAGATCGATTTGGATTTCTATCTCATCCTTGACCCTCTCTTCTTCCAGAACCACGTCTTCCGTCGCCTCGGCGGGCGGCTGGTCCATCGTCGCCGTGGGATCGGCGAGCCGGTCGGACGTCGTCGTGATGGCATCCGACACGTGGTCGGTCAGCTCATCACCCGAGGGCGAGGCTTCAGGCAGGGAGCGTTCTGTGGGCTCCTTCGTCTCGTCGCTCATGCATTCGTCTCCGTCGTCCGGGTCAACTTCATCAGGTCCGATTCTATCGCTGCCGAGGGTGGGGTTTACACATCAGCGGGCGCTTCGGTCTTGGCCTTGGGCGGCTTGGCCTCTGGCGCCTCAGCTGCTGCCTTCTTGGCCTCCGGCTTGGCCTCCGCTTTGGTCTCCGCCTTGGTCTCCGCCTTGGCCTTCTTTCCCATCGCATGCCGTTTCCTGAGCTCGAGGCGCCGCCGCTTGCGCTGAATGCGTTTCAGGCGCTTGCGCAGCGAACGAAGGGCCGGATCCGTTTCCGGAGCATCCTTCGTTGCCGTACGTTCCCGCAGCCGGGCCGTTAATCGGGTTTCGTCATCCTGTCGTGCCGTCTTGGCCATTCGCGCCTCACCTGTCCCTGTTGAATCAACCCTCTGCCGAGGATGAACGCTCGCCGCCGTGTCAGTCTAGTCAATGCCGATCGAGTCTGTCAACACGGCGAAATCGGAAGCAAGAGGACGAGGGAAGGGTTAGGGGACTTGAAGGGTCGCCATGGCATAGACCCGGTGTTCGGCGGCCAGGATGTCCGCCACACGACGGGCGCGCCGCGACCGCAGGATGTCGCTCGGCGGGAGACGAACCCCGCGTGCTCCCGACGCTCCGCGACGGATCAGGGGCTGGTCTGCAGGTCGAACTGACCCGGGGAGAATCAGAGAATGACTGACCCCTAACCGAGCAAGGGTCCACTGGGCCAGCATTCCCCGATCGACGGGGAGCAGAAGCCCCGCTCCTTGATGCCCGATGACCTCTAAGTGCACCGCCGCAACTCCGTGTTCCACCATGCCGAGCTGGCGGGCCGCTGCAAGGGACAGGTCAAGCACGCGCCCGTTCACGTAAGGACCGCGGTCATTGATGCGGACCCGAACCTGCATCCCGTTCAGCACGTTCGTGACCCGCACCACGGTCCCCAATGGAAGTGTTCGGTGCGCGCCCGTGAACGCTTCCATGTCGAAGATTTCCCCGCTGGCCGTGGCCAACCCGTGAAAGTAGGCACCGTACCAGGACGCCATGCCTTGCTCTTTGATCCCCACATCCAGTTCCGCCCGGCCTTTTGGCAGGCAGGTGCAGGCACTGATCCCAAGGCTCGCAGCAACCAGGAGCAGCCCTATGCGGCATCGTTGTTTTCGTTCTCGCCCTGTCCTCAAAGGCACCTCCCTTCGCAACGCAGCACACCGCATCCGATGCGCTGCACAGACCCCGTCTCTTCTGAGACAGTCAGCCGCTCAGAACGGGATAACCGGATATACCCTATCGCTGGGGATGAACCGGAGATGATCGGAAGTGGCGCGACTCTAACAGAGCTTCGACGAATCCGTCAAGAGGGATTTTCTGCCTCCCGGGAAGGCATCCGGCCGTTCGGCCTGCCGGAGTCTTTTAGCCAGGCCCTGGCTCGTCGGGGGAGGGAGGAGCCTGCCGGCTCTCACTTCAGCCGCAGGACGTTGTTCTCGACCTTGGTGGTGGTCAGCAGCTTCTCGAGGCTGTCTGTCAGAATGACATTCAGGAGGCTCTGCGCATCTTCCGGCTCGAACCAAAAGACGCTCTGTGACCCCTCCCCGTTCAGCGTCATACGGACGACGCTGTCATCTGCTGTGTTCTTCGCTTGGATCGCCATCTTGGTCGTGGCCGTAATTTTGGTCGAAAAGACCCTGCTCTTGGCGTTCACCGACATATCCAGCAGCTTGCCCGTGAGCAGGACGTCCGGGCTGCCTGCCCCGGACGCGCCCCCCGCATTCGCCACCTCGGCGCGCCACCCCTTCTGCTTCAGGTACTCGGCGATGACGAGGGACACCACATCCGCGGGCTTGCCGCCCGTCAGATCAAAGTAGGTCTCGCCTCCCCAGAGGTGGGTACGGGTCCCGAGCCTCTTCGTCTCCGGCCGGGCATCGTCAAAGGCGGCCACTGCTACGCGCACCCCGTCGGATGTCTTGGCCATGGCTTCGGTGGCCGGCGGAGTCGTCCGGATATCCAAGGTCACGACCTCCCCCTTGCCTGCGCACCCGGCCAGCGCGATGAGTCCCGCCCCGAGCGCGAACAGAACAGTGCGTGTTCTCACGTCTCCCTCCTCGTTGACCATTGGATGATGGGTGAAAGACTCCCCTCACAGTTCGGGCCGGAGATCACTGCAGGACGAAGTGCGCCCGCCGATTCTGCTGCCAACAGTGGTCGCTGTGAACGGAGCAGAATGGCCTCTCTTTCCCATAGCTGGTAATCTGGAGCCGGGACGATGCGATCCCAAGGTCCTTCAAGTACCGCTCGACCATCCGCGCCCGCCGCTCACCCAGGACCAAGTTATACGCCACGGTGCCACGTTCGTCGCAATGCCCCTCGATCAGCACGGCGCCGTTCTCCGCCTTGAGTCGGCGGGCGTTCCCCTCCAGCGCAGTCTTCGCATCGCTCCGAAGCACGAACTGGTCATAGTCAAAATACACATCGGACAGCACCAGCGGTCCTGGTCCTGGAGCCACAGGAGCCGGGGGCGGCGCAGGCTCAGGGGCAACTGTTTCTTCCTTTGGGGGAGGCGGCGGGGACTCGACCTTCGCCTTTTTCGGCGTGCCGGGCACGAGAGCCTGGTCCTGTGCCGATGTCGAGAGCTTCCGGCCGCTACAGGCGGCCAGGAGGACCAGCAGACTCAGGCAGGCAACCAGTGCAGTGAACGAAGCGACAGGCTTTGCCATCTTGGTCATCCCTCCGCTTAACGGACATGAATCGAGCGGGCCAGCAGTCCGTTGGGGTTCTTGAGATAACTCATGGCCGCTTGCTCACCGACCTTGATGGCGCCCAGGGTGACCCGCTCTTTGCCACGGGTGATCACGGTACCCGAATCCACCGTGGCGCCCACGATGAGTTCTTCATTGTTCGCCGTCATGGTCTTCAGCACGATGACCGGTGGCGAATCCTTGACGTTGACCGCCACCACTTCGCCTCGCACGGTCCGCTCGGAGGCAGCGGTCGGGACCGACGCGAACGTTCCGACAACTCCTGCGACCAGGATCAACAAGGCTCGCGCCATGAGGCTGTTCTGTTTCCTAGCCACTGTGACTTCCTCCCTGCACCATGCCGTCGCCCATGCCTCGAAGCGGAAGCACTATAACAAATTTCAAGACCTTGTCAAAGAGCAAAAACCGGGAACCCATCGCTGTGTCCATGCCGCTCACGCAGTCAACCGGTCTTGACGGTCTCGGACAAGACTCTGTAAGATTCCGCGCGGGCCCGCTGCTGCTGCTCAAGGCGGTGGGTCCATCTACGGGTAGGGCTGGAGCAAACCCCCGATGATTGAAGTCCAGAACATCACCAAACGCTACGGTGACTTCACGGCCATCGACCGGGTCACCTTCACGGTGGACAAGGGAGAGGTGCTGGCCTTTCTGGGCCCCAACGGAGCCGGAAAAACCACCGCGATGCGGATCCTGACCTGCTTCATGCCGGCCACCGAAGGTGTGGCTCGGGTGGCCGGGTTCGATTGCTTTGACCAGCCCATCGAGGTCAAGCGGCGCATCGGGTATTTACCCGAGCATCCGCCGCTCTACCAGGAGTTGACGGTTACGGAATACTTGACGTTCGTGGGCCGGATCAAAGGCATGGGCGCAGAGGACCTGCGCAGCGGATTAGACCGCGTGATGGAGCGCCTGGCGCTGGGCGACGTGCGCCACCGCTTGATCGCCAATCTCTCGCGAGGGTACCAGCAGCGGGTCGGGCTGGCTCAAGCGCTGCTCCACGATCCGCCGGTGTTGATCCTGGATGAGCCGACCTTGGGGTTGGACCCGAAACAGATCATCGAGATCCGGGAGCTGATCAAGAGCCTGGCCGGCTCCCACACCGTGATCCTGAGCACGCACATTTTGCCGGAAGCCACCGCGGTCTGCCAGCGAGTCGTCATCATCAACAACGGTCGGATCGTGGCGGTGGATAGTCCGGAGGGGCTCTCGGCGCGGCTGCGCCAATCGGAGAAGATTCGCGTCGCGGTCAAGGCGCCCCCTGCCGACCTGGCGAACCGGTTTCGCGCGTTGCCGGGCATCTTGAGCGTGTTCGAGCCGACGGAGTCCGGCGCCTTTCTGCTGGAATACGAACTGGGCCAGGATCGGCGGGATGAGCTGGCTCGGTTCGTGGTCGACAACGGCTGGGGATTGCTCGAGTTAAAGACCGTGTCGATGACGCTGGAAGACGTGTTTCTCCGCCTGACCCAGCACGAAGAAGGGCTGGAATGACCTCGGTGAACGCCATCCTGGCGAAGGAACTGCGCTCGTACTTCGTCTCGCCCGTCGTCTACGTGGTGGGCGCGGTCTTCCTGTTGATCTTCGGGGTGCTGTCGTACCTGGCCGTCGTGAACGCGGGCACCCAGGCGGTCAGAATGATGCAGATCCAGGGAGCGGCGGCCCAGCTCAACCTGAACGACCTGGTGTTCCGGCCCACGTTCTACAGCGCGGCGATTGTCATCCTCTTAGTGCTCCCGATCCTGACCATGCGCCTGTTCGCGGAAGAACGGAAGCTGCGTACTTTTGAGCTGCTCATGACCTCTCCGATCAGGCTGAACGAAGTCGTCATCGGAAAATTTCTTGGCGCCTATCTGATCTTTTTGGGCATGCTCGCGTTGACGGGTATCGTACCCTTGATCCTGTCGGTTTTCAGTAGCTTCGACTGGCGGCCGGTGCTGACCGGCTACCTGGGACTTGCGCTGATGGGTGCACTCTTTCTGGCCACTGGCCTGTTTGCCTCGGCTCTGACCGAGAATCAGATCGTGGCCGCGTTCCTCAGCTTCGGCCTCTTGATCCTGGTCTGGCTGCTCGGTGCGCTGGGATCAGTGCTCGGTGACAACCCGATCGGCAACACCATCTCCTACCTGTCCTTCATCGAGCACTATGACCGGCTCGTTCGCGGCCTGGTGGATACGAAAGATCTGATCTACTACGTGAGCGGGATGGTCCTGATGCTGTTTCTGGCTCACCGCGTGGTGGAGTCGCAGCGATGGAGGTGAGTGGGGGGACGGTGGGGCCTGTCACCCGTGCCCGCGCGTCGCGCACTCATGACTGGGGGCTGCGGTGGCCAGGCAGCCTCACGTGCTCGCGCGTCGCGCACACAAGAAAGAGGGGCGAGACGGCAGGGCTGCCCTTTTTGCTCGCGCACCGCGCACTCAGGATTGATTCGTTCCGGGCCTTGGCGGATGGAGTGCTCGGTGGACGCGCGCAGTGAAGGCCAGCCCAGCCGCCCGCCCCCGTGAACAAATGAGGTGGATGGTGTGCCGGGTACCCGTTGCTGTTCAGATTGCAACGGGTGATGACGCGCGCAGTCTGAGGCCGCCTGGCCACCGGCCCTCGGGAGATAATGAAGAAACGCGGGTGTGCTCGGTGACGCGCGCGGTCGAGCCTGGCCCAGCCACTCTCTGTGAGAATAGTAAGAATTGGGTAATGAACGCGCTCACTCAACGAAGCGCGCAGGAAAGAACGACACGTTTGGTGAGACGCTAGTATGAACCGGTTGACCAACCTCCTCGGCGTGTTGGGCGGCGCATTGGGCGTGGCCGGCCTCATCGCCTATAGCGTGGCTCCCGGCCAGCTCTGGCTGGTCACTCTCTGCGAGGGGATCGCGCTCATCTGTTTGGTCGCGTTCTTTGTGGCGCATGTTGAGAGCCTCAAAGCCTTCTCGGCTAGACGCTCCACGCGCCTGGGCGTCCACAGCCTGTTGATGGTGCTCCTGTTCGCGGCTATCCTGGTGATCGTCAACTTTCTCGCTGCACGCCATTCGCTGCGATGGGACTTCTCGGAGACTCAGCACTTCACGCTGGCCCCGCAAACCCACCGGGTGCTCCGCGGCTTGCACCGCGAAGTCAAGATCACGGTCTTTACGCAAGACCGCGGCCAGGCCTTCAACAGGTACCATGACCTGCTCGATAGCTATCGCCAGGCCAGCGACAAACTCAAGGTGGACTTTGTGGACCCGGAACGGCGACCCGGAGTCGCCCGCCAGTACGGTATCTCTCGAACCGATACCGCCGTGTTCGAGAGCGGGACTCAATCGACCCGCGTCACCGGGCCGTCTGAGGCCGAATTAACCGGGGCGCTGATCCGAATCTCCAAGGATACGAAGAAGCGCGTGCTCTTTCTCGAAGGCCATGGCGAGCGCGGCATCTCGGACACGGAACCCGGAGGCCTGTCGATCGCGAAAGAGACGCTGGCCAAGCAGGGCTACGACGTGGCCGCGGTGGTGTTGCTCCAAGAGCACGCGGTTCCGAAGGACGCCTCCGTCCTGGTGCTGCCCGGCCCCCAGCGCATGGTGACTCGCGAAGAGAAGGACCGGATCGGCCGCTATGTGGCCGATGGCGGTCGTCTACTGATTCTGCTGGACCCCGACTCGAAAGCGGAATTGGATGACCTCCTCCGGCAGTGGGGCATCGAAGCCGGAAAGGGCGTGTTAGTGGATCTGCAGGACCGGCTCGCGCAAGGCGATCTGACCGCGCTGATGGTTCGGACGTTTACCGAACACGAGATCACCCAGGACTTCACCTTTGCGGTGCTCTTCCCGGTCTCGCGGCATCTCGTCTTCCATGACGCGGCCGGGAAGGATTGGGATTTCGTCCCCCTGGCCCGCACCTCCGCCCGGAGTTGGGCCGAGACGAACCTCCAAGGACGGGTCGTCAGCTTCAGTCCCAAGGAGGACGTGCAAGGCCCGCTGCCGTTGGCCGCTGCCCTCACCCCCAAGAAGGCTCCCGAGGAAGGCAAGCGCCACGCGGCCATCGTGGTGGTCGGCAACTCTGCGTTCGCGAGCAACGAGTACATCAACTTTCCGGGCAACACCGATTTTCTGCTCCACGCGCTGGGGTGGTTGGCCGAGGAACGGGAACTGATCTCGATCACCCCCAAGGACCCCGCGTTTCGACCCTTTATCCCCAACCCGACCCAGGAACGAAGTCTCTTGTACGTCCAGGTATTCTTCTTCCCTGTGCTGACATTCCTCTGGGGCATGACAGTGTGGAGCAGACGGCGGCGACTCTGATGTGCGAATTTTGAATCTTGAATTTAAGAATTCTTGGTTCTGGATCGGCGTTTTGGGGCGCAGCATCCGGTCCTGATAATTCAAAATTCAACATTCAAAATTCAAAACTAAGCACTGGACAGGATGACACGCTATTGGCTCACCATTTTCTTGGCCATGGTGCTGGCCGGCCTGGGCGGGTATGTCTATTTCGTTGAACTCCCCGCAGAGCGGGCCCAGACCCTCATCGAAGCGGAGACGCAGAAGATCCTGCCGTTCGAGGGGCGGGACATCACCGGTCTGACGCTGCGCTCGGAGGCCGGTGAGGTCGTCCTGGCCTCCGGCGACAATCGAACCTGGCAGGTCGCCGCACCGCTTTCAACAGAGGCGGATT
>MNDM01000006.1 GCA_001914955.1 Nitrospirae bacterium 13_2_20CM_2_62_8 | reverse complement strand
ATTTATATACGAGGAGAATTTGCGCTCGGGGCCCGGATCGTGGAGCAGGCCCTCGGCGAAGCTCGGGCCAAGGGCTACATCGGCCAGAACATCCTGGGCACCGGCGTGAACATCGAGATGTGGCTGCATCGCGGCGCCGGTGCGTACATCTGCGGGGAAGAGACCGCGCTGCTGGAATCCCTGGAAGGCAAACGCGGGCTCCCCCGGGTCAAGCCGCCGTTCCCCGCCACGCACGGCCTCTACAACAAGCCGACCGTGGTCAACAACGTGGAGACGCTGGCCAATCTTCCCCATATCGTCAACAGGGGGGCCGAATGGTTCGCCTCCATCGGATCCCCGCCCAAAAGCACCGGCACCAGGATTTTTTGCGTGAGCGGGCACATCAAACGGCCCGGCAACTACGAGGTCCCGATGGGGATCACGTTCCGCGAATTGATTGACGAACACGCAGGCGGGATGCGATCCGACAAAAAACTCAAAGCGATCATCCCCGGCGGGGCTTCCGCGGCGTTCTTTACCGACCGGCACCTGGACGTGAAGCTTGATTTCGAGTCGGTGGCCCAGGCCGGCTCGATGCTCGGCTCGGGGGGCGTCACGGTGATGGAAGAAGGCACCAGCATGGTCTGGGCTGCCCTGCGGTTGATGGAGTTCTTCTATCACGAGTCCTGCGGGAAGTGCACGCCGTGTCGCGAAGGCACATCCTGGTTGGTGCAGACCATGCGCCGCATCGTCTCGAAACGGGGGCGGATGGAGGATCTTGAAACCCTGACGGATCTCTGTCAGAACATCGCAGGCCGCACGGTCTGCGCCTTCGGGGATGCCGCGATCGCCCCGGTCCTCTCCACGCTGCAGCACTGGCGTGACGAGTACGAGGAGCTGATCCGGGAAGCTGACGCGGCCGGGCTGGCCGGTCTGCCGGAACTGATATTGCCCATGGCCGGCCGGCATTGAGCGATTGTATGAATGAAGAAATGGTTCACCTGACGATCGACGGCATACCGGTCACGGCTCCGAAGGGCACGCTTGTCATCGAGGCGGCGCGGCAGATGGGGGTGATGATCCCCCACTTCTGCTACCACCCCAAGCTGAAGTGGGACGCCAACTGCCGCATGTGTTTGGTGGAGATCGAGAGGACGCCGAAGCTGCAGACCTCTTGCAGCACGCCGGTTGCCGAGGGCATGGTGGTGCGCACCGCGACGCCCGTCGTCACCCAAGCGCACAAGTCGGTGCTGGAGTTTATCCTGGCCAACCATCCGCTGGACTGCCCGGTCTGCGACCAGGGCGGCCGCTGCGACCTGCAGGATTTTTCGCATGAGTACACGCCGACCACCAGCCGGTTCATCGAGGTCAAGCGGGTGTTCGAGAAGGAGTACTTCAGCCCGCTGATCGAGACGCAGATGAACCGGTGCGTCCAATGCCTGCGCTGCGTGCGGTACTGCGACGAGGTGATGGATGTGAAGGCGCTGGCGCCGGCCGGCCGCGGGACGATGACCGAGATCAAGCACTTCACCAACCATGAGTTGGACTGCGAGTTCTGCGGGGGGTGCGTGCAGATCTGTCCGGTCGGCGCCTTCACCAGCCGCCTGTCCATGTACGAGTTCCGTCCGTGGATGCTGAAACGAGCCGACACCATCTGCACGTACTGCGGGGACGGCTGCCAGATCACGATTCAGACCAAGGAGAACGACCTGATCGAGGTCATGTCCGCCCACGGCGCCGGCCGCAACAACGGCGACCTGTGCGCGCGGGGCTTTTTCGGGTACCACGTCAGCACGCACCCGGACCGCCTTCAGCATCCCCTCATCCGGCGCGACGGCAAACTGGTCCAGGCAACCTGGGAGGAAGCCCTCGAGCTCATCGCGGAGACCTGCATCCGCTTGAAGCTCACGCATGGGGCGGAGGCCTTCGCCGGCTTGATCGCTTCGCGCTGCACGAACGAGGACCTCTACGTCTTCCAGAAGTTCATGCGACTGGTGATCGGCTCGAATAAGATCGACAGCAGTACCCGCTACGGGCACATCAACGGAGTTCGGGCGCTCCGTCGCGTCCAGGGCACACATCGCTGGACGGTGACCTTCGAAGACATCGTGGCCGCTGATGCCCTGTTGCTGGTCGGGACGAACATTACCGAGACCAACCCGATCACCGGCCTCAAGGTGAAAGAGGCGGTCAAGAAGCGGGGGGCCAGGTTGCTGACGATTGAAGCGTTGGTGCCGGCGGTCGGGACCATCAGCAACATCGCCAACTTGTCCGCGCATCATTTCTGTGTCCATCCTGAGCGGTTCGGGACCGTCGTGCTGGGGCTGATCAAGGCGGTGGTTGAGGAGGGCCTCATTGACCCAGCCTTGTCGCAGCGGGCTCCCGCTTACGTGCAAGCCCTTCGTCAGGCCGTGCAGGCCCTGTCCTGGCCGGGCGTGGAAGCAGCCGCCATGACGACATCCAAGGCTCTCGTCGAGGCGGCCAGCTTGTTCGCGCGCGCGCCACGAGCCGTTATTCTGGTCGGACAGGGCGTGCTGAGGACCCCCGGGAGCACCGGCATCTTGACGAATCTCCTGGATCTGTTGCTGCTGACCGGGCAGCACGGCCGACCGGGATGCGGGTTGGGTCCCCTCGCCGAGGAGAACAACGACCAGGGAGCGGTGGAGATGGGGGCGGCGGCGGAGTATCTGCCGGGGCCTTTCGACCAGAACGACCAGACCGCTCGCGCGCGCCTTGCCGGCTTCTGGAAGGAAGAGCTGCCGAAAGGACCGGGCAAGACGCTGATGGAAATTCTCGAGGAGGGACGGGCCGGCACCGTGAAAGCCATGTTCATCGTAGGGGAAAACCCCGTGGGCTCGCTACCGCAGGGGGCAGGGGTCAAAGAGGCTTTGGAGCGGCTGGAGTTGCTCGTCTGCCAGGAACTGTTTCTGACTGAGACCGCCGCGCTGGCCCATGTCGTCCTGCCGGCCTGCTCCTACGCGGAGAAGGACGGCACCTTTACGAATACCGAGGGGCACGTGCAGGCGGTCCGGCGCACGATCGAGCCTATCGGCGAGAGCCGACCGGACTGGGAAGTCCTCTCCGCCCTCTCGGTGCTGATGGCCTACCCGATCGAGTACGGAGAGGCCAGGGAAATCCTGAAGGAGATCAGAAATCTGATTCCCGGCTACGGCCTGCTGGGGCCGGCGCCGACCCCGCCGCGGCCGGACAACGCGGCCGTGGATCGTTACCTCCGGGAGGGGTACGCCGAGGATGTGGCGGCTCGTTATCAGCTCCCGGGCGAGAGGCCCTTCGACCCCTCGATGAAGCTCGGGGTGGTGAGCCTGTCGAACCACAAGGCTCAGCCTGCGACGAACTCAGCCGAGTCGGGCCGGCCTGAGGCTGTGGCGCGTGACCGGGGACGGGGACCCGTTGCTCCGGGATTGAAACGGGTGCCCCGCGTTACCGGTTTAACGCTGGTGGTGGGTCAGACGCTGTTCCATTCCGGGAAACTCTCGACCCGGTCGAAGGGTCTGCTTCAGATCCAGGCGACCGGCGCGCTGGGGCTGAACCCCGCCGACGCGGGCCGACTTGGCATCGCTGACGGAGATTGCGTCCGACTCTCGAATGGACTGGGTCAGATGACCACGACAGTCAAACTGCTGGACCGCGTACCCGAGGGTCTGGCTCTGTTTCCGGAACATTTTGATGAGGATGCGCGTCGGTTGCTGAGTGTCTCCACGGATCCTCAGACGCAGGTGCCGTATTTCAAGACGACTCAGGTGAAGGTGGAGAAAATTGAGAATCGTTAACCGTTATTCGTTGGCGATAGTAACTGAGTAAATAAGTAAGTGAGTAATTACCAATTACTAAGTTACTTAATTACTTGGCTTACCCGGGGTCGCGATTAACGAATAACGTTTAACGAATTGGGAGGAACTGTGGTTGAAGTCGGAGTCAAGCTCGCCTTGTCGCTCACCCAGATTGCAGTCGTGATGGGCGTTGTGCTGCTCACGGTGATGTTTCTCACGCTGGCGGAGCGCAAGGTGCTCGGCTGGATGCAAGACCGGATGGGACCGATGGAAGTGGGACCCTACGGCATCCTCCAACCCGTCGCCGACGGACTGAAGCTCTTCTTCAAGGAGGACATCGTCCCGGCCGGAGCGAACAAGTTCCTGTTCAGCATGGCGCCCCTCCTGGCCCTGGTGCCCGCGTTGATCGGCTTCGCCGTCATTCCATTCGGGCCTGACCTGACCGTGGAGGTGTTTGGTGTCCAGTTCAAGCCGTTCGTGATCAGCGACATTAACGTAGGGATTTTGTACATCCTCGCGTTCACGTCGATCGGCGCGTACGGGATCATCCTGGGCGGCTGGGCTTCAAACAGCAAGTATTCGTTGCTCGGTGGCTTGCGGTCTGCGGCCCAGGTCATCAGTTACGAACTGAACGTGGGGTTGGCGATCGTCGGCGTGCTGCTGCTGGCAGGCTCGCTGAGCCTGGTCAAGATCACTGAGGCTCAGACCGGCTGGTTCTGGAACTGGTTCATCATCGCCCCGCCGTTCCCCCAAATTTTCGCCTTCGTCGTGTACGTCATCTCGGCGGTGGCGGAAACCAACCGGCTGCCGTTCGACCTGCCGGAGGCCGAGAGCGAGTTGGTGGCGGGCTTCTTCACCGAGTACAGCGGGATGCGGTTCGCGTTCTTCTTCCTGGCTGAATACGCTAACATGATCCTGGTCTCTTGCATCGCCGCCGCGCTGTTCCTGGGCGGGTGGAACGCGCCCGCGCCGTTCCTGCAGTTCCACGGCTCCCTGGCGCATCTGCTGTGGCTGTCCGCGACCATCTGGTTTGCGGTCAAAGTCTATTTCTTTTTGTTCCTGTTCTTCTGGCTGCGCGCGACGCTGCCGCGCTTGCGGTACGACCAGCTCATGCGGTTCGGGTGGAAGGTGATGCTTCCCATCGCCCTGGGAAACATTCTGATCACCGCCATCGCGGCGTACCTTTTCCCCAGGAGCTGATGGCTGATTGCTGATAGCTGATGGCTATGAAGATCAAAGCCTGGCTCAAGACAATCATCTTCTACGAGATTCTCGTGGGCATGAACGCCACGCTCAGGCACCTGCTGCACTACAAGCCGATCACGCTGCAGTATCCCCACGAGAAGCGGACCTTGCCGGACAGCTACCGCGGGATGCTCTCCCTGCTCCGGTATGACGACGGCATCGAGAAGTGCGTCGGCTGCGACCTCTGCGAGGCCGCTTGCCCCTCGCGGGTCATCAAGGTGATCAGCGCGGAGGTACCCGGGGAGCCCACGAAGCGGTACGCCAAAGAGTATTACATGGACATGACCCGCTGCCTCTTCTGCGGCCTATGCGTACAGGCCTGCCCGGTGGACGCGCTGGGCATGACCCGCGAGTACGAGTGGGCCGTCTATGACAAGCGCCACCTCTATTTGAACAAGGAGCAACTCCTGGCCATCGGGGACCGGGCGTTCCCGGTGCGGGAGAAGAGACTGGAACTGCAGCATCCGAACGTGGCCTTCTTCAACGTCGCGTTCACGCATTTGCCTCCCAAAAATAGTTAAGCCAGGACTCTCCATGAATGCCTACTACGACATCCGATCCTCTTGCCCGGCGGCGCTTTTCTCGTTCGTCCTCCTCGACGTACCACAGAGGGTACGCCTCCGTCGGCCGTACTTGCGAGAAGCCCCGGCGGGCTTCGGTCTCGGCCGTCTCGCGACGGCATTCATGAAGAATCCAGGCTAGGCGCGACGTGGGACTGTTCTTCTTCTATTACCTCGCTGGCGTCATCATCCTGACCGCTCTCCTGGTGGTGGCCCTTCGCAATCCCATCTACAGCGTCCTCTCCCTGCTGATCATGTTTTTCCATGTGGCCGGGCTGTACGTGACGCTGCACGCCGAGTTCCTGGCTGCCGTGCAGGTGATCGTGTACGCGGGCGCCATTCTGGTGCTCTACCTGTTCGTGGTGATGCTGTTGAACGTCAAACGCGAGGACCGCTATCATCCCCAGCTCCCGATCGGTGCGTTCCTGGGTTTGGTCATCGTCACCGAAGTGCTGTTGTTGGCGTTCCAGCGGAGGGAGTCGGACGTCCCCCCCATGCCGCCGCCCGGGAGCGTCGCCCAGGTTGTCGGGAACACCGAGACGATCGGCGACGTGCTGTACACGACCTACCTCTTCCCATTCGAGGTCGCTTCGCTGATCCTGCTCGTGGCGATGATCGGCGCGATCGTCCTGGCGAAACGAGACCTCTTTGAACAGCAATGAGAAGCCATTCGTTATACCGTTATTCGTTATTCGGCGGAGACAGACCGTTGAGGAGTACAGGGCCCTTTTTGGACTTTCGAATAACGAATAACGAATAACGAACAGACTTATGGCTATTCCCCTCTCTTACTACGTGATCCTGAGCGCGATCGTCTTCATCACCGGCGTGGTGGGCGTTCTGATCCGCCGGAACATCATTATCATTCTGCTGTCCGTCGAGCTGATGCTGAATGCCACGAACATCAACTTCGTTGCCTACTCGTATTATTTCCAGAACATCGCCGGCCAGGTGTTCGTCTTTTTCGCGCTCACCGTCGCCGCGGCGGAGGTGGCGGTCGGATTGGCCATCATCATCGCCCTGTACCGGAGCAGGTCCAGCATCAACGTGGACGAGTTTCAGTTACTGAAATGGTAACGAAGTTATGAGTAACGAGTCATGAGTAACGAGTGAACGAGGCCGATTGGAATCTCTGCTATACACGTTGATTCCGCTCCTTCCGCTTGCCGCGTTCCTGATCCTGGGGCTCTTCGGCCACTGGATCAAGGACCAGGCTCACCTCGTGGCCGTGCCGGCAGTCCTGACCTCGTTTCTCTTCTCACTGTTCGTGTTCGATGAGGTCGCGGGCGGAAGAAATGTGACGATCCCCCTCTATACCTGGCTGACTTCCGGAGATCTCCGCATCGAGCTCAGCCTCTACTTCGATCGCCTCACCGCCGTCATGTTATTGCTGGTGACGATCGTCAGCGGGCTCGTGCACGTCTATACGATCGGCTACATGCACGGCGAGCGCGGCTATGCCCGGTTCTTCGCCTACATCGCCTTGTTCACTTTTGCGATGCTCATGCTGGTGATGGCCGACAACTTCCTGCAGTTGTTCGTCTTCTGGGAGGCGGTCGGGCTGTGCTCCTACCTCTTGATCGGCCATTGGTATGAGCGCGCAACGGCCCGCGCTGCGGCGACCAAGGCCTTCATCGTCAATCGGGTGGGAGATTTCGGGTTTCTGTTGGGGGTGTTGCTGGTGTGGCTGACCTTCGGGTCGTTGGAATATCGCCATGTCTTTGCCCAGGCGGCCGATCTCACGGGAGAAACCGTCAATCTCTTGAGTCCCATCGGGGGCACGTGGGAGGTCTCGACGGTGACCATGATCTGCCTGCTGTTGTTCCTGGGAGCGGTGGGCAAATCGGCGCAGGTGCCGCTCCATGTGTGGCTGCCGGACGCCATGGAAGGCCCCACGCCGATCTCGGCGTTGATTCACGCCGCTACCATGGTGACCGCCGGCGTGTTCATGGTGGCGCGGATGGCGCCGCTCTACAACCTGTCGGCGGCGGCGATGGACGTGGTCGCGGTGACCGGCACCGCCACGATGCTCCTCGGGGCCACGATCGCGCTGACGCAGTATGACATCAAGCGCGTGGTGGCCTGGTCCACCGTCAGCCAGCTCGGATTCATGATGATGGCCTGCGGGCTGGGCGCCTACGCGGCCGGGATCTTCCATCTGCTCACCCACGGCGCGTTCAAGGCCCTCCTGTTTTTGGGATGCGGGTCGGTGATCATCGCGCTCCACCACGAGCAGGACATGCGGAAGATGGGGGGACTCAAGGACAAGCTGCCGGTGACCTACTGGACCTTCGTGATCGGCTCCTTGGCTCTGGCAGGATTCCCCTTCACCGCCGGCTTTTTTAGCAAGGACGAGATCATGGTTGAGGCCTGGTCGGCCGGCGCGCTGGGCAAAACGCTCGCCGCAGCCGCCCTGGTGACGGCGGCGCTCACGGCGTTCTACAGCTTTCGCCTCGTGTTCGTGACCTTTTGGGGCCAATCGCGGGTGGATCCGCAGCACGCCGGGCACCTGCATGAACCCTCGCGAACGATGACGGTCCCGCTCGTCATCCTGGCGTTTCTGTCCATCGCGGTCGGGTATCCCGCGATCCCCGGCTTCCTTGCGCCGGCCATCCCGGGTCCCGGAGGCCTGGCAGTCCACCATGAGGGATCCGCCGCCGGCGGCATCATGGCGGTCGCCACGTTGATGGGACTCGTCGGGATTGCAACCGCGTACATCGTCTACGTCAGATGGCCGGGGCTGCCGGACCGGCTCGCGGGACAATGGCAGCGGGTGTATCGCCTTTCCTTGAATAAATGGTACGTGGACGAGGCCTACGACCGCGCGGTGGTGCGACCGACAGTCCGGCTGGCCGACCGCCTCTGGACCTGGGTGGACGTGGCGATGATCGACGCAGCGGTCAACGGGGTGGCCCGCGCGATCGCCTGGTGGGGGTGGGTGATGCGGCTCGTGCAGAGCGGCCAGACTCAACATTACGCGCTCGGCATGACGCTCGGCGCCGTTCTCATTTTGAGCGTATATCTGTTTTTGTGAGTAACTAAGTAAATAAGTAATTCAGCAATTAGTCAATTACTTAATTACACAATTACCAGATTCCCTGACCAATCATGAGTGATCCAACAATCCAGACCACCGGCTTCCCCTGGCTGACGGCCGTCGTCTTTCTCCCGCTAGCGGGGGCGGTGATGCTGTTCTTCGTCAAGGAGTCGCTGGTGCGATGGACGGCCCTCGTCGTCGCGCTGGCCGACCTGGGTCTCTCGCTTCCGCTCTGGCTCCTCTTCGACCCTTCTACGCCGCGTATGCAATTCACGGAGCGGGTCTCGTGGATCGCCTCGCCTTCCATCAACTACAGCATCGGCATCGATGGCATCAGCCTGCCGTTGCTCCTCCTCACTACGTTCCTCACCCCCCTGTGCGTGCTCGCGTCATGGAAAGCCATCGAGGCCCGCATCAGAGAGTTCATGGCGACGATGCTGATCATGGAGACCGCCATGCTGGGCGTCTTCGTGGCCTTGGACCTCGTGCTGTTCTACGTGTTCTGGGAGGCCATGCTGATCCCGATGTACCTGATCATCGGGGTCTGGGGAGGTCCAAACCGGTTGTACGCGGCGATGAAGTTCTTCCTGTACACGCTCGTCGGCAGCGTCCTGCTCCTCATCGCGATCCTCGTCGTGTTCTTCCACGGGGGGCAGACCTTCGACATGCTTCTCCTCAGCCGGGTCGGATATTCGCCGACCGTTCAGAACTGGGTGTTCTGGGCCTTCTTTGTCGCGTTCGCCGTGAAAGTCCCGATGTTCCCGTTTCATACCTGGCTGCCGGACGCGCACGTGGAGGCGCCGACCGCCGGCAGCGTCTTCCTGGCCAGCCTGCTGTTGAAGATGGGGGCGTACGGCTTCCTGCGCTTCACGCTTCCGATGCTGCCGGACGCGACCGAGACCTTTACCCCGATCATGGTGGCCCTCTCGCTGATCGCGATCCTGTACGGGGCCTACATGGCCTTGGCGCAGGCCGACCTGAAAAAGTTGATCGCCTATTCGAGCGTCAGCCACATGGGATTCGTGACCCTGGGGATTTTCGCGCTGAACGCCCAGGGCATCGAGGGCGCGGTCCTGCAAATGGTCAACCACGGCATCACGACCGGCGCGCTCTTCCTCTGCGTGGGGGCCATCTACGAACGGACGCATAGCCGCATGATCGCCGACAATGCCGGCCTCGCCCGGCCGATGCCGCGCTTCGCCACCGTCCTGGTGATCTTTGCGCTATCCTCCCTGGGACTCCCGGGCACGAACAGCTTTGTGGGAGAGTTCCTCGTCCTGGTGGGCACGTTTCTTTGGAGCCAGGCCGCGGCCGCGATCGCGGCGCTGGGAGTCATCCTCGCCGCGGTGTATCTCCTGTGGATGGTCCAGCGCGTGGCCTTCGGGCTCCCGGACGGCCACAACACGGAACGGCTGCGTGACCTCAACCTGCGCGAAATGGCTACGTTCGTCCCGCTGGTCGTGCTGGTCTTCTGGATCGGTCTCTTCCCGAACCCGGTGCTGACGGCGATGCACGCCAGCGTGAACAACCTGATCGAACATGTGGACCTGGAGGAGGTGTCGCTCGCCGTCCCCAACCCATGACTCTTCCCTTATCCGATCTCACAGCCGTGCTTCCGGAGCTGATCATCGTGGCCGCAGCCTGCCTCGTGCTGGGGCTGGACCCGATCACCCCGGCGTCGAGAAAAGACTGGCTGGCCTGGCTCAGTCTGGTGTCGCTGGCGGTCTGTGCCGGTGTCACCTCCTCGCAGATGCACCTGCGGGTGTCCGCGTTCAGCGACCTGGTGCTGCTCGACCCCTACGCCTGTTTCTGGAAGCTGTTGCTCTACCTCGCGAGCGGCCTCACCATTCTCATGTCGTTGGCGTATCTACGAACGGAGCGGATCCATCTGGGCGAGTACTACGGCTTCATCCTGCTCTCACTCTGCGGGATGATGATCATGGTCTCGGCCACCGACCTGCTGACGATCTACCTGGGCATCGAGTTGATGTCCCTCTCGCTGTATGTGCTGGCCGGCTTCAAGCGGTTCGAGGCGCGCTCGCTCGAGGCCGCGGCGAAGTACTTCGTGTTGGGGGCTTTCTCCTCCGGGATCCTGCTGTACGGCATCTCGCTGCTGTTCGGCGTCGCCGGCAGCACCCGCCTGGCCGCCATCGCTGCGGCGGTCGGTTCGCGCGGCCTCGACGATCCGGCCCTCGTGGTCGCGCTGATCCTGCTGGTGGTCGGGTTCGGTTTCAAGATCGCGGTCGTGCCGTTTCACATGTGGACCCCGGACGTCTATGAAGGCGCGCCCACCTCCGTCACCGCCTTCATGGCGGTCGCCTCCAAGGCGGCCAGCTTCGGCGCCTTCCTGCGCGTCTTTCTGGAAGGCCTGGGCGGGCTCAAGGCCAACTGGTACGGCCTGTTCCTCGTGGTCTGCGTCGCCACGATGGTCCTGGGCAATGTCGTGGCGATCGTCCAGACCAACATCAAACGGATGCTCGCGTATTCCAGCATTGCGCACGCCGGCTACGCGCTCATCGGGGTGGTCGTGGCCGGGCAGACGGAGGCGGAGGGTGCGGTGAGAACCCTCGGCGTGTCCAGCGTCATGCTCTACCTGGCGGTCTATGCCTTTATGACCCTGGGGGCCTTCGCGGTGGTGGCGATGCTCCGCAAAGGAGGCCTGGAAGGCGACGAGATCGAAGATTTCACCGGTCTGGCCAAGCGGCAGCCACTGGCCGCGTTCCTGATGCTGGTTTTCATGGTGTCGCTCGCGGGGATCCCCCCCACCGCCGGCTTCATCGGCAAGTTTTATTTGTTCATGGCTGCCGTCAAGGCCGGACTGACCTGGCTGGCGGTGGTGGCCGTGCTGTTCGCCGCCGTCTCCGCCTATTACTACCTCCGGGTGGTGATGGTCATGTATATGCGCGACCCCGAGGCCGTCGAGGGGCCGTTACCACGCCTGGCCATGTCGCCGGCCATGACGATCGTCCTGGCCAGCACCCTTGCCGGCGTGATTCTCCTCGGCCTCTACCCGAACCCGCTCGTGTCCGTTACCACGTACGCGGTGCTCAGCCTGAAATGACCGCCGACGATTGACGCTCGATCTCTCCTCGTGGTCAAACATGACCCATTCGCCGTTGACCATTATTCCTTGACGGCCCTCTCGTTTGACCGCATCCTAGCGGGGTGAAGGCCTTCCTCCGATTGCTGTTAGCCGCCGTGTCCGACTTCCGACGCCACGGCTGCTCCAGCCTGTCCGCCTCGCTGGCGTATTTTGCCCTTCTCTCTTTCTTTCCGATCGTATTTCTCCTGCTCCACGGGGTCAGTTTCTTCATGCGCCTCGACCAAGATGGCTCTGAGCAACTGCTCACCTTCCTCCAGGGGTTTCTGCCCAGCCTGGGGGCGGAGATCGCGGAAGAGATGGAGCGGGTCGCCGGGGAGCAGGTCTCCCATGTGGTGGTTCTCCTGACCTTCGCGTGGTTCGGACTTCAAGTATTCTACGAGGTGGATTACGCCGTGAACGTCGTGTTCGAGGCGCCGCGGCAGCGGCATCCGTTGATGACGACGGCGATCTCCATCGCCTTACTGGGGCTCGTGGGAGCTCTCTTCACTCTGTCATACCTCGTGACGCAAATCCTCGATCTGGTCGTCCTCTATGCGCCGGGGTTCGGAGGCATCAGTCCGATGGCAGTCGCCACCTACGAGTTCCTCCTGTCCTACAGCCTCCCGTTCCTGCTCGTGTTGACCGCCGTCACCTGCCTCTATCGGTATCTCCCTCGGACCCGTCCCCTCTGGCGTGATGCGGCCGTTGGCGGGATGATCTTCGCGCTCCTCTGGGAGGGCGCCAAACACCTGTTCAGCATCTATGTGCCGAGCCTGACGGTCTACAGCCGGATGTACGGCTCGCTGCTCGTGGTCGTGCTGTTTCTCTTGTGGGTGTACTATTCCGCGGTCTTGCTGCTCTTTAGCGCGGCGATCGTCCATCGTCTGCAAG
Organism: Nitrospirae bacterium 13_2_20CM_2_62_8; assembly: GCA_001914955.1. GTDB lineage: Bacteria > Nitrospirota > Nitrospiria > Nitrospirales > Nitrospiraceae > 40CM-3-62-11. The sequence continues at coordinate 2,734 of MNDM01000006.1, read as the reverse complement.
TACCCCGCCAGCCATCGATGTCCCCCTGAATTTCACTGAACACACGTTTCACGAATTCCTGGTGCCTGAGCAGGTTCCGTTGTAGGATCAGGGCGTTCGCTCGTTAGCATACGCACGGAGTGGTTGGCGCATGAACATGAACCAGGACACCCTCATCCTCGCCGGGGCCCTCGCCGCGTTTGTGGCCGCGTGCCTCTCGATCATGGACAAGTTCCTGACCCTGAAAGAGCGTCTCGCGACGGCCCACCCGCGCAAGAAAGAAGCTGAGCCCGTGGCCCAGCGCGCCCAGGCCGAGGAAGCGCCCCTTTCCCGACATCGGGCGCCGACCAAGGTGTTCCAAGTCTCCGCCTATCTCCTGGTCCACGAAATCACCGTCATCGCCGCGGCAGGGGTCCTCCTCAATTACCTCGGCCTCGTGCTGAGCCGCCAGTTGCAGAGCATTCTCTATCTCGACATGACCGGCACGGCTCTGGCCGCGTTCCTCCTGGGTCCATGGTGGGGCATGATGGTCGGATTGCTCTCCAGTTCGGTCGTGAACTGGCTCCTCTATCCGGAGCCGGGGGCCGCGCTGTCCATCTTCCCCTGGTCTCTCGTGAACATGACGGGGGGCGTCTTCTGGGGCCTGATGGCGCGCCGAGCCTGGTTTCGGAAGTACATGCGATCCGCTCGAGGCTCGATCATCTCCCATGTGTGGTATCTGGCGAGCTTCGGCGTCCTGGGCGGCTGTGTCATGAGTATCCCCGGCGCCTTCGTGGGGGCGGCCGTCTCGGGACAGACCGCGTTTGCGCTGAGCCCGCAGGTGGCCGCCGTTCTCGACCGGTTCGCCTCAGACTGGCAGCAGGTGCTGAGCCATCACCTTCAAGCAGTTTTCGGTACCACGTTGGGGAAGAGTCTGGGAGTGACGTTCGTGTACTGGATGCAGCACTGCTTGTGGTATATCCCGGACAAGACCATGACCGCTGCCATCGCGCTCGCCGTCCTGAAGTACGGGTTCCCGCTGTTCGAGCGGGAGCTGATTCACGGGGGTTCGAGCGGAAAGCCTGTCCCGGCGGGGGCCGTCCAACTCATCCGTGAAGCAGGCCTGTCTGGCTCGGGCCGATCGTTACGCCAGGGTGTTGAAGCCGATCCAGGAAGAACCGACCTATGAGTTCTGCCGGCGTTTGACGCTCGCCACGCTGATCGCGAGCGTCCTGTTCGCGGTCTTTCTGCCGATCCTGTTGGTGGACTTTTCCCGGGCGGCGTTCAATTTCTTTTGCGTGGTGTACGGCTTTCTGCTGGCGGTGCATCTCGTCAGTGTGGCGATCTCCCAGAACCTCTCCGTGGCCCGAGCGGGCGAATAGGGGCCTCCGATAAGCTCAGCACTCATAACTCAGTACTCAGAACTATCTGTACTCTTTGAGCGTCGTGGGTTTCGAAGCTGCAAAAACCGGTTCACGCCGGAACGGGTGATCAGGCCGACCAGCCGTCCCTCCTGAACCGCCGCCAGGCGGCCCTGCCCTTCGCGAAGCATCTGCTCGAGCGCCTTCAACGCCGTCGCATCGGGGGCGATCTCCATCGCGGGCGACCAGGGCTGCATAATGTCCCGCACTCGCCGCCATTGCCAGAGGGACTGGGGCAGGGACTGCACGTCATGGATCGTCACCATCCCGACCACGCGACCGTCCTCCGCGACCGGGAAGCCTTCATAGCCGTGCCGGAGGAAGTGCTGAGCCACCGCTTCACCCACATTGAGGTCCGGGCTGATCGTGACCACATCGCGCACCATTAAATCTCCGACCGCGACCCGGGCGAGAGCGGACCGGATGGACGCCTGGCGCCGGCTGCCACGGGCCGCGACGAACAAGAACACGCCGATCAGGATGATCCACCCGCCGTTCGCCGCCAGCGGCTCCGGCATGGCGCCGGTGGCGGCGCCGAGCAGCAACACCGTCCCCAGGGACACGAGCGCCACTCCAAACCCCTGGCCAGCGAGAGAAGCCTGCCGTGTGGCTCGATCGAAATCACCTGACCATGCCCACAGGCCTGCTCTGAGCACCCGCCCGCCGTCAAGGGGGAACCCGGGGATGAGGTTGAACAGCCCGAGTTGGAGGTTAATCGCGCCGAGCAGGAATCCGAGAGCCACCAGACCCGGCCGAGTCTGAGCAACAGACACCAACCCGAGGAGCAGCCCTCCCAGGGCGAAGCTGACGATCGGCCCGCCGATCGCGATTAGGAACTCCGCTCGGGGCCCGGGCGGCTCCCGATGCATCTGGGCGATGCCTCCGAAGACAAAGAGCGTGATTTGGCGGATCGGGATTCGGTACCGCAGCGCCACGAACGAGTGGCCCAGCTCGTGAAGGAGAACCGACCCAAACAGCAGCAGCGAAGCGACGCCGCCCATCATCCAGTAGCGCGGGACCGAAAGGCCCGGAATCGACTCCGGCAGATACCCGGTGGCCAGGCTCCACGTGACGAACCCGAAGATCAAGAACCAGGATACATGGACCTTGATCGGGATGCCCAGGATGCGGCCGATCTGCCAATCGCGGCCATTCATAGCAAAAGACTGTTGCCCCCCCCGGAGCCCGGGGACCACGAGTCACTCTCACGATGACGAGAGGGCGCTGTGTGGAACCCAGAGGATGCTGGAAAAGCCCGCCCGGCAAGGCCGCAGCGAGTGATAAGCCCGAGGAGGTACATACCAAGCTTTGCTTGACCCGCGCCCTTCGATCAAATGGGCGCGGATAGTTATTTT
>MNDM01000060.1 GCA_001914955.1 Nitrospirae bacterium 13_2_20CM_2_62_8 | reverse complement strand
ATCAGATGCTGAAATACGAGCGTGAGCTGACCGGCTTCTATATCAGTTCTCACCCGCTCGCGCGCTATGCCGGCGCGATCCAAAAATTCGCCACCTCCAGCTCGGAGGGTCTCGCCGAGGTCGCGGATGGGAGAGAGGTGAAACTCTGCGGCATCATCAACGGGATTCGGCCCATGATGACCAAGAAGGGCGACCGGATGGCCTACTTTCAGCTTGAGGATATGCATGGACTGGTGGAGGTCATCGCCTTTCCGGACCTCTACAAGGCCTCCGGTGCGCTCATCGTGCCGGAGAGCGTGATTCGTGTGACCGGCATGGTGGAGCGCGCGGAAAAGGGGACACGGCTCAAAGGCACCCGCATCGAGTCCCTCACGGAGTTGCAGGCCCGAGCCGTGGCGCGGGTGAACATTCGATGCCTCCAATCTTGAAGCCGATACGGCTCCTCTTCGCGATCTCACGGTGTTGCCCAATGAGACCTTCGTGGCCGAGGTGGAGGAGATGCTTGGCAAAGGCGCTGTCGCCTTGTTGTAGACTCTACGACGAGAGCCTGATGAGCAGGGTGCGATGAGAGACTATCTGGAGTTTGAACAACCGATCCGGGAAATCGAGGAACGGATCGAAAAGCTGACCGGGGCCGGGGCCGCGCGCGGGTCGGTCCAGGACGAGATCCGCAAACTGAAAGCCCGTCTGGCCCAGACCGAACTCGAGCTGTACAGCCGGCTCACGCCCTGGCAGCGAACCCAGCTGGCCCGGCATGCGCTGCGGCCGTCGGTGCTAGATTACGTGGCGGCCATGTGCCGGGACTTTGTGGAGCTGCACGGTGACCGCGCCTTCGGGGACGACCGGGCGATCGTGGGCGGACTGGCCCGATTCAACGGGCGATCGGTGATGGTGATCGGCCACCAGAAGGGCAAAACCCTCAAGGAGCGGATGCAGCGCAACTTCGGGATGCCGAACCCCGAGGGCTACCGGAAAGCGCTGCGCCTGATGAAGCTGGCCGAAAAGTTCAGGCGCCCTCTCCTGACCTTTATTGACACGCCGGGCGCCTACCCCGGGATTGGGGCGGAGGAGCGTGGGCAAGCCGAGGCCATTGCGCGCAATCTCCTGGTGATGGCGGGGCTGAAGGTCCCGATTGTGTCCGTGGTCATCGGCGAGGGAGGCAGCGGCGGGGCCCTGGCGCTCGCCGTGGCCGACCGCGTGCTGATGTTAGAACATGCGATCTACTCGGTCATTTCTCCGGAGGGGTGTGCCGCGATTCTGTGGAACAATCCCGCGAAAGCTCCCGAGGCCGCCGCGGCGCTCAAGATGACCGCGCATGATCTGCTGAACCTGGGGGTCATCGACGAGGTCATTCCCGAGCCGGTCGGTGGCGCGCACCGCGACCCCCACGGGATGGCGGAACGCGCGTCCAAGGTCCTGTCCACTCACCTCAGCCAGCTCGAGGAGTTGCCGGTGGCGGAGCTGCTCGCCCGACGCACTGAGAAGTACCGTCGGATGGGCGCAGTCGCCGTACCGCCCCCGCCCGCCAGTTGATCCTAAGCCGAAAAACAAACCGCTATCCATCTGCGCAGGCCGGCGGGTGACGTGGCGATCGGGTCCCCCGCTGCCCGCAGCGGAAGGGGCGAGAAGCATACAGGCTGCCAACGAGTACCGGCACCACACACCCACGCACCGCCAAACCCTGAAGCGACCCCCACGGGGGGATGGGTGGAGCGAGGACAGCGGGGGCGGATCGCCGCGACAGGACCCGCGGGAAGGCGCACGAGTCCGCTGGAACCGTCAGACGCACGTCAAGGATTGTGCCACGTCGCGCCGTCATAGGTCGGGTTGAACTGGTGGGTCAGCTTGACCGTGTCGCCATCCTGCACCAGGGAGTCCAGGCTCCCGACTTTGCGATTGACGGTGACCAGCAACTCGCCCGTGCCCATGAACTGGATCACCCCGCCGAGTCGGCTCCGATTCGCGTCGAGCAGGCCCTTCACGGTCGTTGGCCCGGTCACTTCGAACTGAAACTCGGGCTCCTCCGCGCTCTGCAGCAAGGTCTGCCCGAACAGCAACACCGTCACCATGCGTGGTGCACTCCCCTCCCCTGCTCCGCGACGGTCAGGAACCAGGCTGCCTCGATCGGGGCTGGCCTCCCCGCCTCGTCCGGTTGGGCCCGCCGGTGACAACGCGCGCAGTCCCGGCGTTTCGGATGTCGGTCAGGCAACGGCCGACTCTGTCCGATGACATGACAGCGGAGACAATCCGTATCGGATGCGAGGACCCGATGATCCGGGTCGCCGGGAATCGGAGGATTCCTGTCGCGCGGCGAAGGCAGCAACGACACGCCCAGCACGACGAGTCCCGCCGCCAGCAGATAGAGCCAGTCCGCCTTCCGAAACGTCATGGGTCCGACGCCCGGCGGTCTTCCGTCGGTGGGGATGCCCCCGTGTACGCGTCACGCAGCAGCTCCGCAATGTGCGCGACCCGCACCCGGCCTCTCAGCCCGTTGGTGAGCTGGATCATGCAGGCGGGGCAGCTGGTGGCCACCACGTCCGCTCCGCTCTGGTCAATCGCCTGTCTCTTCCGCTCGAAAATTTTGAGCGCCGTGTCGTAGTCCTTCAGGATGTAGGTGCCAGCACCCCCTGCGCACCGGTCGGCGTCCTCCATCTCGATCAGCTCCACGCCCGGCAGCGCCGCTAAAACCTGGCGTGGCTGTTTCGTGACCCCCGCCGCTCGGAGATGGCAGGAGGAATGATACGTGACCTTGAGCGCAGGGGCGGTGGTCCGGTCCCGCTCCATCCTGACCGGCGGCGACTCGGCGGCGAACTCGGCAAGATGTTTCACGCGGCGGGCGAGTTGTGCCGCTGCGTCCTGTTCGGGCTTCCCCTCGAAGAGTGCTGGATAATCCTTGAGCATGAGCGTGCACGACGCGCAACCGGTCACGACCGTCTCGTACGGCGCCAAGGCGGCAAGGTTATAGCGGGCGCCTTCGGCGACGAGGCCGGCATGCCCGTAGGTCTGGATCGGGGTCCCCGAGCAGCGCTGAGGCGGGAGCGCCGGTTCGACCCCATGCCGTCGGAGGACGGCGATGACCGCGTCGCCCACGCCATCATCGAAGTAGTTGGCCGCGCATCCGTGGAAGTAGGCGACCCGCCTCCCGTTGGTGGAGCCGGCGTTCCGCGTCAGCTCGGGATACCGGTCGCGCAGGTGCCTGATCGCCAGGCGCGGGAGCACCATCTCGCGCGGAATGCGGGCGGTGTGGGCGATGCGGCGCAAAAAAGGCCGCGTCAGCCGTTCCAGCCAGGCCCGAGGCCGGGGCCGGTCCCAGAGCCGCTGCGTACGGGCCGCGGCTTTGAGCAGGGGCTCGAACAGCCACGGGCGCGCGTGCAGCGCGAACACGTACCCCGCCATGCGGTTCGGGTGCTCGGCGCGGCGCTTGAGGATCAGGTCGGAGACGTCGACATCGGCCGGACAGACAGTCCGGCAGGATTTGCAGTTCAGACAGGCTTCCACCACCCGCTGGGAATTCAGGTAGCTATAGTCCTTGGCGGTGACGATCTCGTACCAGCCCCGAGAGCTCATGTCCTCGGACTGGAAGACATCGTACACCGGACAGACCGAATTGCATTTCCCGCAGGTCGCGCAGGCTTTGGAGAGGCGGGTATAGTCGATGTGCGCGGTGAACGGGGTGTCGCTGATTTTCACGCCGGGATTCAGGACGCCGGACGGGTCCAGGCTTCGCTTCACGCGCACGAACAGGTTGTAGAGCTCCTCGCCGAACATGCGCCGGACGAACTCGGCGCGCACCCGGCCGTCCCCATGTTCCCCGCAGATCGAGCCGCCAAACCGCGTGAGGACTGTCTGATGAATCTCCCGGTATCCCTCCACCATCCGGGCAAAGTCTTCCGGGTCGTTCACGTCGAGGAGGGGGACGATATGGGCATTGCCGTTGCCGATATGGCCGAAGATCGCGACCCGGACCCGCTGCCCGCCGAAAAAGTCCTCGAGATACCGGATGAGCTCGCTGAGCCGCTCGGCGCGCACCACCACGTCATCCACGTAGTTGATCGGCTTCTTCCGCTGGTCATAGCGGTAGAGCGTGGGATACAGCGCTTTGCGCGCTTTCCAGAGCGCCTCGCGCTGTTCACGGTCAAACGCCACCACCGGGTCGGCCGCAAGACGGTATCGGCGGCACAGGTCGGTCATGCGCGCCGCCTGCGCGGTGATGCTCTCCTCGATGCCGCGGGACCCGCTCTCCTGATCGAACTCGGCTAGGAGCGTGGCCGCCGCGTCGGACGGAATCCCGTGCTGTGCGCGACCGATCAGGTCCAAGGTATTGCGGTCCATCACCTCCAAGGCGCTTGGCGACAGGGTCAGCAGATCGACCACGGCGTCGCCCACCTCTTCCAACGAACGGAAGTGGAGGAGGGCCGTCGCGGTGGCCTTTGGACGGTCCACCAAGCGGACCGTCGCCTCACTGATGAGGCCGAGCGTCCCCTCGCTGCCGACGAACAGTTTCGGCAGATCGAACAGGGCCCGGTCCAGCCCGTCCACCAGGCCGAACAGATTGTACCCGCAACTGTTCTTGCTCACGGCGGGTCGTCTGGCTCGGATGAGCGCCGCATGCTCCCGAACGAGCCCGAGGACTTCTCGGAGCGGAGGATATGCAACCAGAAGCTCCGCCAGCCGGGGATCGGCGAGGGCGTAGGGACGCGCGTCCAGCCAGCCGCAGGACTCGACGTACAGCCTGAGCGCGTGCACGTTGTCCTTCACCGAGCCGTACCGGAGGGTGTGTGGGCCGGAGGAGTTGTTGGCCAGCATGCCGCCCAGCTTGCACATGTCGCCGCTTGACGGGTCGGGGCCGAATATCAGGCCAGACGGGGCCAATCGCTTGTTCAGTTCGGCGTAGACGATCCCTGGCTGGACGCGCGCCCATTTTTCTTCCCGGTTCACCTCCAGGATGCGATTCAGGCGCGAAATGTCCAGGATGATGCCGGACCCAATCGCGGAGCCGGTCAGGTTGGTGCCGGCCGCCCGGGGCGTGACCGGAACCCCAGTCCGGGCCGCATAGTCCACCACGGTCTGGATGTCGGTCTCCGACTCCGCCACCACGATGGCCTGGGGCGTGACTTTATAGATGCTGGCGTCCACCGCATACGCGGTTCGGGTGGGAAAATCGTCTTTGACCTTCTCAGGCCCGATCGCTCGGCGCAAGTCCGCTGCCACCGAATGTGTCCTGTCAGGTAACACCAGTTCCATCATGCCTCCCCCCTGCTCACGTCCGGTGGGTCATTCTAGTCGGAGATCGTCCCGTGGGACAAGGGGCGGACACGGGTACAGCGAGGGAGCCAGATGGCGTCAGGCTGATGCGGCGGCTCAAGGGAGCGAAGAGGCCGGGTCTTCCTCGACCGGTAAGGAGGCCTGCTCCGACTCGCCCAGTTCTGTGAACTCGCGCAAGGGGGGCAGTTCCGAGAGATCCCGCAGACCAAAATGCTGCAAGAACGTCTTGGTGGTGCCGTACAAAATCGGCCGTCCAGGCGAGTCCTTCCGACCCACCATCCGCACGAGCTTGCGTTCGAGCAGCGTTCGCAGGACGCTGGACGTTTCCACGCCTCGGATCTGCTCGATGTCCGTCCGGACGATCGGTTGCTTATACGCAATGATCGCGAGCGACTCCAGCGCGGAGCGGGACAGCTTGGGGACCGACCTGGCTCGGTCCAGCCGCTTGATCCACGGCGCATAGTCGGGTCGGGTGACCAGTTGGAACCCGCCGGCAACCTCGACAAGCTGCAGGCCGCGTCCCTCCCGGTCGAAGTCTTCCCCCAGGTGCTGCAATGCCGGTCTCACCTCGGACGGGGACGTGTGGCCCAGCGCGGCCATCAACCGATCGATTGAGACCGGCTCGTGCGAGACGAAGAGCAAGGCTTCGAGGAGGGCTTTCAGCTCGCGTTCTTCCAGGACCGCCGTGCGACCGTCTCCGCTTCCGTACGCATGGACAGGATCGCCATCACCGCCGTTCGCGGCGTCTTGCGCCAGCGCCGGTCCGGAGGGAGCGTCTGCCTGCACGGCTAGGTCGTCTGATGGATTGATCGTTGTGCTCATCCGGCCTTCCCCCTAGAGGCTCTCCGGTTCCTCCCCAGTGATCGGGGAGAATGCCCGTGTCACCAGGATGGGGCCGAAGACCTCACCCTGGAACACCCGCACCAACTTAATCCGGATCAATTCGAGCAGCGCCAGGAACGTCACGATGATCAGCAACCGATGAGCCTGCTCCTCGAACAGCGAGAGGAACGTGACCGACTCCTTCCTCTCCAGCAGGTCGAGGATCAGGTTCATCCTGTCCTTGACCGTCAGGTTCTCCGGCGTAATCTCCATGAGGTGCTGATCCGGGATGCGCGCCACCACGCTCTGCAGCGCGTCGACCAGGTCAAACAGCGTGACCTCCTCGAGCCACGCCTCGCCGGATTGGACCGGCACCGGCGGCGGTTCGTTCCTGCCGAAGACCTCCCTCCACACCCGTTCCCTGTCATCGAGTCGGAGTGCGGCCTCCTTGTACCGCTTGTATTCCAGCAACCGCCGAACGAGTTCATCCCGCGGGTCCGGACCGTCTTCTTCCTCGGTCTCGGCGTCATCGTCCGGGAGCAACATCCGGGATTTGATCTGCACGAGCGTCGCCGCCATCACCAGGAACTCGCCAGCCACCGTGAGGTTCAGCGACTTCATCAGGCTCAGATAATCCAGGTATTGTTGCGTGACGAGCGCAATCGGGATGTCGTAGATATTGATCTCGTTCTTCTTGATGAGATACAGGAGCAGATCCATCGGCCCTTCAAATTTGTCGAGCCGAACCTGATACGAGCTCTCGATCTGCTCCACGGAACCCTCTAGCCCTCCGCCCGCCATGCACGAAACCGAGCCCTTATACCATTCTAAGGGGCTGGAGGCAAGCGAAATTCTATATATAGGGGTGAAGGCTGCTTTCCGGGTTAACGCTTCCTGAGCATAAAGATGAAGGCGGCGGAGAAGACCAGCAAGGCGGCCGCGATCCCGTACAGGAACCGAGGGTCCTGGAGTCCGCCCGGGGAAGGTCGGGCTCCGCTGACCTTGGTGCGCGTAAAGCGAGGCTCGACGTTGAAGAACACCTTGGAGAAGTCGTCCACTCCTTTAAACTGGGCGTCCGCAAAGTTGGCCTCGGCTCGAAACGTGGCGCGGCGAAAATAGGCGTCGCCGTCAAACACGGTGAACATGAAGAACGTGGCCCGGTCAAACACCGCCTCGGAAAAGTCGAGAGATCCGTGGAAATGGCTGCCGGAAAAGCCGGTGCCCATCTTGAAGTAGGTCTGTGAAAACCGGGCGTCCTTGCCGAACGAGACCTGGATGAATTCGGCCGGGCCGTTGAAACCGGCCCGATGAAACGTCACGGTGTCAGCAAACTCCGCTTTGTGGAATCGCGAATGCACCCCGAATGCGGTCTTCTCGAAACGCGCCGCCTGATCGAACAGCCCCTCAATGAAGAAGGCTTCGCGCAGAAGTATGGCCTCCGAG
>MNDM01000076.1 GCA_001914955.1 Nitrospirae bacterium 13_2_20CM_2_62_8 | reverse complement strand
TTGAGCAGCTCCTCGTGATGCCCCTCCTCGACGATCCGCCCCTTGTCCACCACCACGATGCGGTCCACGTAGTGCAGCGTCGAAAGCCGGTGGGCGATGATAAAGGTCGTGCGGCCCTGGGTGAGATAGTTGAGCGCCTCACGGATCTTGACTTCGGTTTCAGTATCGATATTCGACGTCGCCTCATCAAAAATCACGATCGGCGGATTCTTGAGCAAGACCCGCGCGATGGAAACCCGCTGCTTCTGCCCGACCGAGAGCTTGACGCCCCGCTCGCCGATCCAGGTCTCATACCCGTCCGGTAATTCGGCGATGAACTCGTGGGCGCGCGCCGCCTGCGCCACTTCCTCGATCCGGGCCTGATCGGCCGCCAGATCCCCATAGGCGATGTTCTCGCGCACAGTGCCGTTGAATAAGAAGGGCTCTTGCTGGACCAGGCCGATTTGGCTTCGCAGGAAGGCGAGCGGCACATCCCGCACGTCGTAGCCGTCGATGGTGATCGCGCCGCCCTGCACGTCGTAGAAACGCATGAGCAACTTGAGCATCGTGCTCTTGCCAGCTCCGCTGGGGCCGACCAGCGCAATCCGTTCTCCCGGACTCACGTCCAGACTGACGCCGGTCAGGACGGGCACGTCCGAACGGTAGTGAAAGGAGACGCGGTCGAACCGGACCGCGCCGTGCAGCCGCTCCGCCGGGCGGGCGGCACCCGGCCGATCCTGGACCTCCGGCGTCGTATCCAGCACGTCAAACACCCGTTCGCTTGCCGCCAAGGCGTGCTGCAACAGGTGGTTCACGGAGTGGATCTGATTGATCGGGACATAGAACAGGGCAAGGTAGGAGAGGAACATCACCAACTCCCCCACGGTCAGGGCGCCTCGCAGCACTTCCCCGACCCCGTACCAGAGAATCAGCACGGTTCCCAGACTGCCCACCAGGATCATCCCAGGCGAGTAGAGGGACCAGAGGTACATGGCCTTGAGGTTGTTCTCGCTGTATCGGCGGCTCAGCGCGTTGAATCGGCCGCCCTCGTAGCCCTGTCGGTTGAATCCAATCGTCTCCCGGATTCCAGACAACGCGTCTTGCAGGTAGGCGTTCAGTTCGGCTGCGCTCCTGCGAATCGCGTGATAGTAGCCATGCACCCGTTTGGTGAATATCATGGCGGAGACGACCAAGACAGGGACGGGAATCAGCGACAGCACCGCCAATTTCCAGCTCAACGTGAACAACATGATCGTGATGCCGACCAAGGTGAGTGAAGCGGTGAGCAGTCCCTCCAGGCCGTCGATAAAGATGCGCTCGACGTGCTCCGTATCGCTGTTGACCCTCGACATGATCTCGCCGGTGGAGCGGTTCTCGAAGTAACTCACGGAGAGCCGCTGGAGGGCGGCGAACACCTGGTCCCGCAGATCATGCACAACCCGCTGTTCCAGGGTGTTGTTGAATCGAATCCGGAGAGACGCGAACACATTCTTGAGTCCGTAGGCCACCACCAGGCCGAGAATCACCCACGGCAGCAGGGCAAGGCGACGAGCTTGAATGACATCATCAATGACGATCTTGATCAACCACGGAGGCACCAATTCAAGCGCCGTGGTCGCCATGGCGCAGAGGAGCGTGGTGACCGCGAGGAGGCGATACGGCCGGAGGTAGTTGAGAACGCGCAGGAGAGATTTCACGAAAGAATAGCTCGTAGCTTGTAGCGAATAGCTGATAGCCAGAAACCCCGAGGTAGCTGCTCGCTACTAGCTGCTCGCTGTTTGCTGTTAGATGACTGTCGCATGCTCCTGACGCCAGTAATGGTCAAATTCGTCCAACTGGGTCAGGGTCGAGAGGTCGGTCATCCGGTCCAGGAACACCTTGCCGATCAGATGGTCCACCTCATGCTGAATGCACACGGCCAGGAGACCGGTGGCTTCAAAGTCCACCGGCGATCCCTTACGGTCAAGGCCCTGGACCCTGATCATCGAGGGACGTAAGACCTTCCCGCGGAGACCGTCCACGCTGAGGCATCCCTCCCACATCTCCACCTGGTGCGGGCCGTAATACACGATCGTGGGGTTGATCAACACCCGTTCCGGGAACCCTTCCTCCCCGCGACACTCCATGACGATGATCTGCTCGGATCGAGAGACTTGTGGTGCCGCCAGCCCGATTCCTTCTGCGGCCCTCATCGTCTCCAACATGTCGTCAATAAACTGCTGCAGGGGCCGGCTCCGGATCTCCTCAGGAGCGACCGGCAGCGCGATTTTCCTCAACACCGGATTTCCGAGCTTGGCGATCTTCAACACAGCCATGAATCGTGCCCCCGACGCCTCTCCTGCTTACAGTGCCTGGATTGACTCAACCCATTGAAACCGTTGACCCTATATAACACAGCCCAGATCGGCCTAGCAACACTGGCTGAACCTGAAGCTCGATCCAGGCCGACAGGGCGAGGCAGGAAGGGAGAGGCGCGGGGAGGGTCGCCGCTCTCCCGAAGCTCATGACAGGGGTGGCCTGGCAGCCTCAGACTGCGCGCGTCATCACCCGTTGCAGTTAGAAGAGCAACGGGTACCCGGCACACCATCCACCCCTGCCCGGAACGATCAATCCTGTGTGCGCGACGCGCGAGCACGTGAGGCTGCCTGGCCACCACATGCCCGCTCTTGTGTGCGCGATGCGCGAGCACGGGGGATTAGCCTGGCCGCCCCGCCTCTCTGCCCGGCGCCAGCCTGGATGGGGGAAACCCACCCAAATTCCGCAAGAGTCTATTCTCATTCCTTCACGGCTACCAAGCAGTCCGGCTACAGTGGTTTTTTCGGCCGGCGCTGGTCAGGAAGTTGAAACGTCTCATGGTTCGCTTTCCACCAGGTGATCCATTCCTGCGCCCACTCCAATCGGTCCTGCTTCGTCGAGGTGTCCCAGTCATGCATTTCGCTCTCGTGGCGGGTCAGCAACCACAAGGACTGGATCGCCGAAATTGCCACGAAGCGCTCGTCATCCTGCACGAGCTCGATGAGGACCGGCACCATTGCTTTTTGTCGGACGTACCGGGCCTCGAAGGCCCCTGCCTTTCTCAGCGTGGGATTCGGATCCTTGGCCAAGACCTCGATCGCCGGAGAGACCAGGGTCGGATCCAGCCGCACCGCGACGCGCAAGGCGTGTTCGCGAACCCGAGGGATCTCGGTCGGTGCCTTCGCGGATTCGATCAACGCCGGCACCACGCTGGCTTCTTTGATCATTAAGAGCGTCTCGATCGCGTTGTACCGGGTCCGCGGGCTGGGCATGGTCAGCGCCTTGACCAAGACCGGGATCGCCGGCGCGCCAAGATGGACAAACTCGCCCATCGCCCACAGTTCCTGCTTGCCCTCAAGCAGCGGCAGCAGCGCCTCGGCCCGCCTGAGTTCTTCCGCGTCCAGTGACCGAGTGGAGGGCGGCACCGCAGTGTCAGGCACGGGCTTCGGCTTAGGCGGCGCCTCAAACGGCACCTGCACGGGCACCGCGTGAGGCCGGTCGATCAACACGGCGGCTCGCGCGGCGCATTGGGCGAACGCGCTCATCACGATCAACCAGACGATGAGCGTTCTGTGAATCATGTCAGCCGCCTTTCTGAAACGACTCATCTTGTTAAACCCGTTGCCACGAGGGGTGTCCGGTTAGCTTGCGTGGAAGTGTGATGGCTCACAGCAAGTATTGACACCTTCAGATGTCTTGTGTGTTTCCACAACTTCATTTCAGGGTCCTTCGTTCCACTCTCGATGCAAAGAACTGGTAGAGAACCGGCAGAACCAACAGAATCAGCACGGCTGCGGTGAGCATGCCTCCGACGACAACCCGCGCCAGGGGCTGCTGCGCTTGGGACCCGATGCCGGTCGCGACCGCGGCCGGCAGGAGCCCGATGGCGGCCGCCAGGGTGGCCATGAGGACCGGCCTCATCTGGACATCCGCCCCCTTCAGGATGGCCTCCTCCAAGGCGAGCCCCGATCGCCGAAAATCCCCGATGCGTGAGATCAGGAGGAGTCCGCCCAGAATGGCGACACCTAATGTGGAGATGACGCCGACCGCGGCCGAGATGCTGAAGGGCGTGCCGGTCACCACCAGCGACAGCACCCCGCCGATCAGGGCGAACGGGACCGTCATCAGGACCAACAGCGCATCGCTCACCGTGTTGAACGCCGCGTAGAGCAGAAACAGGATCGCCAGCATCGCCAGCGGAACCACGATGGTCAGGCGCCGCTGCTCGTCCTTCAACTGGTCATACTCGCCCGCCCAATCGATCCGGTACCGCTCGGGAAGCTTCACCTGCTGGGCGAGCCGCGCCTGCGCCTCCTGCACGGTGCTTTCGAGGTCCCGGCCGCGGACGCTGAACTTGATCGGGATATACCGCTCGTTGTTCTCGCGGTAAATGATGAACGCGCCGGCCTGGGTCGAGATCGACGCCAGTTGTTTGAACGGAATCCGAGCTCCCTCGGGGGTGCTCACCTGGATGTTCCCGATCGTCTCGATGTCCTGTCGATACTCGGGCTGAAACCGCACGACCAGGTCGAACCACCGCTCGCCTTCGAACACGCGCGTCACCGCCTGCCCCCCGATGGCCGCTTGGACAACCGCGTTCACGTCGGACACGAGCAGCCCATATCGCGCACAGGCCTCCCGGTCCACGCGGATCATCAGGTTCGGTTGGCCCATGAGGCGCAGGATACCCAGATCCTTGACGCCAGGCACCTGCTTCATCACCCGTTCGATTTCCACCGCGGTCCCCTCGAGGACCTTCAGATCGGGCCCGAACAGCTTGATCGAATTCTCCCCTTTCACGCCGGACATCGCCTCCTGAACGTTGTCCTGGATCATCTGCGAAAAGTTGAAGGTCACGCCGGGGATCCGCGACAGGATCGCCTCCGCATCCTCGATGAGCTTCTCCTTCGAGGTGACCTCGGGCCGCCACTCCTTGGCGGGCTTCAGGGCCACCAGGAACTCGGCATTGAAAAAGCTGGTCGGGTCCGTGCCATCGTCCGGGCGTCCCAACTGGGACACGACGCTGCTCACCTCGGGGAGCCGCCGGAAGATGCCCCGGATTTCGGTTGCCAGGCGGCTGGCCTGATCAAACGAGATGTCCACCGGCATCGTGGCCCGGACCCAGAGGTTGCCTTCCTCCAGAGCCGGCATGAACTCTCCGCCCAGAGACTGCAGCGCGATGAAGGCTGCCAGGAGCAAGGCCAAAGAGGCGCCGACGACGATCGCCTGATGCCTCAGCGCCCATGTCAGCACCGACAGGTACACCCGCCGGAGCAGCCGGACCATCGCTGTGCCCTCTTCCCGGATTGGACCGGCGAGGAGGAGGGAACACAGGATCGGCGCCACGGTGAACGCGATCAGGAGCGCGCCCAGCAGGGCGAACCCGTACGTGATCGACATCGGCGCGAAGATCTTGCCCGGCACCCCGGTCATCGTAAACAAAGGAACGAACGCCACCACGATGATGGCGGTGGAGAAGAAGATCGGCCGGCCGACCTGCCGCGCCGCTCGGATGATCTTCTGCGGCGGCGCCAGCAACGGCCCCACGCCATGGGTCAGGTGATAGAAGATGCTCTCTACCATGATCAGCGTGGCGTCCACGATGATGCCGAAATCGATCGCCCCGAGCGAGATCAGGTTGGCTGATTGGCCCAGCAGCACCATCATGGCGAACGTGAACGTCAAGGAGAGGGGGATAGTCAGTGCCACAATCAACGCGGCCCGGAGATTCCCGAGGAACAGGAACAGGATCAGGAAGACCAGTCCCACCCCACTGATCAGGATGTCCGTGACGGTCTCGATCGTGGTGTGGATCAGCACCGTCCGATCGTAGAAGGTCTTGACCTGCACCCCCTTCGGCAACTTCCAGGTGTTCAGGTCCTGAACCTTCTGCTGTACCCGCTCCAGCACCGGCTGCGCCTTGTAGCCCCGCTGCAGCAACACCACCCCTTCCACCACATCGTCCCGGTCGTCGATCCCCACCTTGCCCAGCCGGACACGATGGCCCAAGCTCACGGCTCCCAGGTTCCTCACAAACACCGGCGTCCCGTTCTTCTCGGCCACCATCACGCTCTCGATGTCCTCCAGGCTGTTGATCAGGCCAAGCCCCCGGACGTTGAAGTTCTGGGCTCCGACCGTGAGATAATTGCCCCCTACATTGGCATTGCTGTTGGCCAGCGCCGTCACCACTTGAGGCAGGGTCACACCGTACGAGATCAGCGCCCCTGGGTTGAGATCCACGTGGTATTGCTTGGTCGTCCCCCCGAACGCGGTCACGTCCACCACACCCGGCACGCGCTTGAACTCCCGCAGCAGGACCCAGTCTTGAATCGTCTTCAGATCCGTGAGCGACGTGCCGTCGCCGACCAGCTCGTACCGGTAGATCTCCGCGATCGCCCACCAGGGCGACAGCACCGGTTGCACCGTCTCCGGGAAGGTCATCATGGCGAGTCGGTTCAGGACCTCCTGCCGGTCCTTGAAATAATTGGTGCCGAAGTCAAAGTAAAACTTGATGTCGCTCAGCCCGAAGATGGACAGTGAGCGGAGGTCCTGGAGGCCGGGCATCCCGGTGAGCGCCGTCTCGATGGGGATCGTCACCTGTCGTTCCATTTCCTCGGCCGACCACCCTGGGTATTGGGTGATCACCTCGACCATGGGAGGGGACGGATCCGGGTAGGCGACGACGTCGAGAATGTGAAAGGCGTAGAGGCCGCCGAAGAAGAGGACCAGGCCGAGGGTGCAGACGAGCAGCCGCTGAGCCAGGGCGAACTCGACTAGCCTGACAATCATGGTCTTCCAATCCCGCCAGGGCCATTCTTGGAGCCGAGGCGCATCTTCACGAGCACGTCCACGCGGTCGGGGCCGCGCCGGCCCCCCGCTCACTCACCAGGCCGCTGCTTGTGAAGCAGGTGGTAGAGCACCGGCAGCACGAGCAGGATGAGAACTGCCGAGGTAAGCATGCCTCCCACCACGACGCGCGCCAGCGGTTGCTGTGCCTGAGCTCCGATCCCAGTGGCGACCGCGGCTGGCAGCAGGCCGATGGCGGCGCACAAGGTGGTCATCAGCACCGGCCGCATGCGGGCCTCAGCCCCTTTCATGATCGCCTCCCGCGGCTCGCGGCCCTCTTCCACCAGATCACGGATCCTGACGATCAGGATGAGACCGCCCTGGATCGCAACGCCGAACAGCGAGATGAACCCGACTGCGGCCGAGATGCTGAAGTCCGTCCCGGTGAGCACCAACGAGAAGACCCCGCCGATCAGCGCGAACGGCACCGCGAACAGGACCAGCACGGCATCGAGGAAGGAATTGACGGTCAGGTAGACCAGGAACAGAATGATGACCAGGCTCAGCGGGATAATCTCGGCGAGCCGCTGCTTCTCATCCTGAAGCTGGTCGTATTCGCCGTGCCATTCGATGCGGTAGCGCTCCGGGAGCGAGACCCGCTCGCGGATGCGGGACGCCGCCTCCCTCACGGTGCTCTCCAGATCGCGGCCGCGCACGCTGAATTTGATCGGGATATACCGTTCATTGTTTTCCCGGTAGATGATGAAGGCCCCCGTCTGCGTCGAGATATTGGTGAGTTGCTTGAGCGGGATCCGGGCTCCCTCCGGGGTGCTGACCAGGATGTTCCCGATCGCCTCAATGTCCTGGCGGAACTCCGGCAGAAAGCGCACCACCAGGTCGAACCAGCGCTCCCTCTCGAAGACCCTGGTCACCGCCTGGCCCCCGACGGCGGCCTGGACCATGGCGTTCACGTCGGACACGAGCAGCCCGTACCGGGCGCAGGCCTGCCGGTCCACCTGGATCACGAGGTTGGGCTGGCCCAGGAGGCGGAAGATGCCCAGGTCCTTGACGCCCCGCACCCCTTTCATGACCTTCTCGATCTCGATCGCCTTCGCCTCCATGACCTTTAGGTCCGTCCCGAACAGCTTGATGGAATTCTCGCCCTTGACCCCAGACATGGCTTCCTGCACGTTATCCTGGATCACCTGCGAAAAGTTGAAGGTCACGCCGGGAATTTTCGCCAACACCACCTCGATGTCCTCAATGAGCTTGTCCTTCGTTGTGATTTCAGGCCGCCATTTCTTGCGGGGCTTCAGGTTCACGAGGAACTCGGCATTGAAGAAGCTGGTCGGATCGGTGCCGTCGTCCGGCCGCCCCAACTGCGAGACGACCCGGCTTACCTCGGGAACCCGTTCGAAGATAGTCCGGACCTCGGTCGCCAACCGGCTGGCCTGCTCGAATGAGATGTCCACGGGCATCGTGGCCCGGACCCAAAGGTTGCCCTCCTCCAGGGCCGGCATGAACTCCCCGCCCAGAAACGGCACCGCCGCCGTCGCTAGCACGAAGAGGCCCAGGGCCAAGCCGATCACGAGGACTTTGTGATCCAGGGACCACGCGAGCGCCCGGAGGTACAGGCGCCGGACGGTGCGAACCAGAGGCGTGTCCTCTTCGCGGATAGGACCCTCGAGCAGGAGCGAGCACAGCGCCGGCGCCAGCGTGAAGGCCATGAGCAACGCACCGGTAAGCGCAAACCCGTAGGTCAGCGACATCGGGGCGAAGATCTTGCCGGGCACCCCGGTCATCGTGAACAAAGGAACGAACGCCACCACGATGATCGTGGTGGCGAAGAAGATCGGCCGCCCGACTTCCCGCGCGGCCCGCACGACATGCATGGGGACCGTCAGTCCGGGCCCCGGCCTGCGGGAGATGTGGGAGAAGATGCTCTCCACCATGATCAGCGTGGCGTCCACGATGATGCCGAAATCGATCGCCCCGAGCGAGATCAGGTTGGCCGATTCCCCCACCAACACCATCATGCAGAACGTGAACAGGAGCGCCATCGGGACGGTCAGGGCCACGATGACCGCCGTCCTGAAGTGGCCGAGAAAGACGAACAGGACCACGAACACGAGCGCGATGCCGCTGATCACGATGTCCGTGACGGTCTCGATCGTGGTGTGGATCAACACTATCCGATCGTAGAAGGTCTTGACCTGCACCCCCTTCGGCAGCTTCCAGGTGTTCAGGTCCTGAACCTTCTGCTGCACCCGCTCCAACACCGACAGTGCCTTGTAGCCCCGCTGCAGCAGCACCACCCCTTCCACCACATCGTCCCGGTCGTCGATCCCCACCTTGCCCAGCCGCACCCGGTAGCCCACGCTGACCTTGCCCAGGTTTCTGACGAACACAGGTGTCCCGCTCTTCTCGGCCACCATCACGTTCTCGATGTCCTCCAGGCTGTTGATCAGGCCAAGTCCCCGGACATTGAAGTTCTGGGCCCCGACCGTCAGATAGTTGCCCCCCACGTTGGCGTTGCTGTTGCCGAGCGCGGTCATCACCTGCGAGAGGCTCACGCCGTAGCTGATCAGCGCCCCGGGGTTGAGATCCACGTGGTATTGCTTGGTCGTGCCCCCGAAAGCGGTCACGTCGATCACGCCCGGCACTCGCTTGAACTCCCGCTGCAGGACCCAGTCCTGGAGGGTTTTGAGGTCCGTGAGCGAGGCGCTGTCGCCGACCAGCTCGTACCGGTAGATCTCCGCGATCGCCCACCAGGGCGACAGGGCCGGTTGCACATCGGTCGGGAAACTCAGCATCGCCAGCCGATTCAGCACCTCCTGTCGATCCCGGAAGTACTCCGTCCCGAAGTCGAAGTAGAACTTAATGTCGCTCAACCCGAAGATGGACAGCGACCGGATGTCCCGGAGGCCGGGCATTCCAAGGAGGGCCGTCTCGATGGGGATCGTGATCTGTCGCTCAATTTCTTCGGCCGACCACCCCGGATACTGGGTGATCACCTCGACCATGGGAGGGGACGGATCCGGGTAGGCGACGACGTCGAGGATGTGAAAGGCGTAGAGGCCGCCGAAGAGGAGGGCCAGCCCGAGGATGCAGACGAAGACCCGCTTAACAAGCGCGAACTCGACCAGCCCGGCGATCATCGAATCGAGGAGGGACCGGAGCCGTCGGTCAGGGGCAGGCGGCGGGCGCGCTTCATCCCTTGGCTTCCTGTCCTTTGATCAAGACCGCCCCTTTGGTGACAATGCGTTCCCCCGGCGTCAGCCCTTCCAGAACACGGACTAGATCCGCCGAGGCCGTGGCCACCTTGACCTCCCGCTTGACGTAGCGGCCCTCCCCTTCCACGACGTAGATGAACTGCTTTCCGTCGATTTCGAGCACGGCCTCCTTGGGAACGGTCAGGAACGACGTGGTCTCGCCAAGCTGGATGTTCAGCCGGGCGAACATCTCCGGTTTGAGTTTGTGCGACTCGTTCGTGACCCAGGCCCTGACCTTGATCGTCCGCGTGTTGGGATCGACCACATCCCCGATCGCCGCTACCGCCGCCGGGAAGCTGAGTCCGGGATACGCCTCCACGGTCACCGTGGCCACCTGCGCCACCTGGACGAGATTCAGGTCCCGCTCGTAGACATCAGCCACCACCTGCAACTTGTCCAAATCAGCCACAGTAAACAGCACCTGGGACGGATCGCTCCCCACTGACTGTCCTGGTGTGACGGTCCGCTCCACCACCGTTCCCGCGAGAGGGCTTTTTAATTCAAATCGGGAGGAGATCGTTTGTTCCGCCAAGGGCTTCTCCAGCTCCGCCGCTGGCACCTTGAGTGAGAGCAGACGCTCCTTGGCCCGGCGGAACTCCGCGCGCGCCTTAATGAGATCATTCTCGGCCTGCTTGAAATCCTTCAGCGGCAGGGCCTTGTTTTCGTACAGGTCCTTGGCCAGTTCATAAGCGCGCGTCGCATACTGGAGGTTGGAAGATTCTTTCACAAATTCGGAGTAGGCAGCGGTAATATCCGGGCTGTCAATCACGAGCAGGACATCGCCGCTCTTGACATGATCTCCCAGCTTTG
>MNDM01000018.1:14295-22481 GCA_001914955.1 Nitrospirae bacterium 13_2_20CM_2_62_8 | reverse complement strand
GGACAACCTTCAACGCGTGGCCGAAAAGGACGAAGTGAAGTTCGTGATCAAGGATCGCGCGGACTATGACTGGGCTCGCGCGATCCTCCACAAGTACAATTTGGAAAAACGGTGCACCGTGCTGTTCGGTCCCGTCTTCGGTGAACTCGAACCGCGCCAACTGGCTGAGTGGATTCTCGCGGACCGCCTGCCGGTTCGGTTCCAACTCCAGCTCCATAAGTACGTTTGGGATCCGGATATGCGGGGAGTGTGATTGGAACAGTTTAGTCCGTTGAGTCAGTTTTGTCCGTTAACTGACCCAACAGACTAAACGGAATCAACGGACCCAACGGAACTACGGAGAATTGCATGAAGGCGATGGAGATCACTGTGAAGGAAGGCCGGATTGAGAGCGAGCCGGCCGAGGTCTTGGTGTTGAGCCACTACGAAGGAGAAACCGCCTTGCAGGACGGGACAGCCGCCGTGAACAAGGCTCTCGACGGCTGGCTGCAGGATCTGATCAAGAGCGGCGAGTTCGAAGGCAAGAGCAACCAGACCGCCCTGCTCCACACCCAGGGGAAGATACCGGCCAAGCGCGTCCTACTGGTTGGCCTGGGCAAAAAGAAAGACGCGCGCTTGGACACGGTCCGGCAGGCGATGGGGACTGCCGCCAAACGGGTGCGTCAAGCCGGCGCCCGGTCCTTCACCACGCCCGTTCACGGTCCGAGCCTGAAAGGAACTTCGGTCATGGAGCTCGCCCAGGCGATGGTGGAAGGCGCGGTGTTGGGGGGATACCAGTTCACTGAGTATCGGAGCGACAACAAGGAGGAGCTGAAAGATCTCGAGCGCATGACGGTGGTGGAGACACGCGGCGCGAAGGTCAGCGAGATCAAGGAGGGTAGCCGGCGCGGCCTGGCGACCGCCGAAGCCACCATCTTCGTGCGCGACCTCTGCAATCATCCCGCCAACGTGATGACCCCGGCAAGGATCGCGGCCGAGGCGGGGCACATCGGCAAAGAGAAAGGAGTTCGTGTCCGGGTGCTGGAACAGCGGGATGCCGAGAAGCTGGGGATGGGGGCGTTCCTGGGCGTCGCCCGCGGGAGCCACGAACCCCCCAAGTTCATCATCCTGGAATATCAGGGGAACAGCGGCGCGCGGCGGAAGGACGGGAACGCCAAGCCGATCGTGCTGGTGGGAAAGACGATCACCTTCGATACGGGCGGCATCTCCCTGAAGCCCGCCGAGAACATGGAGCAGATGAAAGCGGACATGACCGGTGGCGCGGAAGTCCTGGCGGCTGTCCGGGCCGCCTCCCGGCTGGGCCTGCCGTTGCATCTGATCGGCATTTTGCCCGCCACCGAGAACATGCCGGGAGGGCGGGCGATCAAACCCGGGGACATCCTGACCACGCTCTCAGGCAAAACGGTCGAGGTGCAAAACACCGATGCCGAAGGGCGGCTCATCCTCGCAGACGGCCTGGCCTACGCCACCCGGTACAAGCCGGCCGCCATCATCGACGTCGCGACGCTCACCGGGGCCTGCAGCGTGGCGCTGGGGCAGTTCGCGATCGGGATGCTGGGCAACAACGATGCGCTCAAGAGCCGGATCCAGAACGCAGGCCACAGGGCCGGGGAGCGAGTCTGGGAAATGCCCCTCTGGGAGGAATATTTTGAGCAGCTTCACAGCGACGTGGCCGACATGCGCAATATCGGCGGGCGGGGAGGCGGGATGATCACCGCCGCCGTGTTCCTCAGCAAGTTCGTGGGCGAGTATCCCTGGGTCCACCTCGACATCGCCAGCACCGATTGGAGCGAACGGGAACGGCCGTACATCGCCAAAGGTCCCACCGGCATCGGGACCCGCTCCAGGGACCTGGCCGATCTCCTGGCCCGCTATCGGCCCGGCGGCATCATCTTGTTTTCCAGGAATCTGGAAACCCCCGCCCAGATCGTCAGGCTCACCAACGATCTCCAGAAACTGTCGCCTCAGACACCGCTGCTGATCTCGGTGGACCAGGAGGGCGGCCGAGTCTCCCGGCTTCCCGACGGTTTTACCCTGTTCCCCCCCAGCTCGGTGTTCGGTCAGTGCGACTCTTCCGGGCTGGCCTACGCGGCAGCCTCGGCGATCGCTGTCGAACTGCGGGCGGTCGGCATCAATATGAACCTCGCCCCCGTGCTGGATCTCAACACCAACCCACAGAACCCGATCATCGGCGATCGCGCCTTCAGTGCCAATCCGATGCAGGTCTGCGAACTGGGGCTGGCCACGATCGCGGGGCTTCAGGACAACAAAGTGATCGCCTGCGGGAAACATTTCCCGGGCCACGGCGACACGGCCACGGACT
Source organism: Nitrospirae bacterium 13_2_20CM_2_62_8 (assembly GCA_001914955.1). Lineage (GTDB taxonomy): Bacteria > Nitrospirota > Nitrospiria > Nitrospirales > Nitrospiraceae > 40CM-3-62-11. Next base: position 20,158 of record MNDM01000018.1, on the reverse strand, counting down.
CTCATAAGGAACTACCCGTGGTCTCCGCGTCCATGGAGCGGCTTCGCGAGGTGGAACTTCGCCCGTTCCGCCACGCGATCGGAAACAACCTGGCCACGATCATGTCCGCGCATGTCCTGTATCCCGCTTTGGATGCGCGATTCCCCGCCACGCTGTCCGCCGCGATCCTCACCGACCTGCTCAGAGATGACCTGCGGTTCAAGGGCCTGGCGCTCACGGACGATCTGGAGATGCATGCGATCCTCGACCATCACGGGATCGAGGAGGCGGCGATCCTGGCCTTTCAGGCCGGCGCCGACATGCTCTTGATCTGCCAGGACCGGGGGCGTCAGGTGGCCGCGATGGAGGCGTTCCACAACGCCGTGAAGGACGGCCTCCTCCCCGAAGCGCGCGTCGAGGCGTCGTTGCGCCGGATTGCGCACGTCAAGGAGCAGTTCCTCCATCCGTACGCCCCGGCGGACCCTGCCGGAGTGAACCAGGTCGTGGGAAGCCGGGCGCACAAAGACCTGCTGGACATCATCCTCCAGACCAGCGAACGCCGCCTGAAAGCCCAGGTCTGACCCCTGTGGGCAGGCCCGTCACTGCCAAAGAGATCTGGGCGTGGTGCATGTACGACTTCGCCAATTCCTCGTTTACGACGCTCATCGTCACGGTCGCCTACAGCGTCTACTTCGTCCAGGTCGTGGCTGGACATCTCGGCCAGGAGGGGACCGCGGAGCGCGTGTGGTTTTGGGGCTACGCGGTCTCCATGCTGGTGGCGGCGCTCCTTTCCCCTGCGCTGGGCGCCCTGGCAGACGCGCGGGCCAGTAAGCGGGCGTTCCTGCTCTGGTCCACACTGCTCTGCGTCGCCTGCACCGCGCTGCTCGCCTTCGTCCATGCCGGCGACGTATGGAGGGGGCTCGTCCTGTTCGGGCTCGCCAACATCGCCTTCGATCTTGGGTTTCTGTTCTGCAGCGCGTTCCTGGTCGAGATCGCCACCACAGAGACGATGGGCCGGATCTCCGGTTACGGATGGGGCTTGGGCTATGCCGGCGGGCTGCTGTCGTTGGCGATCGCCTATCCCTTCATCAGCGGCGGATTTGCCGAGTCGAATCTGCCGCTGTACCGGTTCAGCTTCGCGGTGACGGCCGGCTTCTTTCTTCTGGCGTCGGTGCCGACCTTTCTGCTTCTCCGGGAGCGCGCGGTCCCACAGCCGATGCGCGCGGGCCAGGCAGTGTGGCAACAGGCATTCACCAGGCTCGCCGTCACGGTCCGTCAGCTCGGTCACTATCGAGACCTCTTCGCCTACCTGATCGCCTATCTGATCTATACGGATGCCATCAACACCGTGATCGTCGCCTCCGCGATTTTCGCGAATAAAGTCCTGGACTTTTCACCGAGCGATCTGATTATCTACTTCCTCGTGACGCAGGTGACGGCCGGGCTGGGCGCCGTTGGATTCGGCATCCTGGCTGATCGAATCGGTGCCAAGCGAACGATCACCGTCACGCTGCTGGTCTGGATCGCGTTGGCTGTGGCGGCCGCGTTCGTCCAGACCCACGCACAGTTCTACGTGATCGGCCTCCTGGCAGGCGCCGTGCTGGGGGCCAACCAGTCCGCCAGCCGGACGCTGGTCGGGCTCTTCACCCCGGTCGGCCGGCAGGCGGAGTTTTTCGGCTTCTTCTCCGTCACCGGTAAGTTTGCGGCCGTCATCGGCCCGGTGGTGTACGGGGAAGTGACCGCGTGGACCGGCAGCCAGCGGTGGGCCATCCTGTCGATGGCGGTCTTTTTCACGATCGGGCTGCTGGCCTTCCAGAGGGTCGACGAAAAACGTGGGATGGCAGCGGCGCGGCAGTAGCCGTGCCGCTACTGCCTATAGCCTCTAGCCCCGAGTCCGTTTCATGGCGATAAAGAAGGGCGACATCATCGATGAGTTCAAGCGATACCCAGACAGTTGCGGGCTAGTCGTGAAAGTCATGGGAGGCGGGGAGGGGTTTGAACAGATCCTGTGTTGCGACCACGCCCTCACGGAAGAAGATCTGGTCCCTCAGGTGGGATCCCCGAGGAGACGGAAAAAGGGCGAACTGCCGCTGGGGGTGGTTCTCGACGAAAAGAAGCTCTATCCGGATTCCTGCGGCCTCCGGGTCATGATTATGGACGGCGGGGCCGGATTCCGTGAAATCATCTGCTGCGGCCACTCGCTGACCCTGGACACGATGAGGGATTTCCGGTTTGGACAGATGCGCGGGACTCCGTCCGGCGCATCGGGACTCGAAGGGACCGCATGAGCAGAGAGCGAATAGCGAGTAGCGAACAGCTTTGTTAGCTAGTAGCGGATAGCTCGTAGCTAATAGCTCAGAGCCATTAGCTATTGGCTATTCGCTACCAGCTATTAGCTATTTGCTGATAAAGGGCTGCTCGCTACTAGCTGGGCGACGGAGAACGATGCGCGACCGGACCGAAACGATGAAACAATGGTTGTCCTGGATGGAGTTGCTCGACCGCTGGGGCTACATCACAGCCGGCTTCAGCCTGCTCATTCTCGGGATGCTGATCTTCGCCAATAGCTGGTACAAATTCGCGATGGCGTCAACTCGGACCGGTTTCCTCCCCGCCGGCCTGCAACTGCTGAATGATCTGCTGCTCGTCATCATCATCCTGGAGCTGTTCCGGACGGTCGTCCGGTTTCTCCAGACCGAGGTCCTCACCGTTGAACCCTACCTGGCCGTCGGCATCATCGCCTGCACCAGACGGATCCTGACCGCCAGCGCCGAGCTGTCTCACCTGCCCGAAGTCACGAAAGAATTATTTGACCGGTATGTCTGGGATGTGGCGTTGAACGTGGCGGTCATTCTGGTTCTGATCATCGCGGTGTTTGTTCTCCGTTGCCAGCGGCCGGGCCAGGCCGGTCCCACCCCCTAGCATCTCGTATCTCGTGCCTGCGCGCTGAAGCGCCCCGGCGCGCAAGCGTGAAGCGTATCTCGCCCGATTCTTCGAAAGAATGGTGTTTTCTGGGTGGAAGGGATAAGCCCTGAGGATGCTGTCGTCGCGAGGCTCATTAAAGGGGTGGCCTGGCTGATCCCCTATCGCACGCGTCATGAGCCGTCGCATTGACAGAGCAACGGGGCACCCCGGCACCGCGTGTGGGCTTTCCGCTGCTTCTCGGGCTGGTGGCCTGGCAGCCTCAGACTGCGCGCGTCCGGCGAGCACACCATCCACCCCTGCCCGGAACGATCAATCCTGTGTGCGCGACGCGCGAGCACGTGAGGCTGCCTGGCCACCACATGCCCGCTCTTGTGTGCGCGATGCGCGAGCACGGGGAATTAGCCTGGCCGCCCCGCTCCTTCCACCCTTCTGTAGCCCAGGCTCTTCAGAACTGTCGTTTGGCGCCGGGTCTGGCGGCGCTGGGCCTGAGAATGTCCTGAACCAACTTCAGGCGGCTGAGAAGCTCCCTATGAAGCGCCTCCACCTGTCCGAATTCCCTCGTCATCTCCCCCAGCCCCAGCGGCCCTTTCACCTCGGCCATGATCGCGGCCTGGAGCTGGGCCTTGAACCGCTCAGTCTTGGCCAGAACTTGCTTGCCGGCCGTGCCCTTGAGCACCTGGGCCAGGTCGGAACGGACCTTCAGGTCATACCGCTCCCGCGTGCCTGACATGTCGGCCACGACGCGAAGGCTCTGGATATCCGAGAACGCCGAGGCGATGGCGGCGACCAGCGCATTGGAGCCGCTCTTCGACTCGATTGCAATCCGGACTGACCGGAGCTGCGACGACAGGGAGGCCGAGAGCGTCTCGCCGCTGAGCTTGGCCTTGACGTCTACATCGGCGATCGCCTGCTTGAGCTCGAGCCCGAGCCCCGCCTGATCCTCCAAGGGGATGCCCTCCAGGCGGTAGCCACTGATCTGGAGCGTCGCCTCGTCGGTCGGCTTCGATGGGTTCACTCGATTTATCGCGCCTTCAAGTTTGAGCGCACCGAGCCCCTGCAGGTTCCCGCCAGCGAATGAAAAGGTCATCGGAGACCCGAGGATGGCCTGGTCAGCCGTGATGTTCTGCACGTTCCCGCTGATCGTGCCTGCCGATAGCTCCACCGACGCGCGCGCGAGTCGAACGAGGACGTCGGGCCCAGAGGACTTGGCCCAAAACGGCTCGAGCCTCCCGTACCAGCGCAGCGCCGCCGCGGCCCACTCCTCGAACTTGCGACTCAGGATCGCGGTTGACAGCTTGGCCGGGCCTGAGAACGTGTACTTCTCCGTCAGACGACGCACATCTTCGTTCACAGCCCTCTGCGCCGCATTGACGCGCTTGCGCAGCGTCGCGAAATCCCTCTCCAGGTCCTTGTTCGCTTCGTTGATCGGCTCAAGGTCGTACCTTACTTCCCGCTGGAGCGCCGCCATCTCGACCGCAGCACCCAACATGCCGGCGTCGCTGTTTTTGTTCACCGATCTCAGGGTGTCAAATTGTCGCTTGTGCTCCAGGAGTCTCGCCTTGTCCGGCAGCTCTGACAGTCTTTTCTGCCAGCGGTCTTTCCCGGCCTGAATATCCGGCCGGAGCGATTCCACCAGCTTGAGCGACGGCAGGTCTTCTTTGGCCAGGATTTCTTTGGGGTCTAACGACACGTGCCGCAGCTTGTCCCGCTCACCCGTGCCCGCCTTGGGCTCGGCAGCGGGCTTCGCAGGTCGATCGGCGGTCGCTCCCGAGGTTTGGCGTGGCGTATTGAGTCGGACGCCGTCCAGGATCATTTCCTCCACGATCACCTTGCGGCGAAGCAGGCCCCCGCCATCCAGCCTCATGGCGACGCGCGAGACTTCCACCGCATTCCTCATGGGCTCATCCGGATTGCTAACCTGAATACGCGTCAGCGTCAGGCCCAAGGGGACGAGACTCAGATCGGCCCTGTCTGCCTCCACCTTGGCTCCGATCAGACTGGTCCCGGTGCGCTCAACCACCCAGCGCGCGATGGTGCCTCCTAGCAGGAACCAGACGCCTGCCAGCAGGCCGACCAGGACAAGGCAGATGACAAGAAACTTCCTCATGCGCTGCCTCCCCACCGCGAGACCGGCTGGTGGACCTGGAAGCACCGGTTGGGCTCCAAGCCAATCACGCACCGGCGACCGGAAATCCTGAGCAAGCGTTCGCTGGAGCGGCAGGGCACCAAACTTTCCCATCTCCTATTCATATTCATAGTGCCTTCGGGTGGAACGGCTGAGCCCAGAGGATGCTGGCATCGCTGGGCTCAGTAAAGGGGTGGCCTGGCTGATCCCCTATTGCGCGCATCTTCTCGCCTTCTGGTCCAACAATCCAGTGGAAGGCCGCCCGTGTTGGTCCAACTGCGCCCGTCGAGCGAGGGTCTTCTGAGGCCGCGCGCTCCGGGAGCACAGGACCGACACGGGCGACCTTCCAACTCTTCACGTTCTGCGAGGTGCGCGATGCGCGAGCACGGGGGATTAGCCTGGCCGCCCCGCTCCTTTCACCCTTCGTCACCCCACCCCATCGCTTTTTGTCGCTTGAGGCTACCTTCGCTCGCTTGCCCAGCAGTCGCACGCTGTGGCATCATGCCTCAGTCCGGAGAACAAGCATGGCGACCCTAATGGAATACGTCGGCGCGCTTCATATCTTCCTGGGGCCCTATCGCGGCAACCCGATCTCGCTCTACCTGTCCCGTAACGGGAACATCTGCCGAATTGGCCCAAAGGTCTACCCGTGGAAAGAGGTCGTGGGCGAGGGCGACACCCCCAACCGCGCCGCGGCCGATTTTGAGGAGAAATGGAAGGCCCGCGGCTTATCGCCCGACATGTACACGGGCCCGTCCTGGGAGGGAGGGATCAAACCGGAAAAGCCCGCACCCCCGAAACCAGCCGCCGCGCCCAAGCCGGCTCCCGCCACAA
>MNDM01000018.1:0-14276 GCA_001914955.1 Nitrospirae bacterium 13_2_20CM_2_62_8 | reverse complement strand
GCCGCGACCCCTGCCGAATCAGTCCCCCCCAGCGCGGAGCCAGCCTGAGTTCGTCGTTGTCAGGGTGCAGTGTTGGGTTAACCACTAATGACTCAGCACTCATCACTCACAACTACCCACGTGTGACGGCCAGCTTACTGTGCCGCATGCTGTAGCCGAAGTACACCGCGACGCCGATGATGGTCCAGACGCCAAACCGTATCCAGGTGATGGTCGGCAGGAATGCCATGAGCCCGAGGCAGGCGGCCATCCCGAGCAGTGGAACCCAGGGCATGAACGGAACGCGGAACGGTCGGGGATGGTTGGGACGGACCCGGCGGAGCACCAGCACACCGGCGCAGACCAGGGCAAAGGCGAACAGCGTGCCGATATTGGTCATGTCCGCTGCTTCGCCGATCGGCACAAGCGCAGCCAGCACCGCGACTCCCACTCCGGTCACAATGGTGGCATGATGGGGCGTCCTGAACCGGGGATGGACCTTCGAGAGCCACGGCGCCAGTAGCCCGTCCCGCGACATCGCGAAAAACACTCGGATCTGCCCGAGCAGCATCACGAACAACACGCTCGTGATGCCCGCCAGGGCCCCGATGGCCACGAGAGCCGCCCCCCAGCGGAACCCGACCATCCGGAGCGCCTCGGCGACGGGCGCGTGGATATCAACCTGCGTATAGGGAATCATGCCGGTCAGGATTGCCGACACCAGCACATACAGCACGCCGCAGATGCCCAGCGAGGCGATGATACCGATCGGCAAGTCCCGCTGCGGGTTCCGGGCCTCCTCGGCCGTGGTGGAGACCGCGTCGAACCCGATGTAGGCAAAGAAGACGATCGCGGCGGCGGCGCCCACGCCTTGGAACCCGTTGGGCATAAAGGGCGACCAGTTGGCAGGCTCCACCGAGAAGATCCCCACGGCGATGAAAAAGAGGACGGCCGCGAGCTTGATGACCACGATCACCCCGGTCGTGCGTGCGCTCTCCTTCACACCGATCACCAGCACACACGTGACCAGCAACACGATGATCGCAGCCGGCAGGTTGAGGATCCCTCCGGCAGCCGAGCCCGGCGCGTGGGTCGCCCAGACCGGCAACGCGACACCCAGCGTCCTCAGGATGTTGTTGAAGTAGCCGGACCACCCGATCGACACCGCCACGCAGGCGACGCCGTATTCCAGAATCAGATTCCACCCGGTCAGCCAGGCGAGGAATTCGCCCAATGTGGCGTAGGAATAGGTATACGCGCTCCCCGCCACCGGGATCATGGCGGCGAACTCGGCATAGCAGAGTGCTGCCAGGGCACAGGTGACACCAGAGAGAATGAACGAGAGCACGATCCCGGGCCCGGCGCCTGGCCGATGGGCATCCCCGAGGACGGCGGTCCCAACCAGCACGAAGATCCCAGTGCCGATGATGCCCCCGATCCCGATGGCGGTGAGATCCCACACGGTGAGGGTCTTCTTGAGGCGATGTTCGGGGTGATCGCTGGCGGCGAGGATCTGTTCGATGGACTTGGTACGAAAGAGGGGATTGGACACTCAGGCTCCGTTTGCCCAGGTCTACCCGTCAGTCAGCACCATCATCCGCCGGCTTGTTCGGATTGTCAAAAACTTCTGCCTTTCGCCGTTGGCCTGCCGGCCTGGCAGGAATCATCCCCGCGCGGCCCTCAGGAACGCCTGAAACAGCCGTCGATGGACGCGGTTGCGCTCATACAGGAACTCCGGATGCCACTGGACGCCCAACAGGAACGGATGCTGAGGCGCCTCGATGGCCTCGATGATGCCGTCCGGGGCAACCGCGCTCACGGCCAGCGAGGGAGCGATTCGGTTGACCGACTGATGGTGGGAGCTGTTCACGCGGATCTGAGCATGCCGCACGATCCGCCGCAGCAGGCTCCGCGGGGCCACCTGGACCGGGTGCGACAGGCGGGTGGCGGGACCAGACGCCCGGTGCGGGAGCGCCGCGGCGCGTTGCGACGCGATGTCCTGCACGAGGCTGCCTCCCAGCGCGACGTTGATCGCCTGCATGCCCCCACAGATACCCAACATGGGCAGACCCTCATCCGCGGCCAGGCGCGCCATCGCCAGCTCGAATTCGTAGCGCGGGCGACTCATCAGTTTGTAGCGGTACCGTTGCCGCTCCCCGTACAGACTTGGCGGGAGATCCGGCCCGCTGCCGGTGAGCAAGAGACCATCCAGCCCTTTCAGCAACTGGCGCCGCAGCTGCTGGTCCGCCGCCAGTGGCAGGATCAGCGGGACGCCGCCGAGGTCTTCGATCGCACGGGCATACCGAGCCCGCAAGAAATAGGTGGGCTCTTGACCTCCCATATCCTCACGGTCGCCGGCATTGAAGTCCGAGGTCACCCCGATGACGGGCTTCATTTTTTGGCCGGCCCCGGCATCGCCGGCACCGTTTCCGCCGCCGCAGCCCCGTCGCTTTCTCCCGGGACCCCCAAGAAGCGGACCGCCTTGTCGCCTTTGAGATGGTCGGGCGTGATCACGTACGTGCCCCGCAGGCTGGAGTCCCAGACCGCCTTCGCCGCCCGGTCATTGCCGCCGGTTAAGCCATACGTGAACCCACCGATGATCCCGCCCAACGTCGCGTAGACCACTTTGGCCAGACCGTACGGAATCGTCAGGAAAAAGCTGGAAACGCCGAGACCAAACTGGGACGCGGTGCTCTGCGTCGTATCCTCGTCCTGTTGCTGGGCCCAGCCAGGCTGGATGACAGCAAGCTGCAGGATTGTCAGGGTTAACCCCACCGCCACCGTTTTCTTCCATCCGGGTTGGCGGGTAGTACGCTGCTCGATCAACGGGTCTCTTGGCTTCGTGTGCACGTCTGTGCCCTCCTTTGTCTTGAATCATTGTGGCCCCTCATACCGCGACGTCGCGCCTGAGCGGCCGGGACATGCGTGACCTTCGTTATCACAAATCCTGTGCCGGATGCAAACCCCTTCATCGCTCGAAAGAAATACATGACGTGAGGACATCAGCCGGCTGCGAGATCGAGGTCTGCTCGGATTTGCGATTTGAGACGCTCGGCCTGCTCCAAGACCGCGTCGTCCAACTCACTGACCAGGGCGTCGGCCTGAATGCTCTGGTTCTCCTGTCGGATACCGGCTTCGATCGCGAGATCGAGCTTGAGCGCGCACACTCCCTGCACGAACAGGTCGCCTGCGCGGCCTTCGTAGCCCGCGCGATCAGCCGCCGGGACCGCAGTCAGCACTTCCTGCAGCCAGACCTCGAAGCCGCTCACCTGGCGGGCATGAGCGAGCTGTTGTTCATCCAGCTCGACCACGACCTGGACCCCGGCTTTCCAGCTTCGCTTTTTGACGTTAAAGACGCAGATGACGCGCGAGGGACAACCCGCAACGGGCTCAGGGCCGTAGAAGAGGGTGATCCGAAAGGGCGGCACATGTGGAGTCGGCACCGGTGACATGCTGGACGTCACTCCCGCGCATTGTAGCACGCCTCCTGGCCATCACGACCAGGCACACCAAGGGCCCGTCACTTGCGGACGAAACATTGACGCTCTTCGACGCCGGAGGCTAAGATGACCGCTACAATGGTTGAGTCAGCGGCTCCGCACCAGCGCCTCGCCGAGATCCAACAGGCTCTCCGCGAGACTCCCGGCCTGGACGGCTGGCTCTTCTATGATTTCCGCGGCAGCGATCCCTTGGCGTACCGCGTGCTCCGCCTCGATCCGACTCGACACGTCACCCGCCGCTGGTACTACTGGATTCCCTCGCAGGGAACACCGGTCAAACTGCTCCACCGTATCGAGCCCCATATCCTCCGCGAACTGCCCGGCGACACCCTGTTGTACGTTTCCTGGGACGAGCAGCGGGCCAATCTCAAACGCATCGTGCAGGGCATGAAACGGATCGCCATGCAATATTCGCCGATGAACGCCATCCCGTATATTGCCCGCGTGGACGCGGGCACGATCGACTTGATCCGCAGTTACGGCATCGAGGTGGCGACGTCCGCCGACCTCGTCCAGCGCTTCGAAGCGGTCTGGAACGATCGCCAACTGGCCTCTCACAAATACGCCGCCGCGAAGCTCCGCCGCATCGTGGACGAAGCCTTCACGCATACCGCCGCCATGGTCGCCAAACGGAAGCCGCTGACGGAGTACGGCCTCCAGCAACTCATCCTCGCGCGCATCACCGCGCACGGCCTCACGACGGCCACGCCGCCGATTGCCGCCGTCAACGCCCATAGCGCCGATCCGCACTACAGTCCGCCCGCGAAGGGATCCGCCCGAATCGCGAGGGGCGACCTCGTCCTGATTGACCTGTGGGCCAAGAAGCCGACGGCCGGGAGCGTCTATGCCGACATCACCTGGACCGGTTACGTGGGGAAGGATGCCCCGCCGAAACAGCGCGAGGTGTTCACCATCGTCCGGAACGCGCGCGACACCGCGCTTGCGTTCGTCCGAACCCGCGTTGCGGCCGGCCAGTTTCCCTGCGGGTGGGAAGTCGATGAGGTGTGCCGGAAGGTGATCAAGGACGCCGGCTACGGAGACCGGTTCCTCCATCGCACGGGCCACTCGATCGGCGAGGAAGTCCACGGCAACGGCGCCAACATTGATAGCCTGGAAACGCAGGACAGCCGGCGCCTGATGCCGCGCACCTGTTTTTCCATCGAACCCGGCATCTACCTGCCTGGCCAGTTCGGCATTCGCAGCGAGCTGGACGTGTACGTGTCTGATCGCGAAGTCATGGTGTTCGGCCAGCCCGTCCAGAAAGAAATCATCGCCATTCTGAAGTAGCCGTTAGGCGTGAGGCGTCGCTCGACCCAGCCTGCGACGAGCTCAGCCGAGGCGAGGCTCTCGACGGGTAAGGAGTGAGGTGAGGCGCAAGGTGACGGCCTTTCATGCACCGCCATGCCTCACGGTTCACGCCTCATGACTCCCGCGCCCCCCGCTCCCCTGGCTTGACAGCGCCCAGCGACGGCAGCTAGAGTCTACCTACCGACAGCGGCAACCCCGAGGTTCACCATGTTCGGCACGCTCGGCATTTCGGAACTCATCATCATCCTGGTCATCGTCCTGATTATTTTCGGGGCTGGCCGGCTGCCGCAGATCGGGGAGGGGCTGGGCAAGGCTTTGAAGGGTTTCAAGAAGGAGGTGCACGAAGCCCCACCCCCGCTCGACCCCAACGCCGATCCAGACGCGACACAGGCCGCTCCCGTCTCCCGACCGCCGATCGAAGCTGCGACAGTCGTGGCCCAGCCCCAGGGCACACCGGCGCAGGCGGTGGCCCACCCCACGGCCCCGTATCAGCCCGGCCCCGAACTCACCCCGGGCACCACCGCGGCGCTCATGGCGGCCGCCGGACCACAGAAGTATGAGCCGCCCCGCCCGAAGGCCCCGCAACCGCGGCAGACATCCGCCGCGGGCCAAAAGACGGACCCGCTGAGTATGGAGGAGCGGATCGCTCATCCCCCTCCGCCGCCTCGCGGCGTCTACCCCCCAGTCCCTCCTTCCGCCCAGCCCAAACCGGTCCCTAAGCGGCCATCAGCCGTGGTGAACAAAGACGCGGTGGCCAGGGTCCAAGCCCAGCAGGCTGCCCTGAAGGCCAAGGCTGGTCACAGCGGGACGCCTTCCCCGCAGGACATGCAAAGCCTCGGCGAGGGCGTCGGCGACGCGCTGCGCACGTTCCGTCAGGCCGTCTCGGACGTGCGGGGCGCGATTGATCCTGAGGTCCGGACGATCCAGGCTGAGATCGACGCCGCACAGAAGGAAATCGAGCAGACCGTGGAGTCAGCCAAGCAGATGCCCGCGGTGGAAGAAGAACCCCCGAAGAAAACGGGTGCCTAGCCCACACGCCGCAGGCCGCCTTCTCTCCCTCCTGGCCTTCTGTCTCCTCGAAGGATGTGACGCAAGTCCGCCTCCGGCCGGACCGGACTTCGTCGTTTCACGCCTGGTCGCATCGCTCAACGATCCCAACCCCGACGTGCGGAGAACGGCCGCGCTCTCCCTGGGCAAGATCGCCCGCCCTCAGGCGACTGCGGCCCTGGTGGAGAGGCTCGGCGATCCCGATCCACTGGTTCGCCAATACAGCGCCTGGGCGCTGGGCAACCTGGGAGAGAAGGCCATCGAACAGGCGGGGACCGCGTTGGTGAAGATGCTGTCGGACCCCTCCGAAGCGGTAAAGTCCGCCGCGGTGCAGGCGCTCGGCGGGATCGGCGGAACTCAGGGCGGAGCGCAGGCGGTGGCGGAATTGTTGGTGAACGCTATGCGGGCGCCTGACGCGGCGACCCGACGAGCCGCCGCCCAGGCGCTGGCTTCGCTGGAGGCCGGCTCCGCCTACCCCGCGCTCGTGCAGGCGCTCAGCGATCCGGATGCCAGGGTCCGACAAGGCGCGATCGCGGCGCTCGGGGAACTGGCCGATGTCCGCGCCCTCCCGGTCATTCGCGACAGACTGCTCAAGGATCCGGATGGAGGCGTGAGAAGTGAGGCGGCGTTCCGTCTCGGGAAGTTTGGCGATCGGACCGTCGTGCCGGCGCTCCGCTCGGCGGCGGCCGGTGACGCGGATGCGGGTGTCCGCCGCTGGGCCACCTGGGCCGTTCAGCAGATCCAGGGATCGGCTACACCAAAGTCCTGACCTTAGCCTCTCCCACTCCAATAGCGCCGCGGATGGACGCGGAGGACTTCGTCATGGCGGGACTCATTAACGGGGTGGCCTGGCTGATCCCCTATTGCACGAATGCTCACATCCTCGGGGAGAGGAGGGCGGGCGGCCTCAGACTGCGCGCGTCCGGCGAGCACACCATCCACCCTTGCCCGGAACGATCAATCCTGTGTGCGCGACGCGCGAGCACGTGAGGCCACCTGCCCTCCGAGCCCCACTCGTCACGTGCGCGATGCGCGAGCAGGGGGGATTAGCCTGGCCGCCCTGTTCCGCCAGCATCGTTCCAACTCCGCGCGCCTAGCTCACGCGCTCTTGATGTCTTTGTCCTGCTCAAAGATCCTGATCGGCGGGCTGTCGCCGAGAATCACCTCTTCGGTGATCACGATCTCCTTGATTTGCTTCTGGGACGGCACATCGTACATCACTTCCAGCATGACCCCTTCCAGGATCGCCCGCAACCCGCGGGCACCGGTCTTCTGACCATACGCCTTCCGCGAGATTGCCACCAGCGCCGCCTCGGTAAACTTCAGTTTGACTCTCTCGAAGGACATCAGCTTCTCATACTGCTTGGTGAGCGCATTCCGTGGTTCGGTCAGAATGCGGATCAGAGCCTTCTCGTCCAATTCTTCGAGCGTCGCGACGACCGGGAGGCGTCCGATGAATTCCGGGATCAGTCCGTACTTCAGGAGATCCTCCGGCTGAACATGCGGCAACAGCTCGCCCAACCGGCTGTCGTGCCTGCCGCGCACGTCCGCGCCGAATCCCATCGCTTTCTTGTTCAGCCGCTGCTCGATGAGGGCTTCGATGCCGACGAACGCTCCACCGCAGATGAACAGAATGTTACTGGTGTCCACCTGGATAAACTCCTGGTGGGGATGCTTGCGACCACCCTGTGGCGGAACGTTGGCCACCGTCCCTTCGATCAGTTTCAGCAGCGCCTGCTGCACTCCCTCTCCGGACACATCGCGGGTAATGGACGGGCTGTCGCTTTTTCGGCTGATCTTATCGATTTCATCGATATAGACGATCCCGCGCTCAGCCCGTTCCACATCATAGTCGGAAGCCTGCAGCAGCTTGAGGATGATGTTTTCCACATCCTCGCCGACGTAGCCGGCCTCGGTCAGGGTGGTCGCGTCCGCCAGGGTGAACGGGACATCGAGGTAGCGGGCCAGAGTCTGGGCCAGCAGCGTTTTGCCCGTACCGGTCGGCCCGATCATTAAAATATTGCCCTTCTGGAGCTCAACCTCATCCACCTCATTGGCGGAGATGCGTTTGTAATGGTTGTGGACGGCGACCGACAGGATCTTTTTCGCCCGATCCTGCCCGATGACATACTGATCCAGGTGGTGCTTGATTTCGGCCGGCTTGCGGAGCTTCGAGGAGATCTCCTCTTTCGCCTCTTCCCAGTCCTCCGCGATGATGTCGTTGCAGAGATTCACACACTCGTCGCAGATGTAGACGGTGGGGCCGGCGATCAGCTTGCGGACCTCGTCACGGCTTTTCCCACAGAACGAACACCGCAGGTGCCGGTCCGTCTTTTCCTGTTTCGGCATGTCGCCTCCATACCGAGCTTCGCTTGAGCCGCGGCGTTCGATCAAACCGCCGCGGAGAGTTTTTTTGCCGCCAGAAGGCTCAAATTCTTGTATACCAAGCTTCGCTTGAGCCGCCGCTGGCTACTTGTCCTTCGCCCCGTCTTTCCCGTGATCCTTGGCCCCGTCCTTGGTGACCTCCTTCATGCCCTTGGGATGCCGCGCGATGACCTCGTCGATCAGCCCGTACTTCTTGGCCTCCTCGCCTGACATGAAGTAATCCCGCTCCGTGTCCAGCGCGATCTTGTCGAGCGGCTGGCCGGTGTGCTTGGCCAGGATCTCGTTCAGCCGCTCGCGCACCTTGAGGATTTCTCTCGCGTGGATGTCGATCTCCGTCGCCTGCCCCTGAAATCCCCCCATGGGTTGATGAATCAGGATGCGCGTGTTGGGGAGCGCAAACCGTTTTCCCTTTGTCCCCGCTGCCAGCAGCAGCGCGCCCATGCTGGCCGCCTGCCCCAGACAGATGGTGTTGATCGGCGGCTTGACGTACTGCATGGTGTCATAAATGCCCAGTCCTGCGGTCACGGCGCCGCCGGGAGTATTGATGTAGAGATTGATATCCTTCTCCGGATCCTCCGCTTCCAGGAACAGGAGTTGCGCGATGACGAGGTTCGCAAACATGTCGTCGATCGGCGCGCCCAGGAAGATGATGCGGTCCTTGAGCAGCCGAGAATAGATATCGTAGGCCCGCTCGCCGCGGTTGGTCTGCTCGATCACGATGGGCACTAACATAACGCCTGTCCTTTCTCTTTCATCCAACGCTCTTCCAGTCAGACAGTCGGCTCATCTTATCACACTTGGCTCTTTTTTCCGCCGCACTTTCGTCTCCGGTGAACTCGAGGCGGCGTTCGGAACTACTTCTGGATCACCGCGTGCCGATACACGAAATCCAAGGCCTTGTCGGCGAGAATGCGGCCCCTGAGTCCGTCCCCGGATTCCTCTCCGCCGGCCTCCACCATGCGACGCACCTCCTCGGCTGAAAGTTTCAGCTCCGAGGCCATCCGCTCGATCTCCGCCGAGACATCCTCTTCCTCCACCGTCAGCCGTTCCTTGTCCGCAATCGCCTCCAGGATGAGCCCGACCTTCACCCGTCGCGTCGCCTCGGGAAGATGCTCTTCCCGCAGCCGCTTGATCTCCTCCTGACGCTTGCCGGGCTCGTCGAAGTCCGCCGCCGCTCCTCTCTGTCTCCGCCGTACCGCCAGGTGGTGACGGACCATCGCGGTGAGTTCACGCTCGACCAGCGTGTCGGGCGCCTCGAAGTGGTGCGTCTCGGCCAGGCGCTTGAGGATGAACTCCTTGTATGTCTCTTCGATATCCTTCTTCAGGGCTCTTTCCATCTCCACCCGGAGCTTCTCCTTGAGCTCGGCCAGCGACGCATAGGGGCCGCAATCCTTGGCGAACTCATCGTCCAACGGGGAGAGCTTCTTCTGTTTGACCGCCTTCACACTGAACCGGAACGTCACGGATTTCCCCGCCAGGCGCCGGTCCGGATGCGTCGCGGGGTAGGGCTGGGAGATCTCGACGAAGTCCCCCTCCTTTTTTCCGATCAACAGCTCGTCCACCTCCAACCCGAGGACGGGCATCTTGGAACCGACCCGGTGGAGCTGGCCTTCCTTCTTCGCTCCTTCGAGCGGCGCGAGATCCACAAACCCTTCCACGTCCAGGACGGCGTAATCGCCCTCGGCCAGCCGCGTTCCGGCAGGCGCGGCCTGGAGCTGGCCCTGCTGCTCCCGCAGCGCTTCCAGCGCTCGGTCCACCTGCTCCTCCGTCACCGTGCGCGTGTCCGGCTTCAGTGAAATGGGATTGGGCGGGCGGTAGTCGCGAAGCTCGATCTTCGGCTTAATCTCGACCGTGGCGGTAAAGGAGAACGCGGCGTTCTTTTTGATTTTCACCCGTTCGAGCGGCGGGACTTCCACCAGCACCGGCACGATGCCGGCCTGTCTGATCGCCCGTTCATAATAGTCGGGCACCAGCCGACGGATCACGTCTTCCTCAACCTCTTTGGCATACCGCTTCTCCAACAGCGCCACCGGGGCCTTGCCTGGCCGGAATCCCGGGATCTGGACTTGCCGGTTGAGGTCGGCGTAGGCCTGGGCAAACCGCCGGTTGACTTCGTCTTCCGGGATCTCGATCTTGAGCGCGCGCTTCATCGGCCCAAGTTCTGTGACTTCCAGCTTCATGCCTGGTACGTACCGGGGACCGACTGGGGGTGAATCAGCGTGAAGTCCCGTCTCTGATGCGATGGTGCGAGAGGGGGGACTTGAACCCCCACGGTTTCCCACGAGATCCTAAGTCTCGCGCGTCTGCCAGTTCCGCCACTCTCGCGCCGCGTATTCGTTCCTTTTACAGGTCAGCCGCCTCACTGTCAACCCGGAGCACGACGCCGGACACCCTCCTTCCTCGCTCGCCAATCCAATCACGCTCACCAGCACCTTCTCACCAGCGAACATCGCGACTCAAAAACCGCTCGCGCAAAGAGGCGGACCGGTGGGGGTGGCGGAACGCCCTAGCCGCACGGTATACTACAGACCTCTACACAGGGAAGGTTCCCGGATCGGGACATGTGAGCCCGGTGGCCCCTCGCAATCTGCCGTCCTACCACAGCCCCATCGGTCAGTCTGATCCGTGCGGCCGACCTGACTATTCCGGCGTCTCGGACGCCCTGGCCTCGAGAGGCCGGGGCCGGGACGGCCATGTGAGGAGAAAAGACGAGGGGAGGTGCTTCATGACGCAAGGCGCGCTCATCACGGCGATCTCCCTGCTGCTGGTCCTCGCGAGTGGAACCAGTTGGGGGTATCGCGACTATTTTACGCTTGAGCAGAAGGCGCAATTGGCAAAGGTCCAAACCGTCTTGGTCGAGGTGACCGCCTTGACCGATAACGGTGCAGTCGATTCCAGCGCCATCTCGGAGGTGGCGATCCGCCGTATGAAGGAGCTGGGGTATAACGTCGTGACCGATCCGGCGCAGCCCCACGATGTCGTCTTTAAGGTGAAATGCGAGCAGCGGAAGACCTGGGAGGGCACGACGACCATGGGCAGCGACGCCGACCTGCCCGACTCGCCGTCGCGGGTCTGGAAAGGTCCGGCGTGCCAGCTCAATTACGTGGTCGGCGGGACCAAGATCAAGTGGCAAAAAGAGGTCAGGACGGATTTCCTGGATGCCGTGGAGGCGGCGCAGAAGGCCAACGCGGGCGACCCCGGTTTGTATGCGATGGCCAAACTCAAGGACCGGCTGCAGGACTATGACTTCCCCGTGCTGTTGACGGCCGATTGGGGCCAGGCCGATCGGCTCCTGAAAGTCCTGGATGCGCCCGGCACCAGCGAGCTCCGGAAATTAAAAATCATTTCGCTCCTGGGCGAGATGCTGGCTGACGAAGCCTTGCCTCGGCTGCAGGAGGCCCTCAAGGACAAAAACCTCGCCCAGCAGGCCGCCGTCGCGCTCGGCAACATCGGCAAAGACTCGATCCCGATCTTGATCAATATGCTCAAGACTTCGAAGGATCCGGAGCTGCAAGCGGCTGCGGCCAAAGGGTTGGGACAAGTGGGCGGTCTGCACGGAGACCCCAGTATTATCCCGCCGCTCCTCGAGATGCTGGACGCGCCAGGCATCGACATCCGGGTTCAGACCGAGATCGCCTGGGCTCTGGGCAAGTTACCGGACAAGCGGTCCGTTGAGCCGCTCTTCGCGCTCGACAGAAAGCTGCAGAAGATTCGTAACGATCCTCCTGACCCGCAGATCAAGAAGCTCAAGGAAGCGGTGTTCTGGGCCATCAAGCAATGCTACACCGAGGATCAGTATAGTTAATTCGAACTGTGCGGGCGATCATGCGCTCTTCAGATTCCTCTGCCTTGGGTCACGCCGGCCGCAGGCTGGCTCGGAGCCTCCGGCATGGCCGACTCGCATGACTCTTCCGGCTCTCTTCCAACCCACGATCTCGGTCCCGAGTCCAGTGAGCTTGCTCCCAGCCACCCTGATACCCAGAGGAGTGCTGACCCTATGACCACGATCTCGCGCAGACGATTTCTCCAGCTTTCTGCAGTAACGGGCGGCGCGCTGATGCTCGGCGATCTGGCCGGACAGGTGCTCGGTCTCACGCCACGAACGCGCATGGCCTATGCCGCTGAGCCCATCAAGGTCGGCATCATTGATCCGCTGTCCAGCCCCTACAAGACCTCCTCCATCCATGATGTGCACGGGGCCACGGTGGCGCTGGACATGTACAACAAACGCGGCGGGGTGCTGGGTCGTCCGGTCAGCATCATCGAGGCGGACGACGCGTCGAACGTCCAGGCCGGGATCAAGATGGCCACGAAGCTGATCAAAGAAGACCGGGTGGATTTCCTGATGGGCACCTTCAACGGGGACGTGGCCCTCGCCGTCGCCGACGTGGCCAAGCAGGAGAATAAACTCTTCATGGCCACCTGTCCCCACATCATGGAACTGACCGGATCGGGCTGCAACTCCCACACGTTTGTCTTCATGCCGAATGCGCGCATGCTGGCCCAGGCCGTCACCCCGCATCTCGTCAAAGCCTATGGCAACCGGTGGTACATGATCACCGCTGACACGGTGGACGGCAAAGCGGCCCTTCAGGCCATGACGAATGCGCTCAAGGCCCAAGGCGGCGAGGTGGTCGGCGCGGCCGTGACGCCGTTCGGGACCACTGACTTCACCGCTCCGCTCACCGAGGCGAAGGGAGCCAAGCCGGGCGCCATCATCCTGAACCTGTACGGCTGGGACCTGGTCAACGCGCTGAAGACGTATACGAAACTGGAGCTGGCCAAAGACAAGATCGGTGTGGGCGGCATGATCGGGGGCGAGCAAATCGGTCGGCCGCTCGGCTACGCCAACAACGCCGGCATCTGGGGCTTGATCTGGGATCCCAAGATCAACACCGAGAGTTCGAAGCGGTTCATCCAGGGCGTGATCGACAAATACAACCACACCCCGACCTCGCGCTGCTATCTTGGCTACGCAGCCATGATGCAGATCCTGGAGGCGGTCCGCCGGGCCGGCACGACCGACACCGCCGCCGTCATCAAGGCGCTGGAAGGGCACGACTTCGATGGACTCAAGGAAGGCCGGTCCTACTTCCGCGCCTGGGACCACCAGCATGTGCAGGACGTGCTGGTCGGGCAGGCCTACGGGAAGGAACTGGGGTTAGGCCACTACCAGATCCTGGCCACCGTCCCCGGCGATGCGGTCGCGGGAGGACTAGAGCAGAACACCTGCCGCTTGTGACGGCACCAGCGAGGGGTGCGTAGCTATCTCAGAGGCGAGCCCTCCTCGCTCCTGATTCTGCCGATCAACGACAAGCCGCTTACTTCCGGGACACCACGACCTCGACTCGGCGGTTCTTGGCACGGCCTGCGTCTGTCGTGTTGGGCGCAACCGGCTTCGTGTCAGCGTACCCTCTGGAAGTGATGATGTCGGCTGGCATGCCCGCTTCCGTCAGCGCCTTCACCGCATTAGTGGCGCGGGCCTCTGACAGTTCCTTGTTGGTGGGGAACCGTTTCTGTAGTGCGCTCAGAATCGGCCGACTGTCCGTGTGGCCGGCCACTTCCACGTTATATTCGGGGTAGTCTTTCAGCACAGCGCCGACTCGCTTGAGCGCATCTGCGCCGGCTGGATTGAGTTGATCCTGCCCAGTACCGAAGAGCATGGTGGAGGCCAGGCTGATCAAGAGATGATCGGACCTCAGATCCACGGCGATATTACCCTTCTCAATTTCCGGCCGTAACGATCTGACGAGCCCCCGTTGGGCCTGGGCCAAGCTGCGCCCTTCCTCCTCAAGGAGGGCTTTGAGCCGCGCGATCTCCTGATCTCGCTCCGACACCGTCCCACTCAAGCTGACGAGCTGCAGCTTGGCTTTTGCCAGCTCGTCACTGGAACCCCGGAGTCGCGCCAATTCCTGATCCTGCTCCAAGAGCTGTCGATCGAGGTCACTGAGGCGAGCGGACTGCGTATCAATGGAACTGACCCGACTGCGCGCCCGGGCGAGTTCGTCCTGCAACGCGGTGGCCTCCGTTGTGAGTTGCTGTTCCCGCTGCCGGGCG
>MNDM01000071.1 GCA_001914955.1 Nitrospirae bacterium 13_2_20CM_2_62_8 | reverse complement strand
GATTCCTCGCCATCGCAGAGGGCGTATTCAGGGTTGGAATGGACCTCGATCAACAGGCCGTCCGCTCCGCAAGCGATGGCCGCCTTGGCCATCGGGGCCACCAGGTTCCATTTGCCCGTGGCATGGCTGGGATCCACGATGACCGGTAAATGGGACAACTCTTTGATGGTCGGAACGGCGGACAGATCCAGGGTGTTTCGGTACTCGGTCTCAAAGGTTCTGATGCCGCGCTCGCACAGCATCACATTCCGGTTGCCTCTGGACATGATGTACTCGGCGGACAAGAGGAACTCCTTGATCGTCGCGGAGAGCCCGCGCTTGAGCAGCACCGGCTTATCGTAGGCGCCGACTTCCTTGAGGAGCTCGAAGTTCTGCATGTTGCGCGCGCCGATCTGGATGATGTCCGCTTTTTCCAGGAAGAGCTGGATGTCCCGCGGGTCCAGGATCTCGCTCACCACCGGGAGTCCTGTCTGCTTCTTGGCCTCCAGGAGATAATCCAGCCCCTCACGACCCACTCCCTGGAAGGAATAGGGCGACGTGCGGGGCTTGTACGCGCCTCCCCTCAGAATGGCGCCGCCCCCGGCTTTCACTTCATGGGCGATCCCCACCGTCAGCTCCAGCTTCTCGACGGCGCAGGGTCCTGCCATAATCACGAGCTTTTTCCCACCCACCTTGATGCCGCCCACGTCGATCACGGTGTTGTCCTTCTTGAACTCCCGGCTCACGAGTTTCCACGGCGCCAGGATGGGGGTGACGCTCTCCACCCCCGGGAAGGCGATCAACGGCTGGTTCTGGAGGATCCGATCGTCACCGATGACGCCGATGATCGTCCGTTCCTGCCCCTTCGAGATGTGCGACTTCAATCCCAGTTCGCGGAGCCGATCCAGGATGTGATCGATCTCGCGTTCGGTGGCCTCTGGCTTCAAGACAATGATCATGGGTGCCTCTTACTTCACGATTGAGGGAGCCAGGACTTTCTTGAGTCCCTGGAGAAATCGCTTGTTCTCTTCCGGCAGTCCGATGGTGACCCGGAGCATGCGACCCGCGATGTGGCGGACAATGACGCCTTCCCGGAGCAGGGCCTCAAAGACCTCCCGACCGTCCCGGCCGACATCGAAGAACAAGAAGTTGGCGTCGCTCGGGACAGGGTGGAGATCCAGGGCGCCCAGCTCGGCCCGGACGGTGGCCATCTCGGCCTGATTCATCGCCCGGCTCAGGGCCACATGCTCCTCGTCCTCCAGCGCCGCGAGCGCCGCCCGTTGGGCCAGACTGTTCACGTTGAAGGGCGGTCGGACTCGGTTCAGATAGCCAGTGATCTCCGGGGTGGTCACGCCATAGCCAATGCGCAACCCTGCGAGACCGTAGATTTTGGAGAAGGTCCGGAGCGCGATGACGCGGCGGTTCTGCTTCACGAAGCCCAGGCTGTCCGGGAAATCGCGGGTGCGCACATACTCGCAGTAGGCCTCGTCGAACACCACGATGACCTGCTCCGGAACGCGGGCCATGAGGGCGTCCACTTCGGCCGCGCTCACGATCGTGCCGGTGGGATTGTTCGGGTTACACAGGAACAAGAGCCGGGTCCGGGCCGTGACGGCCTCCGCCATGGCCGGCAGGTCGTGGCGCCAGTTCTTCAACGGGACCTCGACCGCCTCACTGTGGGCGGCGCGAACCTCCATCTTGTAGATCGGGAACGTCTGATCGGCCATGACCGCTGCATCACCGGGCGAGAGGAACGCGCGGACGAGGAGGCCGATGATCTCGTCCGAGCCGTTGCCCAGGATCACGTGATCCGGAGTCACCTTCCATCGCTCGGCCAAGGCCCCGCGCAGGCGATGCCCGCCGCCGTCTGGATAGCGGTTCAGCGTGTGGGCGGCCTCCGACAGCACGGCCCGCGCTTTGGGCGACGGCCCCCGCGGATTCTCGTTGGAGGCCAATTTGACGGCGCCAGCGATGCCGAGTTCTCGTTCCAGCTCCTCCATGGGCTTGCCCGGTGCATAGGGCACCAGGGAGGCGATATCTTTGTGAACCTTCAGCGGCATTTCTTCAGTCCTGAGTCCTGAGTCCTGAGTGCTGAGCAGGGTCCGGACCCTGAGAACTCATCACTCGTTACTCGTCACTACACCTAAGAGTGCGCCGGGTAGGAACCGAGGATTTTCAAGAAGAGGCATCGGCTCTTGACCTCTTCCAACGCCTTTTTGACCCGGTCCTCGTCCATATGCCCTTCGATGTCCACGAAAAAGAGGTATTCCCACGCCTTACGGCGGGAAGGACGGGACTCGATCTTGGTCATGTTGATCCCGTGTGAGGCAAAGGGGCGCAGCAGCTCGTACAACGCTCCGACTTTGTCCTTCACGGACAGCATGATCGAGGTCTTGTCCTTGCCGGTGTGCTCGGGTGGTTTCTGCGACAGGACCAGAAACCGGGTAAAGTTGTTGATGTTGTCCTCGATCCTCGACTTGAGAACTTTGAGGTTGTAGAGCTGGCCGGCCAGGTCGGAGGCGATCGCCGCCGCCGTCGGATCGTCGGCGCACAGTTCCGCGGCCCGCGCCGTGCTGGGGACCTCTGACAGCGGCACGTGCGGTAGGTTCGTCTCGAGCCAGTGCCGACACTGCGCAATGGCGTGCGGATGCGAATGGATGGTCTTGATGTCCTCCAGGCGGTCGGCCTTCGAGAGCAGGTTGTGGGACACTTCCTGGAGGACCTCACCGTAGATCAATAGAGAGGAATCGATGAACATGTCGAGCGTGTGGTTGACCACGCCTTCGGTCGAGTTCTCGATCGGGACCACACCGAAGTTGGCCCGGCCTCGCTCCACCTCGTTGAACACGTCCGTGATGCTGTTGACCGGGATGTATTGGGCGGATTGGCCAAACTTCTGGATGCAGGCCAGGTGTGTGAACGTCGCCCGTGGCCCCAGGTATGCCACCTTCTGCGGTCCCTCGAGCGACAAGGAGGCGGACATGACTTCCCGATAGACAGACCGGATCGCGTCGTTCGGGAACGGCCCGCGGTTCTGTCGCGTCAGCCGCTCCACGATCTCGGCTTCCCGTGCGGGTGTGTGCAAGTTGGCCTCGGCGCCGGATTGCTTCTTTAACTTCCCGATTTCGATGACGTTCTTCGACCGTTCATTCAACAGGCGCAGGATCTCGTCATCCAGCCGGTCTATCTCCTTGCGGTACTGCTGAATGTCCTCGTGGCTCCCCATACCGACCCTCTACGGAAGCATGGTCCTCGACAAGCTGGAGAAAGACACGAAATCATACAGAAAGCGGGCCCGCTTTGCAAGGATTATCAACAGGATTTGCGCGATGGCGCGTCTGACGACGGTGGTCCGTGAGCCATGTCCCTGCTGAAGGCTCAGAACGGGGAAAGCCCGCCAGGGGCGACGTCGGTCAAGTCAGTAAATCCTTCATTTTCCCAAAGTGTTCAAACGCCAGGCGGGTCGCCTGGCGGCCGCGCGCGGTCCGCTCCAGGTAGCCGGATTGGATCAGAAAGGGTTCGTAGAGGTCTTCCAACGTGTCCCGCTCTTCGTTTACGGCGGCCGCCAGCGATTCGACCCCCACCGGACCACCCCCGAACTTTTCGATGACGGTCAGGAGAATCTTGCGATCCATCTCGTCAAAGCCGGCCGAGTCCACGCCCAGCCACGTGAGTGCGTCCCGAGCGACTTGCCGAGTAATCCGCCCCTCCGCCTTGACCTGGGCAAAGTCGCGCACCCGCTTGATCAGCCGGTTCACGATCCGGGGAGTCCCACGCGCACGAGTGGCGATCTCCGTCGCCCCCTCCGGTTCGATCGGAATTCCCAGGAGGCCCGCCGAGCGCCTGACGATGCTCTCCAACTCGGAGGAAGAATAGAAATCAAGCCGATTGACCAGACCAAACCGTTCACGGAGGGGAGACGTCAAGGCGCCAGCGCGGGTTGTGGCTCCGATCAAGGTGAAACGCGGCAGGTCCAGCTTGATCGTGCGGGCGGAAGGCCCCTGGCCGATGACGAGGTCGAGCTGGTAATCCTCCATCGCGGGGTAGAGCGCTTCCTCGACGGAGGCCGGGAGCCGGTGAATTTCGTCGATGAACAGGACATCGCGCTCCTGGAGATTCGTCAGGATGGCAGCCAAATCGCCCGCATGCGCCAGGACCAGTCCGGACGTGGAGCGGATCGCCACCCCCATCTCCCGCGCGATGATGTGCGCGATGGTCGTCTTGCCCAGCCCGGGCGGCCCGTAAAAGATCGCGTGGTCCAACGCTTCGCCACGGTGCTTGGCCGCCTCCATGCAGATCCGCAACGACTCTTTCATCCGCTCCTGGCCGACGTATTCCTCCAGCGTCTGCGGCCGCAGCGTGACCTCGAGCCCGCGTTCATCGTCAGCGACCTGGTTGGTCAGAAGGCGATCCGTCACCTCGGTAGATCTCTCATCAAGTGGGATGGGGCGAACAGGCTCATTTCTGCTCTTCCGGGGGAGGCGGCATCTTGGGTGCACGTGGTAGGGTCCCCTGCCCCGGCGTCGGCATTTGCCCTGCGCAGTTGGGAGGGCAGAAGAGGCCCCCCTGCGACGGGTTCGGGAGTCCGCTCTCGGACTTCTGGAGCTGGCATTGGCTCATGCGACCACCGTCGGCGTTGCCGCAACGGGCAGGCACGCGTGAGCTTCCGACCTCCACGTACCCTTCCGGGCACGACCCGCACACCGCCAGCAGGTTCATGCTGCCGATCGGGACGCATTCCACCAAGGTCGGGTCCCCTTCCTTACAGATTTCCGGCGCCGTGGTCACCCCGGTCAGCGCATAGCCGGACGGGCAGGTTCCGCAGGTCATTCTGATGCTCTTCGGCGGCTCTGGGTCGTCGGCCAGGAATACGGTTCGAGGCCAGGCGAGCAGCAGGACTAGGATCAGACCTCCGGCGAGGCCCGCGCGTATCGCCAGCCGGCGCGCGCGCGGCCGAATAGTACGGTGAATCGAACGGCGCACTTCGCTCCAGATGATTTCTGGTTGCATCGCTTACCCCCTGGCTAAATCTTTGAGGGCCTCCTTGATCATGTCTTGCAGCAAGATCGGCTCCGGGTGCGAACGCGCGAGACTTTTGAGCACGTCCCGCACGTCTGCCGCTCGATACCCGAGGTTGACGAGCGCGGACAACGCGTCGTCCTGCAGCCGGTCTGCGCGACCGGCAGGAGTCTCCGGGGGCTTGGCTGTCGCAGGGTGCAGCCGCTCCGCCTTGTCTTTCAGCTCCAGTGCGATCCGGCCGGCCGACTTCTTGCCGATCCCGGGCACGGAGGCCAGCTTGTCGACATCCCCGGCCGTCACGGCCGAGACGAGATCGGGGACGCTCAAGGTGGAAAGCACGCTGAGGGCCAGCTTCGGTCCGATCCCGGAGATCCCGTTCAACAGGACGAACGCCTCTTTCTCCAGGGAAGTCAGGAACCCGAAGAGCTGAATGGCATCCTCGCGCAGGTGGGTCTGGATCCGCAGGGAGGTCGATTCGTTGAGGTCCGGCAGCGCGTAAAAGGTGCTGAGAGGGATGAAGACTTCGTAGCCCACGCCCTGAACCTCGAGCGTGATGTGCGAAGGAGCCTTAGCGGCCAGCCGGCCCGTCAGCGCGGCGATCATCTACGTCAAGTGATGAGTGATGGGTAATGAGTCATGAGTGTTCCTTCTTCTGAGCTTCGGACTCATCACTCGTCACTCGTTACTCATCGCCGGTTCTAGCCCGCCGCCACGACCTTCTCCATAATGGCTTCCGGAATATCGAAGTTGGCATGCACCTTCTGGACATCATCGTGGTCGTCCAGAATTTCCATCAGCTTGAGCATCTGCTCAGCGTGTTTCTCCTCGAGCTTGACGTAATTCTGGGGCACGAAGGTCACCTCGGCGAGCGATGACTCAACCTTCGCATCGGTCAGCGCCTTCTTCACCGGCTCGAAGTCGGGCGGGGCCGTGATCACCTCGAACGTTTTCTCATCCACTTTCACATCTTCTGCGCCGGCGTCCAGCGCCAGCGACAGGAGCCGGTCCTCGTCCACCTTGCCGTGCTCGACCACGATCAGCCCCTTCTTGTGAAACTGCCAGGCCACCGCGCCCGCCTCGGCCATGTTCCCGCCGTGCTTGGTGAGCAGATTCCTGATCTCGGCGACGGTGCGGTTCCGGTTATCGCTGGTAATCTCCAGCATCAGCGCGGTTCCGCCGGGGCCATACCCCTCCAGGGTGAACTCTTCATAATGCACCCCCGGCAACTCTCCAGTGCCCCGTTGAATCGCCTTCTTGAGCGTGTCACCGGGCATGTTGGCGTCCTTCGCCCGCGCGAGGGCCAACCTGAGGCGCGGGTTCCCATCGGGGTCGCCGCCCTGTCGAGCGGCGATGGCGAGTTCGCGGATCAGCCGCGTGAAAATTTTGCCTCGTTTGGCATCCTGGGCCTGCTTATGACGCTTCGTGGTCGCCCAGTGACTGTGGCCGCCCATACTCTCCTCCTGATGCCATGGTGCTGAAAAGGCCACCCAACTTTGTTCTCGGTCGCTCACACCCCTCAACGTACAAGATAAAGTACGCCTCGGAGTCCTCGCTCCCTGCGGCCTCGTTGGCCGGCCTTTTGAGCACCCTGATCCCGAAATTTCTCTTGGTTTATGGGCTGCTTCTAACACAGTCGCGAGAGGGGTGTCAACGCTGGGAAGAGACGGCTGGGCTGACGACGGGCGAGCCTCCTCAGGCTCCGCGATGATGCGTTGACCTCTTCCAGCGTTCTGTCGTCCTGCTGTTGGCCCCTGCGCCTTATCGGATTAGCAGAACGGCGCAGGGACAGCCTGTTTCCCACTCTACCCGGCGCTCCCGCCATCGCGGCAGCCCTCGACGCTCATCCCGTCCATCCCAGCCTGTGGGAAAAGCTAAGAGGTGCATCCGTTCCATCCGAGACTTGTTGGGGTTGCGGAGCACAAAACGGCTCTGATGCCCGCTCCAGCAGTGCAGCCCACCCGTCCTGTTGGAGGAGGCAGGAAGTAAGAAGTCGGATCAAGGGGCCTATTGCTGAGAACGCTTGGCGGAGCGGGCGGCGTCCACGATGCTCCAGACCGCGATCGCCAAGAGGAGGAGTGAACCGAGAAGAAACTTGCTCAAATTTTCCGGCTGAACGCCGATCCCCAAGGACGGCAGCAATCTGAACACATCGGCCGACACGCCGAACGCGGCGTCCACCACGACGGCTCCGATCAGGAACCCCGCTCCCTTGCCCCACTGGCGGCAATAGAATTGCCCCAGGCCCGGCATGACACCGGAGAGTACACCCGCAATGGCAGGATTCTTCGGTCGGCCGTTCCCCATCACTTCGTCTCCTGTCCTCGGATCTATTCTGAATAGAAGAGAAGTTGTACGCCTATCAGCAGGATCAAGCAAGCCCAGGCCAGGCCCCAGCGAGAGCGGTCTGGAAGTTCCGAGGCCAGCTTGCATGATCCGGCCGTGATCGCCATGATGCGCCTCAGCAGTTCGATCAATCCTACCGCCAGGAAGAGGACCGCATACAGCTTGTGCTGGACGATCTCCCCGTCGGTGCCGAAGAACGTCTGGACGAAACTGAGCGAGCCGATCGGCCAGGCCTCGTGATCGCTCCAGATCAGCAAGAAGCCTCCGGATCCGAGCATCGCCATCGGCAACAGAAGACGAGTGCAGGCGAGGGCGGTGAGCGCCAGGGGATACCGGAATTCGCCGAGGACAATCAAGAGAACAAACACCCCGGCGGTGTGGTGGTTAAAATCGGAGTAGGCCTTCCCTTCGGGAGATCCTTCCCAGCCGCTTCCGGCGACGCCAGCATGATCATGGCCTGACGCGTTTTGGTGGTGAACCGGTTCCCGGCCGTGGCCGGGAGGCTGCGCGGGGACGGAGTCCGACAGCAGGATCGTCAGGGACAGGATCATCCCGAGTCCGGCCAACCACGCTCCGGCAGGAAGAGGGGGAAAACGAAAGGCCCATCTAGCCGGCCGGATGGGCCTTCTTTCCACGAGGGGCATCTGGAGCGCCTTACATGAATTTCATGAACTTCTCTTTGGCTTCGTCCATCACCTGGGCCGTGATCGTGGTGGCGCCACGCTCCTTCGCCATCCGCTCGATCTCCCGGCGGGCCATCGGTCGGATGAAATCCGGAATGTTCTCCAGCCGCTTCTCGGCTTCGGGCGACCAGGCGACTCCGTTCGATTCACTCTTCGAGTCATCCATAACCTGTAGCGTGATGGTGGTGTAGCCCTGCTTGCGCGCATAGGTTTCGATGCTGCTCTGCACCATGGGCTTCACGAACGCGGGGAGCCGTTCCAGCCTCTCCTTGGCGTCAGCGGTCCAGGTCAACTCCGACTTGAGCGCGCCGCTGCCGGCCTCGCTCCCGGAGGCAGTCAGGCCCATCTGCGTGACCATCGCCGAAAAGGGGCAGCCCCCGCCCGCCTTCGCCGAGCCTTCGGCGGGGTTCCCCACCGGGGTTGACGTTGAAGCGGGCTTGCCCGCCGAAGCATGGGCGGAGGCGGGTTGGCCGGCTTGAATCTTCTCGTTCAAATAGGCAGCCATCTGGCCCGCCCCTGCCTGGGCCTCTTCCTTCAGCGTCCCGCGCGTCATTTCGAACGGTTCGGCCGCGACGGTTCGGCCGCCGAGCTGCACGCCCAGGGAGCTGACCATCTGGGTTTCCCCGGGATTGGTCACCATAGAGAATTTCGCACCGCAGGAGGGACAGCCGAAAAAGACGCCGAGGGAGCCCTCGGCCGGCTTCTCCACTTTCTCGAAGCTCATGTAAGTTTCGCAGTTTAAGCAAACGAATTTCATAACGACCCCTTCCAGGATGCTGAAAAAGGCCCCCAACTTTGTTCTCGGTCGCTCCGACCCCTCAACGTACCCAAGAGAGTACGCCTCGGGGCCTTCGCTCCCTGCGGCCGCGTTGGCTGGCCTTTTTGAGCATCCTGAGCTTTTCGGCCTGTTCTGACTTGTTCTGCCATCGAGTTAGGCGCGAGGCTATGGGCTATGGGTGGGAGTGAGTTCTTTACCAATCGCCTATAGCCTATCGCCTGTCTTACAGTTTTTCAGCCAGGACTTTCTTATAGTCTAAAAGCGCATGGACCCGTTCCGCAATCTCCCGGTAGCGTTGAAGGGTCGGGTATGCCTCATCCAGCAGGGGCATGCCCTTATCAAACGTGCGGGCCAGCGTGCGGTCGAAGGGAATCCGTCCCAGGAGCGGGACATCCAATGCCTCGCACATGGCCTCGGTGTCGCCTTCGAACAGCTCGTGTTCGGCTCCGCAGGACGGGCAGCGGTAACGGCTCATATTCTCGACCATGCCCAAGACTCGGATCCCCATGTCCCGCGCATAGGTGACTGACTTTCGCACCACGTCCGAGGCGACTTCCGACGGCGTCGTGACGACGATGGCGCCGGCCAGATCCGGAATGAACCCCGCCATGACCGGCGGTTTGTCGGCTGCGGCTCCCGGCGGGAGGTCGGCCAGGAGGTAATCCAGATCGCCCCAGATGATATCGGCCAGAAACTCTCGGATCACGTTCATCTCCATCACTCCCAGCCAAACCGGGCTCAGGTCCATGGGCCCTTTCCAGCGGAGCGGAGAGGCGGCTTGGAGGAAGAAGTCCATCGAGCCGACCTTGATGCCCAGGGGTCCCACCGGCGGGATGGCGCCTTCCGGGGTGATGGTGAGCGTCTGGCCATGCATCCCGAGCATGCGCGGCACGCAGGGGCCATTGAGATCCACGTCCAGCACGCCGACCTTGTGTCCGAGGCGGGCCAGCGCCAGTCCCAGGTTCACGGTGGTCATGCTCTTCCCCACGCCGCCCTTCCCGCTCATGACCACGAGCTTGTGCTTGATGCCGGCCATGCGCTCCTGGACCTGCCGTGTCTGCTCCGTGATCTGCTGGACGACTTTCGCGTCGTCGGTGTACTGGAGCTTGCTCAGGATCGCTTTCAAATCTTTCTCGGCCATATTTCGTGAAGCGTTAAACGTGCAAAGCCAAGACCCTTACTCCTTAAGAAAGCAGCACCGTAACACAGCGGTTTCCGGGGAGTCAAACCAGCTCATTGCGCTCTTGGCTATAAGCCATCAGCTATCAGCTCTGATCCTAAATAGAGTATTGGAACGTCGGTTTCGCGCCAATCGCATGCGCCAGGACGCCTTTGCGCTTGAGTTCTTCAAGGATCCGGCGGGCCGCCGCATCAAAATCCTTGGGGCCGGCGAAGTGCAGATCGGTGCCGGGCGGCGGTTCCTCTTCGGTCTTGCTCATGTGCACGGCAATGACGGGCGCCGGATGCACGAGCGTCCGGATCGCCTGAATCACCTGGTGATGGGCAAGCCCGAACGGATTGGTGGTGGAGACCACGATCAGCCCTGTGTCGATCAACAGGCGGGCCACCTCCCCGTAGCGGCGGACCATCTCGGCCGAGTCCGCCTTCTGGGACTGAGAAAGATCGGCGTCGAGGCCGCGCCGTAGGTTTTCCGCATCCAAGAGATAGGCGTGGCGCCCCTCGGCGACGAGAAAGGCCTCCAGCTTCCTAGCGAGAAAGGATTTCCCGGTGTGCGCCGCGCCGGTGACCAGCACGACGGCGGCCCGGTGGCCGAAATGCTGCGCGCGCTCCTCCAGACCCACTTCTCCCTTGACCCAGGCGAAATCCCGCCGCCGGGCCTCGTCCCGCAGGAACTCCTGCTCGTCGTGGACGAGCTCGGTAATGATCCCGCCGCCCGCGATATCGAAGTCATCCACGAGGACGAACCGGCCGGTCGTCTCAAATGATCCGTACAGGTCGAAGCTCAGCGGCGACTTTGCCCGAAGCGTCAGGTCGGCCACTTCGTTTCTTCCGACCGCGGATGCGCCCTGTCGCTGATTCAGGTCCGCGGCGTCGATGATCCGGTGGATGGCCGCCACCTCACAATCCACTTCGCGCGTCGCCAAACGGAGAACATATTTCTTCCCTCGCTCCAGCGGCCGCCGGCCCAGCCAGAACAGGTTGGCCCGGAAGGCGGTGGACACGAGAGGAATCTCGTCCTGGCGAGACGCGATTTCGCCCCGCTCGATGAAGATCTGCTCGTCCAACGTGATCCCGATGGATTGGCCGGCCTGGGCCTCGATCGGCTGCGGCTCGATGTTGAAGGCCTCCACGGACTTGATATTGGCGGTCTTGTTGGACGGGGAGAAGACCAACCGGTCGCCGACCTTCAGGCGCCCTGCCGTAACCCGGCCGGCCAGGATTCGGCGCGCGTCGAACTTATACACGTCCTGCACCGGGAACCGGAGCGGCTGCTCGGCGCGGGCGGTCTCCTTCCTGAACAACCCGAGTGTCTCGAGGACGGTCGGGCCGCGGTACCAGGACATGCGTTCGCTGCGCGTCACGATGTTGTCCCCGTATTTCGCGCTGACCGGCACGACGCGCTCCGGCACCACGTTCAACTGGGCGAGGAAGTCGCGGTATTCTGTTTCGATGCCCTCGAACACCTCCTGACGATATCCGACCAGGTCCATCTTGTTCACGACCACGCCCACCTGCTTCACGCCCAACAGCGACAACAGGTATCCATGCTTGATCGACTGCTCCCTCACGCCCTCCGCCGCGTCGATCAGCAGCAGGGCCGCTTCGGCGCGGGCGGCCCCGGAGATCATGTTCTTGAGAAACTCCTTGTGTCCGGGCGCGTCGATGATGATGTACTGCCGCGTGTTCCACGTGAAAAACGTACGGGCCGTGTCAATGGTGATGCCCTGTTCCTGTTCTTCCAGGAACGCATCGAACAGGAAGGCGTATTCGAACTCCTTTCCCTGCTGGCGGCAGATGGCCTGGACCTTCTCAAGCCGGCCGTCCGGGAGCGAGCCGGTGTCGGCATAGAGCCGGCCGAGGAGGGTGGACTTGCCGTGGTCCACGTGCCCGACGAGCACGATATTCAGATGTTCGGTCGGTTTGGCGGTGGTTGCGGTCATATCATCATAATACTTGTTAGCAGGCGGCTCAAAAACTCCGGCCAACGTGTCCTCAGCACTCTGGTTCGCGCAGGCAGGGCAGGATGCGGCTTTACTGCGCGCGTCCAGCGAGCACGAAGACGATCCCTGCCCTGCCTGCTCCCCTTTTTACATGTAGCCGTCTTTGCGTAGGAGCTCCATCCCTCGCCCCTCGTCCTGGGCGCGACCGGACCGCTCGGCGATGGTGGTATGCCGCAGCTCCTCGATGATCTCGTCCACCGTCTTGGCCGTGGATTTGATCGGAAAGGTGCAGGGGGCGCACCCCAGGCTCCGGTACCTGGTGCCGTCCCCCCGATCCAGATAGAGGTCGATAAACGGGATATTCTCCAGCTTGATGTATTCCCAAATGTTGAGTTCGGTCCAGTCCAGCAGCGGGTGGATCCGGATGTGCGTGCCCTCCGGGAAGGCGGTTTTGAACTGATCCCAGAGTTCCGGCGGCTGATCCCGGAAGTCCCACTCGCTGTTCTTGTCGCGCGGCGAAAAGTATCGTTCCTTGGCCCGCGTGCCCTCCTCATCCGCCCGGACGCCGAGGATAATGCCGGTGTACCCCTTTTCTTCCACCAGTTGCTTCAGCGCGTCGGTCTTGAGGGCTGTGCAGCAGGTCACCCGCCCAAGCGTATGGTTCATCCCTGCCGTCAGCGCCTCCTTGTTCTGGCCGATGACCAGGTTCAGGCGCCATTCGCGGGCCAACCGATCCCGGTACTCGATCATGGCGGGGATTTTGTAGCTGGTGTCGACGTGCAGGAGCGGGAACGGCACGTGGCCCAAGAAGGCCTTGCGCGCGAGCCACAAGAGCACCGTCGAGTCTTTGCCCATGGACCAGAGCATGGCAAGATTGTCGAAGTGCTTGTACGCCTCCCGCAAGATGTAGACGCTCTGATCCTCGAGCTGACGTAAGCGGTTCACGTGTGCGAGCCCTCACTCCCTTGCTGAAAACGGCTCCCCGCGGCATGGACGGTGCCGGCCGGTTCTGCCGAGGCGACCAGGTCGTCAAGCTTGCGGGCCGCCGCGCCCGAATCGAGGGTTTGTTGAGCCAGCGGGACCCCGGCCGAGATCGAGGAGGCCTTTCCGGCCGCATAGAGCAGCATGGCCGCGTTCAGGGTGACCCAGTCGCGCGGGCCTCCACGCACTTGATTGTGGAGGATGCGCCGGATCAGCGCGGCCTCCTGGTCCGCCTGCGCACGAGGGAATCCGGCCATGTCTCGAAACGTGCCGAGCGGCAGGCCGACGTCCTTCGGCTGGAGCGCCAGCGGGATCACGCGCTCGTCGTTCACCTCCAACAGTTTCGTGACCGCCGCGATCGAGAGCTCAGGGTCGCCTTCCACGCCGCGCAGGACCAGGGCGCGGCGGCACCCCAGCATTCTGAGCGCCTCGGCGGTCTTCTCGAAGTAGGGGGGATGCGTAAGCCCGATGACTTGCGCAGGGGCGCGGGCCGGGTTCAACAACTTGGCGACCGGGTGAAAGAAGTTCCGAACGCCGAGTTCCCTCCTGAGGTCCAGGAAGCGAGCGATCGGTGGGTGATAGAGGGCGATGTCGAGGTACGCGAACCCTTTGGTCGCCACCTCACCGGCCACCCGCTTGGGGTCGAGATCGGCCGGAATCCCCAGCTTCGTCAGCACTGCCGCCGTGCCCGCTCGGTCTGGAATCCCGTC
Organism: Nitrospirae bacterium 13_2_20CM_2_62_8; assembly: GCA_001914955.1. GTDB lineage: Bacteria > Nitrospirota > Nitrospiria > Nitrospirales > Nitrospiraceae > 40CM-3-62-11. The sequence continues at coordinate 2,252 of MNDM01000071.1, read as the reverse complement.
GTGACCATGCATGAGGATCGAGGCGCCACCGGCCGCGGCCACGATTGCGGCACCGACCGAGGCATGGAACGTGTCCTGCTTCCCGGCGTACGTCGGCAGGTCCACTATGTGGAGGCGCCGTGGTATGTCCAATGCCGGGACGTACTCGCGGGCCGCGGCCGTGAAGGCGGCCAGTTCGGCGACCGATTCCATCTTGATCCGCATCGCCAACAGGAACCCGCCGACCTGGGCGGGCGTAGCCTGTCCCTCGATGAGCAGCCGCATCGCCTGCTTGGCCTCGTCCCAGGTGAGGTCCTTCGAGGCTTTCTGGCCTTTGCCGACCTTGGCTATAAATTCATGCATGGCCATTCGTCTTCACCATCAGATAGCGGCTCACACGTCAGCACGGAGTCAGGCTCGGAGGGTCGTGACTCCGATCAGCTCTCACGCATGACGGTTCACGTCTTGATGTGCAACCCGCACTCTGTTTTTTCGAAGTTCTTCCACCGGCCTGACCGGGGGTCTTCGCCGGGCAGCACCGGCGCGGTGCAATGGGTGCACCCGATGCTGGGGTAGTTGCGGTCGTGGAGGGGGTTGTATGGGACCTCGTTGGCCCGGATATAGGTCCACACATCCGCCTGGCCCCACTTGGCTAGCGGGTTGAACTTGATCAACTGGAACTTCTTATCCCATTCCACCAAGCCGGCATTGGCGCGGGTGATGACCTGATCGCGCCGGATCCCCGTGATCCACGCGGCGTAGCCGTTCAGCGCTCGGGCCAGCGGCTCCACCTTCCGCAACTGGCAGCACCGGTCCGGATCGCGCGACCAGAGGGCCTCACCGTACCTGGCCGCCTGCTCGTCTGGCGTGAACAGCGATGTGACCTGGATCATCTGGCTGGGAAGCAACCCGTATCGGTCCACGATGCGATCCCGCAGCTCGTACGTCTCCTTGAACAGGAAATCCGTATCCAGGTAGAAGAGGGGAGTCCGCGGGTTGATGCGGTGAATCATGTCCACTAACGCCACATCCTCGGCGCCGAAGCTGCACGCCAACACGATGCTGGGGAAGTAGCGCTCCAGGGCGTAGGCCAGCACCTCCTGCGGCTGCTTCGACTCGAAGGAGTCGCTCAGCGCCTTCAGTTCCTCATCCGACGGCCTCGTCTGTGCTCCTGCCTCTTTGTTCACGTGATCTCTCTTGGGCTCTTCTTAATGAAGTTCTGCCTCTTCTCCCTCTCCCCCAAACGGGCGAGGGCATGTCCGACGAGGAGTGGCTGGACTGTCCCCCACTGCGGCCGTCGAGCGGGCACATTCTGATCGTGCGCGCTCCGGGAGCACAGGGGATAGTCCAGCCACTCCTTCCTAATCGCTATCCTTCGACCTTTTCTACCAATACCTTGAAATGCCGCGCATCCGGTTCCAACGGCTCCTCCGCCAGAATCTTATGCCCGTCATTCCGAAGACTCATCGGTACGTTCTTGATCGGATCGCCCGCGTCCAGCCAGACTTCCAGTCGCTCGCCGGCATCCATCATCTCCAGCTTCAACTTGGTCTTGACGTAGTTGAGCGGGCACATCACGCCCCGGAGATCGAAGACCGCCGCGCCGGCCGTCTCGCCGACGGTTGCCCCGGCCGGTGTGACGGGGAGCTTGCCAGCGCCCTCGGTCTTTCCTGCCTGGCTCAGCTTGAGGTCCTTTCCCATCTGTTCGGTGGCGGCCTTGCAGACCTCCACGAATCCGCGCGCAAAGCCGATCTTCGCGTGGGCGAACTCCGGCGAGGTGTCCTTCGGGCCCAAATCCCCGATCTGGGCGCCCAGGTTGTGGTACGAGGCCGGGACGAAGCCCTTCTCGGTCAGCCGCCGCTCGAACTCCGAAAAGGTCTCGGCGTCGGTGGCGGGATCAATCCCCTCGGTGACCAGCAGGGCCTTGGCCGCTGCCAGCACGGCGCGGTAGGACTTGTTCACCGAGACAGAATACTGGTGCTTCTCCGCCAGGAGGCGGGCTTGGTACAGTTCCTGTTCCGCTTCCAGAATGCGGTTGTCGATCATTTCAAGAGCGCCGCCGGCGCATTCGCCGGGACCCAAGTCCTCAGTGACGAACTCGTCGTCACCCTCCCAGTCATAGTAAAAGCTGCGGTCCTCCTCAAAGGTCGGCATGATCGTGTAGGGGATCAGCTCTTCCTTCAGCTTGGCCTTGCCGGTCCGGTTGATGAAGGCGTGGAGACTCTCCCCGGTCTGCCGGTCGCGCCGATAGACAGCCAGGAGGTGCGAGATGG
>MNDM01000055.1 GCA_001914955.1 Nitrospirae bacterium 13_2_20CM_2_62_8 | reverse complement strand
CCCATGCCCAAGAAGGCACTGCCAGTGATGGGAACCGTAACGCTGAGCACATTGAAACTCAGGTAGCCCAAGACGGCGTCCCAGGGCATCATCAAAAACTGTGAGTCAAAGAAGATCATTGGCAGCGCAACGGCGAGCGCGACGAGCCACGGTCGACGCGCGAGATAGCACAGCACCGCGGAGCAACCGAACGTCATGGCCAGCAAGTAGACCGGGACCGGGTTGCCGCCAGAGGGCTCGGTCACCAGGAGGACACCTGTAATCGACAATCCGATGAGTGCGCCGGTCGCGAGCAACGATGCATCGAGAATGCGACGAAACCACGGCAGGAGGCTCAGCAGGACGAAAGAGATCAAGGCGAGCGTAGGCCACGTCGAAAAGGAACCGCCGTGCATCAGTCCCCAAGAATGGAACGTCGGCCAATTCATGATCTCGAAGAACCAACCCAAGGGGGACATGAGGAAGAACCCCAACGCAACTGCGACCACGATCTGAAGGGCAAGGCGCATGCGATTCACGCCTAACTAGTGGGTATGCTGGTCTGCTAGCTGACCTGACCAACCGGGGCCTTCCCAAGGTAGGCGAGATAGCCGCGCAGGCATCGATACGCGAACCACATGATCAGAAGGGTACCAAGAACGAGGGGGCCATAGATGATCAAGAAGACAATGGGAGGCGCGATGGCGGCGAATAGGAGCCCGACCGCGAAGAACAACGCCCCGACCGCAACCGCGAGGGCAAGATCCCCGAAGGATAGGCTGAGCCAGACGAGGTGAGACGCGAACCAGGGTTCGGGCGGGGCATCGCGATAGAACACGGCCCACAAGAGGAACAGGTAGAGAAGTGCCGCCGGGAGAGCAGTGAACCCGAGGACGGTGTCTAGGCCGACGGGGGTGGCATGGCCCATGACGCCCAGGACGACCCAGGCTGGGACGGCTGCCCCCGCTGCGTAGGCGAGGTGGTCGAGGGCGCGCTCCATTGGCGTGGGGGCCGTGTGGCCCGTACTCTGGCCGAAGGGTTCCTGCAGCGGCTTCAGGAGGTGAAGCATCAATGGCTCCAGCTCGCCGGCGCAGGAGGGGAGATGGTCTCAGGCGCAGGCTTTGACTAATTTTTTGACTTCGCTGTCTTCGATCAATGCCGCGTGCAACCGTTGAAGAGAGCCGGCCGATTGGTAGAGCAGATCCCCTTTGCCGAGCAAGGTTTCGGCGCCGCTCTGATCGAGAATCACTCGTGAGTCGGCGCCACTCTGGACGCGGAACGCGACGCGGGTGGGGAAGTTCGCCTTGATCAAGCCGGTGACCACATCCACGGAAGGGCGTTGGGTGGCGATGACCAGATGAATCCCCGCGGCCCGGGCTTTTTGGGCCAGGCGCGTGATCAATTCCTCGGCTTCCTTGCCGAGCGTCAGGACCATGTCGGCGAATTCATCGATCAGAAACACCACATAGGGGAGAGGCTGCCATGCACCGGTGAATTTTTCAAACTCACTCTGGCTGCGTGTGCGGATGGCCTCATTAAACTCTTGAATATTTCGAGTCTCGAGGGCGAGCATCGAGGCGTAGCGCTTTTCCATCTCATCCACCATGTGGTTGAGCAAGGTTTTGGCGTCGGTTCTGATATCGCTGATCACCGGGCAGGCCAGGTGTGGCAATTTTTTGTACGCCGCCAATTCGACCATCTTCGGGTCGATAAACACGAAGCGCATCTGCTTGGCGGTATTCTTGCAGACGAGCCCGGCGATGAGATTATTGATAAACACGCTTTTGCCGGACCCCGTGGTGCCGGCGATCAAGAGGTGCGGCATCTGGACCAGATCTTCAACCGCGGGTTCGCCAAGCGTGTTGACTCCAAGGGCCACCGGCAGGAACATATCCGATGAACGGTACTTGGCGCTCTTGAGCACGTCGCCCAAACGAATCACGCGACGATGCTCGCTTGGGATCTCAATCGCGACGCTGGTCTTACCGGGCACCGCCGTGATGACCCGTACACTTTGAGCCCGCAACATGCGGGCGATGTCGTTCGTAACGCCCGCAATTTTTGCGGCTTTCGTTCCTGCGGTCGGTTCATATTCCAGCGTCGTGACGACCGGGCCCACCGTCACGTTGGTGATCTTGCCTTCAACCTTGAAATCATGGAGTTGAGTTTCGAGCTGCTTCACCAGGGCGCTGAGGTCGGTATCGGCTGAGACGAGAGGCTTGCTGGTTTGAAAGATGTCGACATCAGGTTTCCCATGCGTGGGGACTTCGGAGGTGAAGTCAAGCTCGATGACGCTCTCACTATCTTCGTCCTGCGCGACAGTTTTCGAGTGTACAGCGCGCTTACTATTTCCCCCATGGGCCTGGGGCGTGGTAAGCGACGGCCTCCTGCCTTTTGCGCCTGTTGGATCACTGATGAGGCGTCGTAGCAGGCCCCCCAGGTACTCAACGAATTGCGCGGTATTGGACGTCGTCAAGTTCCCCGTCGCCACCAGTCCGCCCACGGCTGCGAAAATCAAGCCGATAACGGCGCCCCCGTAGCCGAAACTGTGGAGGAGGGAGTTCCCGAGCGTGGCGCCGATCACGCCGCCCAGACCATTGGAGAGATGCGTGGCTTTCGGATTGGGCTCTTCGATATGAATAAGTCCGCAAAAAACCGCTACGATGAGGGCAACACCGACAAACCGGTTGGTCTTGGGCCAACGGACAAAGCCGAGCGCCATCAGGGTGCCCCAGAAGCACAGGATCAAGGCGATCGGCAAACTGACGAGGCCGAACACGCTGAGCAAAGACTCAGCCAGCCATGCACCCGCGGGTCCGCCCATATTGTGATAGGTTTCACCGGTAGCAGAGGGAGTGATTGAGTCGGTATGATCGTAGGAAAAAAGGGCTAAGCCGGAAAAAAAACCGGTGGCCACGACCGCAAACCCGATGAGCTCAAAGACTGTGCTTTCCTTGGGGAGTAACGGCTTGGCTTTCGCAATCACCAGCCGCCACAACGACTTGGATGTCTCGGTCACGAGCCGCGACAACGACTTGGATGTCTCAGTCACCAGCCGCAACAGGGATATGACCAAATCCCGCTTCATGCGTTGCAGATTTGAGGTTTTGGAGTGGAGGCGCGGGCGATATGAGGCATGCGCGCAGGCTATCAAAGGAGGGTGGAGCGGTCAACGAAAAAGGCGAATGAGCTGACCCAAATTTCCGGACCCTGTGGGCGCGATTCCACAATTGCGCGGCAGCCCGTTTGCGTTTGATGAGCGGTCTGGTGACTCGTAACTCGGTGTCGGGGTTTTCAGAGCCATCCCAACCTGACCCTAGAACGACTGCCCTTGACCATGGTCCGGACCCGGGATTGACAATGTATGGACGATCGCTGTTTAAATGCCTCACGCGTTGACAATAGTAATCTCTGACCATTGACAATTGATTGACAATCTGGCAGGGTCCACCGCGTGGACCCGAAACGCAAGATTCTTGCCTGCCTCTCCCGGCGAGCCTCCGCGACCGGTGGAGAGCTGCGGGCGCACCTCGGGCTCAGTCGGCAGGCCTTGAGCGTCCACCTCCGGAGCCTGGTCGAGGCCGGAAAGGTGGTCCGCTCCGGCACGACCCGGGGCGCTCGCTACGCCTTGGCCAGCCGAGCGCCGGCGCCGGTGGTCGTCTCGCGCCCCCTGCTCACGCGGGGCCTCGACGAAGGCCGCGTCTGGGACGACTTGGCCGCGCGCTTCAACCTGGGGCGCGTGCTGCGGCCCAACGTGGAGGCCATCGTCCGCTACGCCTTCACCGAGATGCTCAACAATGCGATCGAGCACTCGGAGTCCGACCGGTGCGCAATCCGCTTCAGCCTCGGAGCGGGAGCGGTGTCCTTCGAGGTCCATGATCCCGGGATCGGGGCGTTCCACTCCATCGCCTCGAAGCTCCACCTGCCGGACGAAGAGACGGCGTTGGTCGAGCTTCTGAAAGGCAGGACCACCACCATGCGGGAGGCTCACACCGGAGAAGGCATCTTCTTCACGTCGAAGGTGGCGGATCGGTTCGTGCTGCGATCCCACCGGATCCAGGTCGAATGGAACCGGGCCAGGGACGACGTGTTCGTCTCCAAGCGGCGCTTCCTGAGGGGCACCGACGTGGGCTTCGCGGTCCAGCGCAGCACCCGGCGGCGGCTGGAGGAAGTCTTCGGCGAATTCGCCCCCAAGGAATACGACTTCCAGTTCCAGAAAACCAAGGTGCAGGTGAAGCTGCTGCAGCGGGACTACGTCTCGCGGTCCGAGGCCAGGCGGCTCCTGGCGAACCTGGAGAAGTTCAGCGAGATCGTGCTTGACTTCCGGGACGTGAAATCCGTGGGCCAGGGCTTTGCCGACGAGGTGTTCCGCGTCTTCGCCAGCCGGCATCCTGCGATCGTAATCTCGACCGAGAACACCAATCCTGTGCTCGATGCCATGATCCGCCACGTGACGCCGGCGTGATCCCGCTTCCTCATTTCTCCTCTTCACACGCGACCTGAAAACAGAGCGGCGCATCCCACGACCTCCACCGTCACTCCGGTGAGCTTCTCTGAAAGCATGTCTCGCAGGCTTTCGAGATCATCCTGCTCATTGGTGAAGACGCCCTTCGAGTTGTAGAACGCCATCAATCGCCTCGCAGCCCAATTTCGGTTCACACCCCCGGATAAGAGCGTGGCGCCGAACATCATGCCTCCGGGATTGAGCAGCGTTGTGAGATGACGGACCACCGCGCTCTTGGTTCTGATTGTTCCCGGCAGACAATGGAGCAGGTAGGTCAGACTGATGGACTCGAAACGCGAGGCATCGAAGGAAATCGGATCAAGGACGTTCGCCCGATAGACCGCGGGCCGGTACCGGGCCAGCCGCGTGCTGGCCGCCTCGAGACAATTGGGGTTCAAATCCATCAACGCGAGCCGCGGGCGATCCTTCGGGAAACGACACCGGTCCAGAAAATATCCGGTGCCGACCCCGACATCCAAATGATTCGCGGTCACGTACCGGTCGTACAGCGCGAGAATATGCTTCGAGGGACACCGCCAGACCAGGCGATTCGAGAATCCCAACACCAACAGATCGTAGACCGCCAGCATCGGCTTCGTATAGACCGCCTGGCCTGCCTCAACCTGTTTCCCTGTAATGGTCATCAGAGCTTCCCCTGTCATCAGACCCCTTTAATCCTGCTCCTCTTTTTCAAAACGACTGCTCTCCACAAGTCCGCGTAGAAAAGTCTCAAAATCTGGTGCCAGAATCAATACCGTAGGAGCATCGGACGTCTCAGTCTCGACATGAATGACTCGGGGTTCTCCCTGAGGCCCACACTCGCTGTAGTCGAGCATGATCACATCCTGTCCCGCCGAAGGACACTCGCCCACGATGATGCCAACGTCCGGATAACCCCACTCCTGAATGGTCTCTCGGCTGCCGAGCGTCTCCGAGTCGATACCCCACTCGCTGCCAATCCCGCGGATGCCTGACAACGCGACGTGGTCCTCAGCCCACGAGGTTGGGACAGTCGTGGGGAAGCAATCCCGCTTCAAGGAGCCTCCGTTCTTGATTTTGATCAGGCGGATGTACGACTGCGGGAGTTTGTACCCAAGCTTCGCTTCTGCTGCCCGAATCATTTCCTCTGTCACGGGAGGCCCGGTGAAGTAATCCGAATCGTCGAAAGGGTCATCCCAGAAATCATCGGCTTGGTTCATTGGCGAATCTCATGGGCTCACGATCGTGCTGGAGGGGTCAGAGCACAATTTCTAGGGGATCAGGCCGTGCCAGTCGTCCACGCGTCTCCCCTGTGAGTCACCGGCCCAGGGTGCGGCCCATCTCCTCGGCGATGACCGAAGCGGGTCGCCAGAGTCCAGCAGCTACTGCGCCATCTTCTGGCGCAAGCGAGCTAGCCGAGTCGCGAGTTTCGCGGGACGAGCGCCCGGGGCCTTCTCCTGACGTTCGTACCGCTCGAGAATCGTCAGTTCAGCCGTGCGCTGTTTGAGCTTGGTGTAAATGATGGCCAGTTGTGCGTAGTACCAAGGCGCGACGCCACAGCCGGTGGCACGCGCTTCCTCCTCCGTCGCATCGACCAGACGAAGCAGGAGACGCTCAGCCTGATCGAATTGAGCGGCCCGCTTCAATCGGCGCACTTCGTCGACGTACGTCGTATAGTACCGACCGTCAACGTAACCCGGCTCATCCATAGTGGTGGCGATTCCGCGGCCTAACTAGTGAGCATGCTGGTCGACCTATCCCGATCTGACGGACTTGCAACGTCTCCCTCGATTCTCCGCGGGTTTTGAGGACTTGTCAAAATGAAATAGGAATCTGAGCTAGCCCTCTTTTCGTGCACCCCCTCTTCAAGGGGGCCACGAAAGTGGGCCGGGCAGGCTATTGGGGGGTCAGAGGGGCAGGCTATAGGGCTCAGAGGGCAACTTTACGGCCAGCCGGCCGGGTCGGCTGGCCACATCCGCGATTCCGTACCGTAGAGAGTAAGGAACCCTTTGCGCTCTAGTCGCGCCGGGTCCCCCACGCGCTGACGAGGTCCTTGGCGATCTGGCCGATCACCTCCTCGACCTCCAGCACGGTCCCTTGGTTCTGGTTCACGAATACCGTGACGACGGTCGGCCCGCCCTCGTGGAAGATGATGCCCGCGTCGTTGATGACGTAGGGGGGAGCTTCCCCCGTCTTGTGCGCGACCCGCACCTGTTCCTTGATGAACCGGGGGAGGCGGGAGTCGTAGAACTGGCCCCGCAGGAGATCTAGCATCTCTTCGGTACTCGCGGCCGACGCCAGCTCGCTCCTCAGCAACTGGAGGAGGAACCGTGACATCTCACGCGCCGTGCTCTGGCCGAGCCACTCGGCGGGGTCCCGCGCGACCCGCTCGAGGATATGCTGGAGCTCGTCGTCCGTGATCGGGGGCAACCCGAGTTCATACAGTTCGCGGTCAGTGAACGTGCTGTACTTCGGGTCCGCGAGGACAAAGACCCGCCTAACCAGATCGCCGGTGGTTTGGTTGATTCGCGTCTGCTGGTAGCCGAACTGAGTGAGCATCTCGTTGACCCGCATCAGCCCCACCCGGCCCAGGGCGATGTCGGTGCCGATGTTGTCGCTGGTCACGATCATCTGACGCACAAGATCCCGGATGGTTGGTCGCAGCCCTGGCGTGAACGTCTGGATGAGACCGCTGCCCCGGCGATAGTTATCCAGAGTCACCTCGTAGCGCTCGTCGAGGTGAAGCGACCCGGCCTCGGCGTCACGATAAGCCAGGATCATGATGGGGATTTTAATCACGCTGGCCGTGTTCATCGGCTCGTCGGCGTTGACGGTCACCTGCCGGCCCGTCGGGACGTGCAGCGCGTGGACGCCGACCCTCGCGTCCAGGGCGGAGAGCCGATGGCGGATCAGCCTCTCGAGCGGCCTTGACGACGGGACCAGATCCTCCGTTCGCGGCGCCGCCGCGGTCAGAACCAAGAGCAATCCCACCAGGCCTAGAGAGACGACACCGAGGCGTCGAATCACCTATCACCTCCCGATCGACAGTCGTTGCCTAAGCTAGGGAATATGGGGTCAGTGGAGTGAAATATAGAGGAATGAGAATGTGACATTCAACTGAGAGACCGCCCACGTGAGACCTGCCATCGGCCGCCGTGGCATGTGAGTCTCATGGAAAGGAGAATGTACCTTTACTTCCCCTCCGATCCACCTGTACTGCCCCCATGCCGCTCTGACAGTTCCACTGTGATCCCTTCCGGCCCCCGTATGAACACCAGCTTCCGCCCATAGAAATCCATGATCTCGTTGCGTGTCTCGATGCCTGCTTTCCGAATCCGCCGCACCTCCTCGTCCACGTCCTCAACCGCGAAGCACACGTGGTTGAACCCAAGCTTGTTGAGCTCGCTGATGTGCGGGTCCGAAATCGGCTGTGGATGAAGGTACCGCAGCAACTGAACCTCCGTCCGTGGCTCTGACCCGGCCAGGACCAGCGTCACGTGTTCGGCCTCGATCCCGTTGACCCTCATGTAGTCCGAGAACGTCTTGCCCGAGATGATGACCGTGTGGTCGTGCTCGAATCCGAGAAGGCAAAAGAAGTGCTTGGCCCGCTCGACGTCACGGACCACGATCGTCACGTGGTCGAAGTGTTTGACCATGACCCCTCCTCTCCGCGACCGTACTCACCGACGGCGTGGCACCTCAAAGCGTGGAGCTGGCATCGGCCGCCGTGAAGGCTCCCCCATGCGATCTCGAACAACAAGCACGCTAGCCACCAGTCTTGCTCCCGGCAAGAACGCCGCGTATGGCGACAACGAACAAGACGAGGAACACGACAAACGCCGGGAGCACTCCCACTGGCCATGACAACCCCTGCCAATACACCGTGCAGACGGAGCCGAGCACGTAGAATGAAATCAGCGCGATGTTCAGGAAGGTTGTCGCTGCGCCCGATAATTGCCCGGCCTTTTGCCACATCCAGCTGCTGCCGATGATGAGGATGGGCCATCCCGTGCCGAAGATGATGTAACCAAGAGTTTGTTCCATAGTTCGACTCCTTTCATCGGCGGGCGCAAAACACTCGATAACGGCCCAACGAGGGATCTCAGCCACCGCAAGCCGCGTCATCCCGCTGCTTTATCCATTCCTGCCATCTCTCCATCCCACGAAACAAGGGCAAGGAGTCTGTCACCAGGTCACTCCGGACGAGCCGGAGGTGTGTCTGGAAAAGCTGCTCCGCTTGGTTGTCCCTGAGAGGATAGGGCGGCGGCTCCCGTTCTTGCCCGTACAAAAAGATGCCGACCAATCTGCCTCCCGGGGATAACAAAGCTGCCATCCTGCTCACATACTCGGGCCAGCGGGACGGGGGCAAGGAACAGAGAAAGGTCCGTTCGTAGATCAGGTCGAAGCGATGTGGCCCGAAGTCGCGCGTAAAGAAGTTTCCGAGCATGACCCTCTTGGCTAAATCGCCCAGCACCCTCGTGGCTCGCGCAACGGCCGCAGGCGAAAAATCGATGGCGGTGACATCGTAGCCTGCGTCGTGGAACGGTTGGACTTCATAGCCAGAGCCGCAACCCGGGATGAGCACCCTGCCGGGGCCAGAAGAACGGGAAAGGAATGATTTCACCGCGGCCGGGACACCGCCGAAGTCCCACGGCATCTTCCCCGTGTCGTACCGGCTGCTCCAAAAATCCGGGTGTGTGCTATCAACGGCTTGATTCATACGAGAGACTTTGGCTCCCAATATCCTGGCTCACCGGCTCGGGCGAGTAAGATCACGCGTGTCCGTGTGCAGCGCGAGATGAGGCAGCGTTCCTCCACACTCGGCGCAGGTGCTTGAGCAGTGTACTACCTCCACGGCTGCTCGGAGTCGGGAGCGGCGCCTTGTTGGGCAGCCCTACCTGACGCGCGGTCTGTCCGTTTCAGGCGCCCGCGGGTTTCCCCATTCACCCGCCTCCCTTCGGATTGACGACTGCTCACCACCATCTGGGTTCACCATGTCATGAAGTCAGACGCCCAATTTTTACAACCAGCTTACTGGGACCTAACCACACCCATGTATTCTTTTTCACAGAAGCCAACTGCTTACTTGATCAACCAGTGGTCGCCGGAGACCCCTTGCCGATAAAGGCAAACCCATCGCGAGATGGGGACGCAAAGCCGCGGGTCAGGTCACGAACCTGACAGTCGGGCTCCCGAAGGCAGGGAGATGTGCAAGCTCCCCGGGAACATCGTGGTCTTCTGCAGGTGGAGGGTCACGATGGAATACGGGGAGCTGTACGCCAGTAGAGCGCAGGTCCTCCTCTCCACCCTGGGACTCTTTAGCCTCCTGCTGTGCGCCCCCCCAATAACCCTGGGCGCGCCGGCGGCGGGCTTCCCGCTCCGGTCCTCGCAGGCCTCGCCCCTCACCGGGGCGGTCACGATCTCCGCCCCCGACGTCACAGTCGAACCTGGCCTGATCGGGGTCCAGTTCAAGGTCGACGGCTACAACCTCGACTCGCTTGATACGACGTCGCCCTTCGAGGTCGTGTGGAACGCCGCCAGTGTCACCGACGGCGACCATACTCTGACCGCGGATGCCCTGTACTCGTCAGGTGCCATCATCCAGTCTGCACCGCTTGTCTTGACGGTGGCCAACCCCCCAGGCCCTGTGCAGTCGCCTTTTCTGGGTTCCCCCTTCCCTGTCCCGGGGGTCATCCAGGCCGAGGACTTCGACAACGGCGGCGAAGGCGTGGCGTACCATGACAATGTCTCGGGCAATGCTGGAGGGCTCTATCGAACTGGAGAAGCGGTCGACATCGTGAGCGACGGTGGAAGTGGATTCAAGGTCAATAACTTCGAAACCGGCGAATGGCTGGAATACACCATCAACGTCACGACGACCGGCACCTACCGGATCGAAGCCAATGTGGCAAGCACGTTCACAACTGCCTCCTTCAGTTTCAAGATCGACGGCGTTGACGTGACCGGCCCCCTTGCCGCCCCCCATACCGGCGGCTGGACCACGTACCAATTTGCAGGCAAAGCAGGTATTGCCCTTAGCCAGGGCACTCACATCCTGCAAATCTTCTCCAACAACCAATATGCCGATATTGATGCAATCAGAATCACTGAGGGGGCTGCGCCGCCGCCTCCACCAGCCGGCACTCCACAGCTCCCGATGGTAATTCTCGATACCACGTATGCCGCTCCGGTCGGAGGCGCCAAATGGCGTCCTCTTACTTCGACAGAATTCCAGAACGCGCTGAACAGCGCCGCCTTAGGAGACGTTATCGAACTCCAGGCAGAAACCATCTACACGGGTCCTTTTACCCTCCCGAATAAAACTACTGGCACGGGCTGGATCTATGTCCGTTCTTCAGCCTATGCAAGCTTGCCCGCTCCCGGCACTCGCGTTGGTCCCTCGCATGCTTCCCTCATGCCGAAGCTTGTGATCGCAGCGAACCAAAGCGGGGCGATCCGGACTGCGACTCAAGCGCATCATTATCGCTTTGTCGGCATTGAATTTCAGCCAACCGGGTCTCCGGCTTTCGACCTCCTCGCCCTTGGGTCAGGATCAGAAACAAGCGAGGCTTCGCTACCGCACAACATCGTCATCGATCGCTGCTACGTTCACGGCTTGGCCGGACAGCCGGCTAAACGCGGTATTGCCCTGAACGGCAAATTCCTGGCGGTCATTGATTCTTACCTCGCGGACTTCAAAGATCAGACACAGGATACCCAAGCGATCCTCGGTTGGAACGGACCCGGTCCATTCAAGATCGTCAATAACTATCTCGAGGCGACCGGTGAAAACATGATGTTTGGGGGCGGGGATCCTTCCATAAGTAACTTAGTGCCCTCCGACATCGAAATTCGGAATAACCATTTCTTTAAGCCGACAAGCTGGAGGGGGGTGTGGGCTGCGGTCAAAAACAATTTTGAGCTCAAGAACGCGCGTCGATTGTTGGTAGAGGGCAATATCTTTGAGAACAATTGGCTCGCGGCCCAGAACGGCTGGGCTGTCCAATTGACAGTGCGGAATCAAGACGGGGCGTGTACGTGGTGCACGATTGAAGATGTCACCTTCCGCAAGAACATCGTCCGGCATGCCTCAGGCGGGCTCAATATACTCTCTACCGACGATCCGAATGTCAGCCAGAATATGAAACGCGTGCTCATACAAGATAACCTTTTTGACGACATCAATGGCACGAACTGGGGATCCACTGGCCGCCTGTTCCAAATACTCGGCTTTGTGGCCAATAAGGGATCTGTGGACTTGAATTTTGATCACAATACCGGGTTCCAGCAAGAAAACTTGAGCTTCGCCGACGGTGTGTCTCACACCAATTTCGTATTCACCAATAATTTGGCGCCTCGAGGTGCCAACGGGTCCGGTTTTACCGGCTCCGGCACGTCACAAGGGATTTCAACGCTCAACACCTATTTCCCGGGCTATGTGTTCTTGAAAAATGCGATCATCGGTGCCAATGCCTCGGTCTACCCCGCCGATAACTTTTTTCCGGTCTCAATTTCAGACGTCGGCTTTGTGAACGACACGGGAGGGGATTACCACCTGTCCGCTTCCAGTCCTTACAAAAATGCCGGGACCGACGGCAGGGATGTCGGAGCAGATATTGATGCCTTGAATGTCGCTACGGCCTGTGCTGTCGGCGGGGCCTGCGGTGCTCCTTCGCCGCCGCCACCCTCTGACACCACCCCACCTCCTACTCCCGGAGTCACCACCATCACTCTCCCCTCAACCAACTCCACCGGAGCCACCTTTTCTATCACCTGGCCTCAATCCATTGATCAGCCTTCCAATACCGCTGTTCCCGCGTATCTTTGGAACGCGGCGTACAATGACGGCCAATCTCCCAAGTCGGGGACTGTCTCCGCCAACTCTCTCATGCTCTCGATGCCTTATCATACAAGCGGTACTACTCGATCAGGGTTCTTCTGCGTGAAGTCAGTAGATGCGGCAGGGAATCAAAGCCTCGATCAATCCTGCAATGCCTTTACGGTTCCGGCTCTTTCTACAATCTCAGCGCCACCACCTCCACCATCTTCAGCAACATGGCCGAACGAACCGGCTGGTTTTACTCCGCTCACGGATTGGCCATTCAACACGGTCACGGGGAGCGGGTGGAATCAGAACACCGGGAATGCGACTATTGTCCCAGACGGCACAGCACCGCTTTCACCGGCAAATGTCATGCAGATCCCCTATCCGGCCGGATTCGTCGCTGGATCCGCTCCTGACACTGTCTGGCGCAGTCTCGGGGTCGATGAAATGTATTTCGGATTCTGGTGGAAGCCTTCAAATCCATGGCAGGACCAAACGGCAGGGAACAAGATCGTATTCCCCGACGTTGGGACAAATCATACTTTTCTCATCATGATGCCGGGCAATCACGAAATTTGGGCGCAGCTCGATTTTGGAGCAGACAACAGCCACTTGTTGAATGCCGGACCTAGCGCCCCAGGCCCCATCAACGTCTGGGGCAATCGAGTAACCGTATCTCTTGGGCAATGGCATCGGATTGAAGGTCACATGAAAAAGAGCACGAACTCGACGTCCAGAGATGGAATTCTGCGATGGTGGGTAGACGGGGTGAACGCCGGCAACTACACCAATGTCAATTATCTCGGTACATTTCAAGAGTTTCAATTCAGTCCTACATGGGGCGGGGTTGGCGGCACCAAGACCGAGAATGATTATTACTGGTACGATCATGTCCGCATAAGTATCCCAGGAACTGGTACCACACCACCACCGCCGCCGCCGCCTCCCGCTTCAACCCTCATTCAAGAAGGCTTCGAAGATACGGCATTTTCCGGAAGAGGATGGTATGACAACACCACTCCTATCGTAACGACCGCGCAGCATCACAGCGGGGTCGGCGCTGCAGAGTTTCATTTTCTGCCGGGTGCTACCACCGCAGTCAATGGGGGATCGATGCGGCATCTTTTCACCCCATCCAATTCGGTCTACATCAGCTATTGGGTGAAGTACAGCACCAATTGGGTCGGTTCGGGGCAATTATTCCATCCCCACGAGTTCCTCATCTTGAGCAATCAGGATGGAGACTTTGACGGCCCTTCACATAACTGGCTTACCGCATATGTTGAGCATAATTACCAAAACGGCGGCATCCCGCGCTTAGCACTCCAGGACAATAAAATGATCAACACCACGTTCGGCACTCCTCCGGTCAATCTTGTGGGGATTACCGAAAACCGTTCGACTGACGGCTGTAACGGTGTTGTTGAAACCGGTGTGGTCACGAGCTGCTTCAACATGCCGCCGTGGTATAACGGCAAAGAGATCTCTGCTCCCCAGGTGTGGTTTCAACC
>MNDM01000004.1 GCA_001914955.1 Nitrospirae bacterium 13_2_20CM_2_62_8 | reverse complement strand
TGGGTTGCTGAACCGACGCATCCGGCGAGCATGACCGCACACAGTGTGATGCCTGCTACGGCTGTGCCTTTCATATGGTTCCCCCTGTGAAGTGATGAAGTTCGTGCCTGACGATACACAATTTCGATGAGCTTACGCAATCTCGTTTGCGGCTTCCCATGGCGGCCTTCTCTCCCATCCTGGCGGGTCTCGTTGAAACACACCGGAAGGCGGCCTCTTTGCGGCTCCATACAGATGATGAGGGGCGGAAACCTGCCGCCCTTGTTAGTCATGATAGTGCTCAGGACGGCTTGAGGAACAGGACCGCGAGGGGCGGAAGTGTGAGCGAGAGAGAATAGGGGAGGCCGTGCCAGGGGGTTGGCTCGGCCTGCACCCCACCCCAGTTGCCGACGTTGCTCCCTCCATAGAACGCCGCGTCACTATTCAGCAGTTCCCGGTACCAGCCCGGCGCGGGCACGCCGATCCGGTAGCCGTGCCGTGGGACCGGCGTGAAGTTACACACGCAGACCACAAAGTTGGCCTGGTCCCTCGCCTTCCTCATGAAGGCGATCGCCGATTGCTCCCCATCGTTGTAGTCGATCCACTGAAAGCCGGTCCAGTCGAAATCCGCCTGGTGCAGAGACGGCTCGTTCCGGTGGAGCCGGTTGAGATCGCGGACGTACCGCTGCAGCCCGAGATGCGGCTCATGCTGGCACAGGTGCCACGGCAGGCTGTCGTCGTGGCTCCACTCCGACCACTGCCCGAACTCGCCGCCCATAAAGAGCATCTTCTTGCCCGGATGCCCGTACAGGTAGCCATACAGCGCCCGGAGGTTGGCGAACCGCTGCCAGGTATCCCCCGGCATCTTGTCGAGCAGTGCCTTCTTGCGATGCACCACCTCATCGTGGGAGAGGACCAGCACGAAGTTTTCCGTGAACGCGTAGAGCAACCCGAACGTAATATGATGCTGGTGATACTTCCGGTGCACCGGCTCATGACCGAAATAGTCCAGCATGTCGTGCATCCAGCCCAGGTTCCATTTGAGGCTGAAGCCCAACCCGCCCGCGTAGGTGGGACGGGACACGCCTGGCCAGGCGGTGGATTCCTCCGCAATCGTCAGGACGCCGGGGTATTCCCGGTGAATCACGATGTTGAACTCTGTCAGGAACTCGATCGCCTCCAGGTTCTCGTTGCCGCCGAACCGGTTTGGGATCCATTCCCCCGGCTTCCGGGCATAGTCCAGGTACAGCATGGAGGCCACGGCGTCCACGCGCAGGGCGTCGATATGGTACCGGTCCAGCCAGAACAGGGCGCTGTTCAGCAGGAACGCACGCACCTCCGGCCGGCCGTAGTTGAAGATGCGACTGTGCCAGTCCGGGTGGAATCCCTGAAAGGGGTCCTGGTGGTCGTAGAGATGGGTGCCGTCAAAGCGGTCCAGCCCGTGCGGGTCATCGGGAAAGTGCGCCGGAGCCCAGTCCATAATCACGCCGATCCCGGCCTGATGGGCGGCGTCGACGAACGCCATGAACTCCTCGGGTGAGCCATATCGGCTGGTGGGTGCATAGTATCCCGTGGTCTGGTAGCCCCAGGAGCCATCAAAAGGGTGCTCGGTGACCGGCATCAGCTCCAGGTGGGTATAGCCCATGTCCTTCGCGTAGGGAATCAGCCTCTCGGTGAGCTCCCGGTAGGTCAGCCAGCGGGAGCCCTCCTCGGGCACGCGCATCCATGACCCGAGGTGCACTTCGTAGATGGAGAGCGGGCCGCTCAGCGGGTCGCGGTTGGCCCGGGCTGCCATCCAGTGCTGATCGCCCCATCGATGGCGCGAGATGTCCCGCACAATGGAGGCCGTTTTCGGTCGCAGCTCGGCCGCAAAGGCATAGGGGTCGGCCTTGAGAAACGGAACGTCGTGGTCCCGGGGCCGAATTTCATATTTGTAGTTCGAGCCCTCGGGGATATCCGGAATGAACAGTTCCCAGAGCCCGGTGGCTCCTCGGCTGCGCATGGGATGGCGCCGCCCGTCCCACCCGTTGAAGTCGCCCACCACGCTCACCCGAAGGGCGTTGGGGGCCCAGACAGCGAATCGCACACCGGCGACGTCATCCACGGTGTGGAGGTGTGCCCCCAGGATCTCGTAGGCTCGGTGGAGGCGGCCTTCCCCGAACAGATGTAGGTCAAAATCAGAAAGCAAGGGTGGATAGGCATAGGGATCATGACGTTCCGTCACGCCGCCCCGGCGATCCGTCACCCGAAGCCGGTATCGAGGCTTCTCGCCCATGGGGGGTACCGTCGCCTCGAAGAGGCCTGCGACATGAGCGGAAGTCATGGGAACCGGCTTGGTGCCCTGATCGCCCGGCAGCAGGTAGGCCTCCACCGCCTCCGGCAGAAAGGCTCGAACGAGAGTCGCCCGCTTGCCATTTGCGGTCACGGTGTGCGGACCCAACACACAGAAGGGATCCCAGTGCTCTGCCCGAATGAGTCGTTCGATGTCCTCAGATGGTCTCATTCCGTTCTCCGGCCCTGTGCTAGGATCTTCCTATCATAGTTCGCGCGCCAGAAAAATATAAAGAGGCTGAAAAGACAAGATGCGGGTTTAGCCCGATCGGTGCCCTTGACGTTCAGACGGCGGGCTCCTGAAGGCCAGCTTGAGCAGCACCGGCGTGATGAGCGTGGTCACCACCACCACGATCAGCAGGGCTCCATACTGTCCCTCCGTGATGATCTGATTTGACAGGCCCATCACTGCAAAGATCATGACCACCTCGCCGCGCGGGATCATCCCTATCGCGATCCCCCAGCGGTTCAGTTGGGCGCCCATGGCCGGCAACCCTGAGACCAGCTTCCCAGTCACGGCTGCGAAAGTCAGGGCGCCAGCCAGCAGCAGGACCGGCCAATTCTGGGAATTAAACGGATTCAAGTGGCTGAGGTCCACAGCCACGCCGACCAGGACGAAGAAGACCGGCACGAACACGTCGGCCACTGGCTTGATCCTTTCCTCAATATGGGCGTGGTGTTCTGTCTTGGCCAGCACAAGCCCGGCCGCCAAGGCTCCGACGAGTGGCGCGAGACCGACTGCGTCGGCAGAATAGCTCAGCAGCAGAGCGAAGATCATCGCCGCAATGACGAGGGCGCCTCGGGTGTTCATTTTGTTGACGAGACCACTGAACAGGTGTGCGTACCGGATGCCGAGCAGGATAGCCAGGGTAAGAAACAGGATTGCCAAGCCGGCAGTCCTGCCCACCTCAAACCAGGAGACGATGCCCGATTCGGCCATTCCGACGATCACCGACAGCCCCACCAGGGCCAGAATGTCGTCCAGAACGGCGGCTCCAAGAATAATGTTGCCTTCAGGGGTCGCTAATCTGCCGAGATCATGCAAGACACGGACGGGGATAGCCACGCTCGTCGGGGTTAGGGCGACTGGAGATCCGATTCGAGCCCGATCTCGAACAGTAACAGGATAATGCCCACCTCGCCCAGCAGCTTGAGGGTGTCTGTGGCCTGAACGAGGTTCAGTACGCTTCCCCCGAGGGCCACGCCGGCCAGCAGCTCGCCCAGGACCGCCGACTGCCCAAGCCGAGCGGCCAGTTCGGCCATCACCCGTGCGAAGGCATAGATGATGATCAGGCTCCAAAGGAAATCTTTGAGTTCCATCTCATGACTCTTCTTCCGGGCCTGAGCGGCTGATCAGCCGGCGCGCAAAAGCTCACGCACCGCCCGGTTCCATCCAGCCGGTCCAATGCCCGGTGCCCGTATCGATGTGGCTCCATCGACCAGATGCATTGACTTCGAATATCGAACGCTTCACACTCTCTTCCGGCTTGTTCTCGCACCCTGCTGGCGAATGATGACAGGGAGTATGGGCATCGTCCACCTCAATGCGGTGCTCGGCAGTCTCGTGGTGACGGTGGGGTTCTGGCTCATCTGGGGGGAAATCCCGCCCGCTCTGGCCGTGGTGTCGGGGCTCCTCGTTGCCGGATTTCTCATCTGGCAGGGTTCCACGATCGCGGCCATCTGGGCGTGGGTGACACTGTTCCTCGGTCTGGAGAGCCTGACGTGGCCGGTCGTCACCATGGTCCGGGTCAGGATGACCGCCACCGAGCCGACCGAGCAGGAGATGGGGCTGATCCTCACCGCCTTGCTCTTCGGACTCTTTTCAGCAATCTTTTGGCTGACCTTCTCGTACGGTCTCTTCAAGCGAATGAAACAGAAGGAGGAGGAAGCGAGGATGGGTGAGGGACAAGCCCACTGAGTGACGAGGGAGGGCTACACCATCTCCACCGGATCCACGTCCACTTCAAACTTCAGCCCACCCCTCCCGTCTTCCCTTTCCAGTTCCTCGAGTGAAGCCCGAACCGCCTGCCTCATCGCTTGGGCATTGCCCGACTTCACCAGCAACTGCCACCGATGTCGCCCTCGGAGCTGCGCCACGGGTGACGGGATCGGACCTAAGATGATGATGTCATCAGTCGCGCTCTTGCTCGCGGTCGGCGAACCCACTGCGGCTCCTTCGCGAGAGCTGGCAGCCATCAGCGTCCTGGCCCACTGCTGAGCGGCCTCTCGGACTCGCCCGAGGTTCTTCCCGGAGACGCGTAGGTTGATGAGGTGCGCGAAGGGCGGGTAGCCAAGCGCGTTGCGAAAGGCCGCCTCTTGCTCGTGGAAGAGAGCGGGGTTGCCCGTGACCACCGCCGCGATGGCGTGATGGGTCGGGAGATAGGTCTGGAGCACCACCTTCCCGCCCGCGTCGCCGGGACGAGCCAGCGCCACCGCATCGAGCAGCGCATGATAGGTCCGCTCGGCCGACCGGAAGTCAGGCAGGTGCAGGCCGGCATCGGCATGGGGAATTCCGACGAACCCCGCGCGACGCAAGGGAGGCCCCTGGAAGAGCATCTGGGTCCCGATCAGGATATCCAGTTCGTTGCCCGCTGCCAGCCGGCGAATCGCCTCGGCCTGGGCGGGCGTGCGCGCGATGTCCCGGTCCAACCGGCCGATCCTGGCGTGGGGAAACAGGCGCCGAATCTCTTCCTCGACCCGTTCGGTTCCGAAGCCGACCGGTTCAATGCGCGCACCGCCGCAGGCGGAACAGGTATCCGGGAGCGGGCACGACGCACCGCAATAGTGACAGGCCAGGCGGGCGGCCCGTCGATAAAACGTGAGCGCCACACTGCACCGCTGGCAGCGTGGCGAGACGCCACAGTCCCGGCAGAGTAGGGCGGGGGCAAAGCCCTTGCGATTCAGGAACAGGACCGCTCCCGCTCTGGTCTCCAGGGCGGCGCCGATGCCGGCGATCATGGGTTCTGAGAGCAGCGCCCCATGAGGAAGCCGCCGGAGGTCCACTGTCTGGATGGCAGGACTGGCCGCACTCTCCACCAGGATGTCGAGGTTCAGGGGTTCCATCGCAGCTCGGGTTTCCAAGGAAGGATGGGCTGACTCCAGTACGAGCACCGCGTCGTGCTGACGGGCGCGCATCCAGGCCACCTCCCTAGCATGGTAACGGGGCTCTTCCTCCTCTTTGAGGGAGGGGTCCTCCTCGTCTTCCACCCAGATGAGCCCGGGGGAGCCCAGCGGGGCGAAGACCGCTGACCGTGTCCCGACGACCACGCCGACCGACTCTGAATGGATCCGGCGCCAGATTTCGGCGCGCGCGGCGCGTGGCAGTCCGCTGTGGAGCAGTTGAACCCGGCTTCCCCAACGTGCTTCGGCGCGCGCGGCGATTCCGGACGCGCGGACGATTTCCGGGACGATGATCAGCACCGTCCGATGCCGCGCGAGCGTTTCTTCAGCGGCCTGGAACAGGCAGGCCGAGCGGATCGCGGAAGGGGCTTGCAGGAGGAACGCCGCATGGCGAGTGGTGTTGAGTGCGACCCGCAGACGGTCCCACCAGAGTGGGAGACGTGGTGGAACGGCGGCAGGCTCCAGGTGGTGGCCGGGCAGTGGCAGCGACCGAGCCGGGACGGCGCCATGGGTTGTCGGAGGACCGATCTTGGTCGGACGACCCTCGCGCTCTTCCGGCTTGGGGACGGTTGCGCGCACCCAGCCTCGACGCCTGAGATTTGACAGCGTCTGGGTCAACGGACCCGTGATCGTCCGCCGGAGTGAGGCAAGGGTCAATCCGTTGGGTGCGTCGGCGAGTCGCTTCAGTAGCTCGCGGGCCGTTGAGGAGAGCCGCCGCGATTGTCCCTCTGACTTCCGGCCGGACTCCGTGAGGGCGTAGCGAAGAGACCGTGTGGCCAGCGGGGAGGCTGGGAGGATCAACCGGATGCATTGCCCCCAGGGCGCCAGGTAACGCTCGGCGACGAGACGAGTCAAATGCAGGAGCTGCGGTGACAAGGCTCCATCTGCCGTCTCGTCGAGGAGAGACGCAATCTCGCGCAGGCGGCGTTCTCTGAGACCACCGGTCTCATGGGCGGGTTCACCACGTTCGGAACGATGTGACGAGATCGACACCACCACACCGTGGAGCGTGCTGGGGCCGAAGGGAACGAAGACCTGGCTTCCCACCTGAACCCTGGTTTGCAACCGAGCGGGAATCAGGTAGGTGAACGATCGGTTCAGATGCCTGGGGACGATCACCTCGGCACAGACCGGCGGTTCGGCATGCGTGAGGATGGGAGGGTTGAGTCCGGCGGACTCAGAGACACTCACGGCGTGAGCCATGCGGCATTCTACCAGGCCGGTCCGAGGGTGACAATCAGGTGAAAGGCCGAGCGCCGCGATTGGTTGTTGCGCTGGAGGAGTTGTCCGAAGGGGGGAAACGACGCGGTAAGTTACCGCAGGGGGGCCGACCGTCCCTCGAGTGGGAGCGTTTGTCCCGCGTCTCCTGCCGTTTGGCCGGTGGAAGGCTCGGGCGCGAGTTCAGTCCGATCTTTCGGTTGAAGCGTAATCTCAATCCGGCGGTTCTTGCTCTTCCCTGCCTCCGTCGCGTTGCTGGCTATGGGCCGGCTGTCTGAATAGCCCGTCGCCGACAGGGCGGCAGGATCAATCCCACCATCCTCAACCAGGTAGCGGACAGCATTGTTCGCGCGTGCGTCGGACAACTCCTGATTCGAAGCGAAGGTCTGCTTTAGCGCGGGGCCGATCGGCATGTCGTCCGCATGCCCTTCGACGAGAATCTCTGCGTCCTTGACGTCTCTGAGAAGGCCGCTCACTTGCATGAGAATTTCGGCCTGAGCCGGCGTGACCGCAGCCTCGCCCGATTCGTACTGCAGTTGGCTGAGCAAGCCCTTTAGTTTGGCCATATCCACCTGGTCTGAGCCGATGGATCGAGATTCTGCTGTTGGAGCCGGTCGCTCCGGCGATTGAGCCTGTGGCTCCGCCGGCAGGCTGACGGTCCTTGGCTCTTCCTGAGACGCGGTCCCTTTCCCAGCTCCCTTGAACGTGAAGCGGTCGGCGCGCAAGAACGGAGTGGTCGAGCGCGTAATCTTCGCGGTCGCGGTATGATCTTCCAAGGCGATGACTTTCAGTTCCCCAACGGATCGATGGGGAAGCCCGGTCATGACCCGATACACATCCAAGCGGTCGCCGATGGCGACCTCCTCCTCACGCCCCCAATCGATGTAGACGACGTTTTGTTGCCCGATCAGCGATCGCCGTTCTTGAAGGTCCACGATCGTGCCCGGGGTGTCAGGCAGCGTCCGACCGGGCGAGGGCGGCTCCTCGCGGCGAGGGGAAACGAACCGCATCACGCGGTCCCCCGGGGCGATGGAGTCATATGAGCGCACGATGCTCACCGAAGCCAGGTCCTGGTCGAGCTGGGTCACCCGAACGATGCCCAATACGATGAACAGGTTCCCCAAGTTGCGTCCGCGCAGCGGGTGGTAGACCTTGTGGAGAAATCTGTAGATGGTGTAGAGATCGCCCGGGGCAGGCTCCTGAGCCTTCCTCGTCAGCCGTATGAAGACGGAATCTCCAACACCGAGCATCATTTTGTCGCCGGTGTACTGCGCCCCGACCGATCGGGTCACATAGCCATCGACCGGCAGTGAGTCCCGGATAAAGCCCGCGGAAAACGCAAAGGCCGCGTCCCCCGACCGAACTTCCCGTAGCAGGGAATTAGATGCGGTGAGGTCCACAGAGGTCGCGTTGGTCGGCCAGAAGCAGGCCCACAGCAGGGCGGAGAGCAGAACCATGATCGGGGGGGGCATGCGCATCATCACCGTGGTTTGACGACGTCAACCATATCAAATCGTGAGGAGTTGTCAAGCAGAGTGGTGCAGTCCGACGCGCCGACGAAAGCAAGTTTGACAGACCCTGTGACCGGGTGTAGGGTGATCCGCGCAACGCGTGGCTTGCTCCGACGGAAGCGTCGCGACGGCGGACCGCACCGGACCCCGGAGATTCACGGTGAGCGAATCCAAGCGAACCCCGGAGACAGAACGCCCCGCGAGAGGGACCCCCAAGCGCCGCATCGAGACACAGATCCATCGGCGCAAGAAAGCCAAGCCGGTGTTTCCCCTCGAGGCTGAATGGGACGCGGATTCCGCGACTCCACCAACAGGGCTGCGGATGCCATCGGACAAGATGAGAAAAAAATGAGCGAGGCCACGCCCCGGAGCGGGCCGCCGCGTTTCCCGTTGCCGACCTTCCTTCACCGGCACCTGTGACCGAAGCCGAATCAACTCCTTAAGAATAAGGCAGTTTCTTGAGCGGCGAATCCGGGGCTAGGGCTTTCGGCAGGATCAGGGTTAGGTCCTTTGTGCTCTTGATTTATCAACGAGATCGGGGCTAGGATGCCAAGTCCATCCTCGGGAGTTCAACGCGTGTGAGGCGAGGTCTGGATGACCGGCTCCGAATCGCTCCTTGACTATCTAGGCCGGTATTTTCCGATTGTGCTGTTCATCGGAATTGCGCTGGCGTTCGGCGTCGTGACGCTGCTGATCAGCTATCTGGTGCAGCCCAAGTATCCGGAGGCTGAAAAGCTGAGCCCGTACGAGTGCGGCAGCGAGCCATTCTCGGATGCGCGCATGCCGTTCCCGGTCCGGTATTACATCTTTGCCATGTTGTTCGTCATCTTCGACATCGAGGTCATCTTCCTGTACCCATGGGCGGTGGTCTTCGACAAGATCGGTCTTGTGGGGCTGGTCGAGATGCTGGTGTTCATCGGACTGTTTCTGATGGCGTATGTGTATGCCTGGAATAAGGGGGCCTTGGAGTGGGACTGAGTGGAGGAGAGCTGATAGCGTATGGCATATGGCGTATAGCCAGTCGTGAAGAGCTTGTGGCGTATGGCTTATAGCAAGAGGGGCGACTCTCTGGCCATCAGCTATACGCTATAAGCCATAAGCTCTTGGGGGTTGTCATGGGGTTGGTTCAGATCGGGCGGCATGACAAGGACGGCGAGCTGGACGTCATCACGACGACGCTCGAGAAGGCCGTCAATTGGGCACGGAAGGGCTCGCTCTGGCCCATGACGTTCGGGCTGGCCTGCTGCGCCATCGAGATGATCGCGGCTGTCTCTTCGCGTTACGACATGGATCGATATGGAGCCGGCGTGTTCAGGGCCTCTCCCCGTCAATCCGATCTGATGATTGTGGCCGGCACGGTCTGTCGCCGGATGGCGCCGGTGATTCGGAAGATCTATGACCAGATGCCGGAGCCCAAGTATGTGATCGCCATGGGCTCCTGCGCGACTTCCGGGAACATTTACGACAGTTATAGCGTGGTGCAAGGGGTCGACCGGTTCGTGCCGGTGGACATTTACGTGCCGGGATGTCCGCCGACCCCCGAGGCGCTGTTCGATGGCATCTTGAAGCTGCAGGAGCGGATCATGCTGAAGCGTGTGTTTACGAAACAACCGGACCAGGTCAAAGCGTGACAGGTGACGAGTGACGCGTAAGGCCAGCAGTAACTGAGTAATTGGTAATTGAGTAATTACTGAGTTACTCAATTACTTACTTACTGCCGCCTGTGTCACGCGTCACGGGTTTTGAGATGCATCCCATAGCTGAGCGTATCCAGCAGAAGTTTCCGGAAGGGTTCCTGAAGGCCGTCGAGTGGCGTGGCGATCTCGCGGTGACCGTGGCCAGGCAGTCGCTCCACGAGGTGGCCAAGTGTCTCCACGACGACCCCGACATGGATTTCGACTACATCGTCCATGTGAGTTCGGTGGACTGGCCGGAGGAGGAGGAGCGGTTTGAAGTGGTCTGGGAATTCTACTCGATCCGCAAACGCCACCGCATCCGTCTCAAGACCCGCTGTTCCGAGTCAGATTGCGAAGTGGACTCGCTGGTCGATATCTGGAAGGGCGCCGATTTCATGGAGCGCGAAGTGTACGACATGATGGGAATCCGGTTCCGGAACCACCCCGATCTGCGCCGCATCCTCATGCCGGATGATTACAACGAAGGGTACCCGCTCAGAAAAGACTTCCCGTTACAAGGCAAGGGTTGGCGGGACACGTTCGAGTTCCTGAACGAAAGGCAATAGCGAGCAGATAATGGCAAGTAGCGAGTAGCCAGCGAGTGGCTGGAATCCAGCTCTGAGCTATTAGCCATTCGCTATTAGCTATTGGCTAGAAAGACCATGCCATTGGAAGACCAGCGCAGTACCGTCTATAAGGTGGCGGACCCAGAGCATCCGGGGAGCGCGAGCTTACCGACGCTCCGGACCGAAGAGCTGCTCCTCAACATGGGGCCGCAGCATCCCGCTACCCATGGGGTTTTGAAGGTCATCTTGGAGTTGGAGGGAGAGCGGATCGTCAAGGCCACGCCGGTCATGGGCTTCCTGCACCGCGGGGTGGAGAAGCTGGCCGAAGACGGCACCTACCACCAATTCATCCCGCATACGGACCGCTTGGATTACGTCTGCGCGATGTACAACAACTTCGCCTACTGTCGGGCGGTTGAGAAGCTGATGAACCTCAAGGTTCCGGAGCGGGCCGAGTACCTGCGCACGATCGTCGCGGAAGTCCAGCGCATCATCGGCCACCAGTTCTGGCTGGGAACCCAGGCGTTGGACATCGGGGCGATGACGGTGTTCTTCTACACGTTCCGGGACCGGGAGATCCTGCTCGATTGGTTTGACGAATTGTGCGGGGCTCGCCTGACGACGAGCTGGTATCGGATCGGCGGCGTGGAACGGGATTTTACGCCGTCGCTGGTAGGCAAGATCCGACTGTTCCTCGACTATTTTCCGCCCAAGATCGATGAGTATGTGGTGTTTCTCGAAAAGAATCGCATCTGGCTTTCGCGCACGCAAGGCGTGGCCGTGATCTCGGCCGAAGACGCCGTCAACTTCGGCCTCAGCGGGCCCACGCTGCGGGGATCCGGCGTGGATTACGATCTCCGGAAATACGAATCATACGGGGCGTACCCCAAGTGCGAATTCAGCGTGCCGGTGGGAAAGAACGGCGATACCTACGATCGATACTGGATCCGTATCCTGGAAATGAAGGAGAGTGTCAAGATCATCCGGCAATGCCTGGACCAGATACCGGAAGGCCCGATCATGGCGGACGTGCCCAGTGTCACGCTGCCTCCCAAGGACCGCGTGTTCACGAATTTGGAATCCATGATCCAGCAGTTCAAGCTGTTTTCGCAGGGGTTCGACGCGCCGCCGGGCGAGATCTATTGCGGCACCGAAGCCCACAAAGGCGAGCTCGGCTTTTACATCGTCAGCAAGGGCGGCGGCAAGCCCTATCGGCTGAAGATCCGCGCCCCCTCGTTCATCCACATGGGGGCGTTCGACCATATGTCGCGTGGCTACATGATCGCGGACGCCGTGACGATCTTCGGGACGTATGACATTGTGATGGGCGAATGCGATCGGTAAGGAGGACCGTCGGGGTACCCCGACGGCCCTCCATGGAAACTGAGTGAGGAAGGTCGGGGAAGGGTGCAAGCGTTGAAATCGTCAGTGGTGAATGGCTGATGGTCATCAAGGACAGTCCGGTCCTGCCATACGCCATATGCCATCAGCCATCAGCTCTTGAGGAACAAGCATGGCACTGAAGCCAGTCACGACTCCGGACATCGAGGCGGCGACCGTCGAGCTGTCCATTGACGGGCGGACCGTGACCGCCAAGGACGGGGTGTCGCTCTACGACGTGATCTCCAACACGGGGAAGATCGTCCCCGCGATGTGCTACCACTACACCTTCGATCCGTTCGGGTCCTGCGGCATGTGCCTGGTCACGGTGGAAGGCAAGAAGGCGCCCGTCCGCTCCTGCACCGCGAAAGCCGCGGCCGGCATGGTGGTCCGGACCGATGGCGATGACCTCTTTCAGGCCAGAAAAAAAGCGGTGGAGAAACATCTGTCCGTCCATCCGTTGGATTGCCCGGTCTGCGACGCGGACGGGCATTGTGAATTGCAGGACATGGCGTTCCAGCACCAGGTCACGAATCTGGCCAATGCCAAGCAGAAGCTGATCCCCGAGGACACCCGCAGCCCGGTCCTGGATTTCAACATGAACCGCTGCATCGCCTGCGGTGAGTGCATCAACGTGTGCAAAGACGTCCTGATGATCGACGCCCTGCAATTTATCAAGAAGGGCGGGTTCACTCAGGTCGTGGCGAAGGGAGATACGGCGCTCGCGTGTGAGTTCTGCGGAGACTGCCTGGCGGTCTGCCCGGTCGGCGCCATCACGAACAAGTATTCCAAGTATCTCTACAAGCCCTGGCAGCTCCGGAAGACGACGACCACGTGCAACTACTGCGGGGACGGCTGCCAGATGCACCTGGAGACCAAGGACAACGAGGTGGTCCGCGTGACCTCCCCCCTGTCCTGGAAGAACAAGTGGGGCGACCGGGCCGACACCGCCACGGGGCACGGCGGCATCTGCGTGCGCGGTCGGTTCGGGTTCCAGTACATCGACAGCCAGGCGCGCCTCCGCCAGCCGTTGGTCCGCCGCGATCGGAAGCTGCCCGAAGGCAAACTCACAGAGACCCCCTGGCTGGAGGCGATGCAGACCGTGGTGGACCGGCTGGCCGAGATCAAGGCGAAGCACGGGGCGCAGGCCATTGCGGGGCTGATCACGGCGCGCTGCACCAACGAGGAGCTGTACCTGTTCCAGAAGCTCATGCGCGCGGTGATCGGGACCAACCCCCTGACAGCCGTTCGCGTGAAGGAGGCGATCCGCGTCTACAAATCTCAGGTGATCGTCGTGGACTCGGCCCAGACCAATATCGCCAAGCTCGCGTCCTATCCCATGGTCGTGACGCCGGGGACCGAAGGCCTGTTCGTTCAGGGACTGGTGAAGTCGGTGATCGAGCAGGACCTGATCGACGCGGAGACCACCGGCAAGCATCCCGAGGCCTTGGCCGCGCTCAAGCGGGCGGTCGCGGACGTGTCCCTGGAGACGATCGCGGCTCGAACGGGCATCTCGGTCGAACTGATAAACGAGGCTGCCTCGATCTTCGCCGAAGCGCCGCGCGCGATTATTCTCTGCGCCGAGGGCGTCGTTCGCCGGCCTGACGGGTATCAGAACGTGCTGAAGCTGGTGGACCTCGCCTGGATCACCGGCAAGCTGGGCCGGCCGGGCTGTGGCGTCAACACGCTGACCGAGGAGGTCAACGAGCAGGGTGCCGTGGACATGGGTGCGGCGCCGGAGTTTCTCCCCGGCCAGGCCCGCTTCGATGACGAGGCGGCGCGCGACAAGTTTGCCAAGGCCTGGGGGGCCGCCTTGCCTGCGGCCTCCAGCGGGGCCAACCTCATGGAGATTCTCCAGCGCTGCCGGAGCGGTGCCATCAAGGCGCTGTACGTGGTCGGCGAGAATCCGGTGGCGACGCTGCCGGCGTCACTTGATGTGAGGACCGCGCTCGAGCAGTTGGAGCTCCTGATCTGCCAGGATCCGTTCATGACCGAGACGGCGCAGTTGGCCCACATCGTCCTGCCGGCCTGCACCTACGCTGAAAAGGAGGGGACCTTCACGAACTTGGAGGGCAAGGTCCTGCGTGTCCGGCAGAGCATGGACCCCATCGGGGAGAGTCTGCCGGATTGGCACGTGATGACGTCCCTCGCCAGCGGGTTGGGCTCTCAGTTTGAATATGAATCCTCGCAGGATATCCAGAGCGAGATCATGAAGTTGCTGCCCGGCTATTACAACCTGGGAGAGCCGCGGACACTCTCACCGAGGCCGGACGCGTACCTGTCGAACGGCTATGTGGCCGAAGTGGGAAGCCGGTATGGGGTCGTTCGAGAAGCAGTCTCCGAACGGAACGACCACCGCCCGTTTGGCCTGGTCATGGGCCAGCTGCTCTACCACTCGGGCAAGCTATCCACGCAGGCATCGGGCCTCCTCACGATCGCGCCGAGCGCGGGCCGGCTCCACATGAATGCGCAGGATATGGAGCGGCTGGGGCTCACCGATGAGACGCGAGTCCGGGTGACGTCGGAACAGGGATCGTTGGAGATGGGCGTGAAGGATGACCTCTCGGTCATGCCCGGGTCCTGCTTCTTCCCGGAGCATTTCAACGACCCCCCGATCAAGGACCTCATGCCGGTCGCTGTGGATTCGGTCACGGGCGTCCCATACTTCAAGTTTGCCTGGGTGAAAATTGAACCGGTTTCGCGAGATGCATCGGCGCACGCGACTCCGCAGGACAAGGCGAGAGACAAGGCGAGAGAAAAGGCGAAAGACAAGGGAAGAGCATGAAGGTCGGGGCATACACGCAAAAACTGCTACACGCGGCTCTCTTCTACGAGATCTGGGATGCGATGAAGGTCACCTTCAAGCATATGTTCCACCGCCCGATCACCTTCCAGTATCCGCGGGAGCAGCGAACAATCCCCGATGCCCACCGGGGGGCGCTTGGCTTGTTGCGGTACGATGACGGGGCAGAGCGGTGTGTGGGCTGCGACCTCTGTGAAGTCGCCTGTCCGTCCCATTGCATCAAGGTGATCAGCGCTGAGGATAAATCACTCCCGCTGCAGCGCTACGCCTCGGAATTCTACATCGATATCACCAAGTGCGTGTTCTGCGGCTACTGCGTGGAGGCCTGCCCGGTCAATGCGCTGGCGATGACCAAACTTTACGAGTACTCCACGCACGATAAACGCACCCTCCTCTTCGACAAGAAGCGGCTCTACGAAATCGGCGAGCGCTATTTGGCTGACGCCAAGAAGTATCTGTATGCCCACAATCAGGAAAAGGATGATCAGGATAGCCGAGACTACCGATACTTTTTCCCGCAGTCGGTGCAGAAGCCCACACAACCCGGGCCACCCAAGCACCTCACCTAGAGACTCATGGTCGCTTTCTTCTTCGCCTATTTCTCGCTGGTCAGCATACTGGCGGGGGCCCTCACCGTTGCGCTGAGAAACCCGGTGCACTGCGGGATCGCGCTGCTGACCTTGTTGCTGCACGTGGCCGGCCTGTTCTTTCTCCTGAACGCGGAGTTTCTGGCCATCGTCCAGATCATCGTGTACGTCGGCGCGATCCTGGTCCTGTATCTGTTCGTGCTGATGCTGCTGAATCTCAAAACCGACGAGCGTGTCCTCCATTCCCGATATCCCCTGTTTCTGGTCCCGGCAGTGCTTGGCTGCGCGTACCTGCTCGCGCTGATGCTACGGTCCCCATTCGGCGGGGTGAAAGGCGATGCCCCGGTGGCCGCGGTCCTTCAGCACGGGGATACCTACGCGGTCGGCATCAAAATGTTCAGCGACTACTTGCTACAGTTCGAAATCGTGGGGGTGTTCCTGTTGGGCGCGATCATCGGTGCCATTGTGCTGGCCAAGACGCCGACGGCCGCCGACACGGACTCACGTGAGGCGTGAGGCGCTAGGAGCCAAAGCGATGGACTTGAAGAGCAGATCCGCTCACCTCACGCCTCACCCCTCACGCCTCACGGTCGTTTGGTGATCTTATGGTGCCTCTGAGTGCATACGTGGCGGTCAGCGCGGTGCTGTTTACGACCGGCGTGATCGGCGTGCTCATCCGCCGGAACTTTATCATCGTCCTGATGGCGGTTGAGATCATGCTGAATGCAGCCAACCTCAACCTGGTGGCGTTCTCGCATTACCTGGATTCCATGGCCGGTCAGATCGTGGCGCTGTTCGTGATCGCAGTCGCGGGCGGCGAGGCGGCGGTGGGGTTGGCCATCATCATCGTGGTGTTCCGCGGAAAAATCTCCACGAATGTGGATGAGATGAACCTCTTGAAGTGGTAGCAGTTTGTCAGATTGAAGGCTAGCGTGTTCGACCTGCTCGTCATTCTCATCCCGGTCTTTCCACTTGCGGCCTTTCTGCTAAACGGTCTGCTGGGGAACCGCTACTCGCACGTCGGCGCCTATCGCCTCGGCTGCGGGTCGGTGGGCCTGTCCTTCCTGTGCGCGATCATCGTGTTCATCCGCATCCTGCGGACCGGCGTGGCGCGGGAAGTGACCGCCTACCACTGGATCTTCGGCGGCGATCTCACCATTAATCTGGCGTTCCTCATCGACCCGCTCACCTGCATCATGATGCTGGTGGTCACCGGGGTGGGGTTCCTGATCCACCTCTACTCGATCGGCTACATGCACGGGGAGGAAGGCTTCACGCGCTTCTTCACGTACATGAACCTCTTCATGGTCTCCATGCTCCTGCTGGTGATGGGCAACAACTACCTGGTCCTCTTCATCGGATGGGAAGGGGTGGGCCTCTGCTCGTATTTATTGATCGGCTACTATTACGACCGAGTCTCGGCCGCCAAGGCCGCCACCAAAGCCTTCGTGGTGAACCGGATCGGCGACGCCGGGTTCCTGCTCGCGATCTTTCTCGTCTTCGTGAACTTTAAGACGCTGGACTACACCCAAGTCTTCGCACAGGCCGGTCAGCTTTCGACGGGAATGGCCACGGCGATCACCCTCTGCTTGCTGCTGGGGGCGGTCGGAAAATCAGCCCAGGTTCCCCTCTACACCTGGCTGCCTGATGCGATGGAGGGGCCCACCCCGGTCAGCGCCCTGATCCACGCCGCCACGATGGTGACGGCCGGAGTGTATATGGTGGTCCGCAACCACGTGCTCTATGACCTGTCGCCGGTGGCGTTGAACGCCGTGGCCTGGGTCGGCGGTGTGACGGCGCTATTTGCGGCGACGATCGGGCTGGTCCAGACCGACATCAAGCGCGTGCTGGCCTATTCCACGGTGAGCCAGCTCGGATACATGTTCCTGGCCTGTGGGGTCGGCGCCTATACGGCCGCCATCTTCCACCTGACGACCCATGCCTACTTCAAAGCCCTGCTCTTTCTCTCTGCCGGTTCCGTCATCCATGCCATGTCGGGCGAGCAGGACATCCGGAAGATGGGCGGGCTGAGCGACAGGATTCCGTGGACCCACGCCACGTTTCTGGTGGGCACCCTGGCCATTGCCGGCATCTTCCCGCTGGCCGGGTTCTGGAGCAAAGACGAGATCATGGCCCACGCCTTCGTACACGGCCGTTACGGGTGGTATGCAGTGGCGGCGGTTGGTGCGTTCCTGACGGCCTTCTACATGTTCCGTCTCACGTATTTGACCTTCTATGGAGAGTCACGGGCCGAGCACCAGGTGGCCGAGCATATCCACGAATCCCCCGCCATCATGATCGGGCCGCTGGTGATACTGGCTGCACTCTCCGTGCTGGGTGGCTTCCCCGGGGTGCCTCCCGAGGCCGGGTGGTTCCATCACTTTCTCGGTCCGGTGGCCACTCCCGCCGGCGGTGGGGACCAGCACGAGGCGGGCCTCGGACTCGTCGTCATGCTCATGGGACTGGCCACGGTGATCGCCTTGCTCGGCTGGGGGCTGGCCCATTACCTCTACATCCTCCGGACCGAGACCGCGGCGGAGTGGGCCGGCCGTGTCCCTGGCGTGTACAAGACGCTGTTCAACAAGTACTACGTGGACGAGCTCTACGACTTGGCCATCGTCGAGCCCGTCAAGCGCGTGGGGCTGCTCTGGGACTGGTTCGACCGCACCGTGATCGATGGAGTCGTGCGCAGCGTGGGGCGCATGACCGAACTCGGCTCGGCGTTCAGTACGGCTTGCGAGAAATACGTCATCTATGGGTCGATCAACATCCTTGGGTACGGGAATCATCTGGCGGCATGGTCCTGGCGGAAACTCCAAAGCGGGAAGGTGCATCACTACGCCGCCATCCTTCGGGCATGTGGTGGCCAGGCAGCCTCACGTGCTCGCGCGTCGCGCACACAGGATTGATCGTTCCGGGCAGGGGTGGATGGTGTGCCGGGTACCCGTTGCGTTTCAGATTGCAAGGAGTGATGACGTGCGGAATAGGGGGGCTGCCCTGCCGCCCCCGACCCCGCATCGCGGAGCTTGTTTTAAGGGTTAACGATGTTTGAAGAACTCACCTTCGGGTTCCCTATTCTGTCGCAATTGTTGTTCCTGCCCCTCGCAGGCGCGTTGGTCCTGTGGCTTCTGGAGGAGGAGGACCTCATCAAGAACGCGACGCTGGCCGTGGCGGCGGTGGAGCTGTTCCTGGCGATGATCCTGCTGGTACGCTTCGTACCGGACTCAGCCGCGATGCAATTCGCCGAACGCCTGCAGTGGATCCCGCCGCTCGGGATCAGCTATCACCTGGCGGTGGATGGGATCAGCGTGCTCTTTGTGGGCCTCACCGCTTTTCTGACGCTTCTGATCGTCCTCTACTCCTGGGACACGGTGCGATACCAGGTCAAAGAGTACTTCATCGCGCTGCTGGCGCTCGAGACCACCCTCATCGGCATCTTCGTGTCGATCGACCTGATCCTCTTTTTCGTCTTCTGGGAGCTGATGCTCATCCCGAGCTATTTCCTCATCAAGCTGTGGGGAAGCGGGGTGGACCGGCAGTACGCCGCGCTGAAATACGTGCTCTACACCTTGCTGGGGAGCGTGTTCATGCTGGTCGGCTTCGTGCTGTTGAACCTGAACTACCATGACTGGGCGCTCAGCCACCGTGTGGAGCCGTCCTACTCCTTCGATTTCCTGCAGCTCCTGACGACCCCGATTTCCGGGGACCGGCAGGTGATGATTTTCTGGCTCATCTTCCTGGGGCTGGCGTTCAAGGCGCCGATCTTCCCCTTTCACACCTGGTTGCCGGATGCGCTCATGGAAGGCCCGATCGGCATGGCGGTGGTGCTGGCCGGGATCAAGCTCGGGACCTACGGGTTCTTGCGGTTTAGCCTCCCGCTCTTGCCGGAGGCGTCGAAGAGCAAGGGCGTCGTGACGGTCGTGGTCACTCTGGCCTTGATCGCCATCGTGTACGGAGCGATCGTGGCGTTGATCCAGCCGGATCTGCGTCGCCTGCTGGCCTTCAGCAGCATCAGCCACCTCGGGTTCTGCGTCCTGGGTGTCTTCGCGCTGAACTTCCAGGGTCTCCAGGGCAGCTTGCTCACGATGATCAATCTGGGCTTCACCACCGCCGGCCTGTTCTTCCTGGCGGGGTTCTTGTACCTGAGGCGGCACAGCACCAACCTCTCGGCCTTCGGCGGGCTGGCCAGAAAAGTGCCGCTGCTGGCCACCTTCTTGCTGATCATCGGGCTGGCCTCGATCGGGCTGCCCGGCACCAACGGGTTCGTGGGAGAATTTCTGGTCTTGCTGGGCGCCTTTCAGGCGCACTGGTTGTACGGGTCGGTGGGAGTGCTGGGTGTGATTTTCGGGGCCGCATATTTTCTGTGGTATTACGAGCGCGCGATGTTCGGTCCCCTGACGAAGGGCGCAACCCAGGCGATAGCGGACCTGAACGGCCGTGAACTGATCATCGCGGTCTCGCTATGCGTGATGATCTTCTGGATCGGCCTCTATCCGGCGCCGTTTCTCCGGATCATGAACGGTTCGATCCAGGCGCTGGTGGAGCGGCTGGAGCGGGGGTCTGGGGCGGCGGTGGCAGAGATGGAGTTGGACAAGAAGACGGATCAGCCTGACTGCCCCTCGTGCTCCCGGAGCGCGCACGATCAGAATGTGCTCGCTCGACGGGCGCAGTAAGTGGCAGCCAGGCTGCTCCGTCAAGATAGCCAACCGCACACCGCCCGCTTTGGTGGAGGGATGGGGTGAGGGAAGATTCCCCAAGTACGCATCACGCATGACTTATGGCTGAATACACGC
The DNA here is from genome assembly GCA_001914955.1 of Nitrospirae bacterium 13_2_20CM_2_62_8. Classification (GTDB taxonomy): domain Bacteria; phylum Nitrospirota; class Nitrospiria; order Nitrospirales; family Nitrospiraceae; genus 40CM-3-62-11. The sequence goes on along the minus strand of MNDM01000004.1, from coordinate 5,970 downwards.
TGCTGATCATTCTGTTCGCGCCCTTTGTGGGGGTGGTGGTCCTGATGTTCGTGCCGAATCGGCAGGCGTTACAGGTCCGCCTGGTGGCGGCGGCCGCAGCCGGTGTCTGCATGCTCGCGTCGTTCTACATGTTTTTCGCCTACGATCCCGCGAGAGGCGGGTTCCAGTTCGTCCAGCGGTTCGAATGGTCCAAGCAGCTCGGCATCGCGTTCTATCTCGGGGTGGATGGCATCGGGACCCCCTTGGTGCTGGCCTCGTCGATCCTCTTGTTCGCCGGGATCTTCATCTCCTGGCATATCAAGGACCGCACGAAGGAATTCTACATTTTCCTGCTGATCCTGGCGGCCGCCACGATCGGCGTCTTCATGTCGTTGGACATGTTCTTCCTGTATTTCTTCTACGAGATGTCGGTCATCCCGATGTATGTGCTGCTGGGCGTGTGGGGCAGCCACACCAAGGGGTATCTGGACATGACCGACCCCGAGGGACTGAAGAAACGCGACTCGGTCGGTTTCATCCTCAACTTCGCGGCGAACAGCAAGGAGTATGCCGCGATGAAGCTGACCCTGTTCCTCTCGGTGGGGGCCGTGGTCGCGTTGATGGGCATCCTGTTGATCTACAAGTTCTCGGGCCTTCACACCTTCGATATTCTGGTCCTGCGGGAGCAGGCCAGGTTCTCGGGCTCGCTGGCCACGATCATCTGGCTGCTGATCTTCTTCGGGTTTGCCTCGATCGCGCCGATCTGGCCGCTGCACTCCTGGTCGCCGGTGGGGCATGCCGCGGCGCCTGCTGCCACCAGTATGCTGCACGCCGGCGTGTTGATGAAGCTCGGACACTTCTCGATCATCCGAATCTGTTACGAGATCCTGCCGGAGACCACGCGCGAGCTGATGCCGATCGCGGCCGTGCTCTGCGTCTTCAACATCATCTACGGCGGCTTCGTGGCCTTCTACGCCAAGGACACCAAGTACGTAATCGGCTATTCCAGCTCCAGCCACATGGGCTATGTCTTCCTCGGGATGGCGGCGCTGGACTACATCAGTCTGACCGGGGCGGTCCTGTACATGTTCGCGCACGCGCTGGCGACCGGGATGCTGTTCGCCATGGCCGGCTGGGTCTATGACCAGACGCACTCGCGCCATATCCCGGAGTTGGGCGGGCTGGTCAATCGCATGCCCTTTGTCGCGGGCTGTTTCTTGGTCGCCTGCATGGCGTCGGTCGGCATGCCGGGCACGGTGAACTTCATCGCCGAAATCATGATTCTGGTCGGAAGCTGGGGCAAGTACCCGTTTCAGGTCATCGTGGCGGTGGTCGGGATCGTGCTGACCCTGGCCTATCTCTTCCGAATGATGCGGGGGCTGTTTTACGGTCCGATGGACGCGCAATACAGTCACGCCCATGATGCGGTCTCGATCGTGGACCGGCTCCCGCTGCTGCTCATGATCGGATGCAGCATCGTGTTCGGCATCTTCCCGGGGCATTTCTATGACGTGATCCGGTCTTCAGTGGATCCGTTGCTGGCGCGGATCGCCGTGGTGGCGCCGCTAGCCGCCGAGAACGGTGACGCGTTACGCGTGACGCGTGACGAGTTCACGAGGCGAGCAGATAACTTGTCACCTATCACTCGTCACGGGGCAAACGAATGACCTTTACCCTGACGCTCTCGGGAGCCGACCTGCTCCTGCTGCTGCCTGAGATGCTGTTAACCGTCTGGCTCTGCGTGGTTTTGACCGTGGACTTCGCGATGCCCCGGTTGCCCAAGGACCGTCTGGCGTATCTGAGCGCCGCGGGATTGGCAGGGGTGCTGGCCAATCTGGTCTGGTTTGACCGGGCCGGGATCGGTGGGACCCTGTTCGCCCACATGTTCGTGGTGGACCGGCTCGCGGTGTTCTTCAAGATCTTCATCGTGGGGAGCACCATCCTGGTCATCCTCGCCTCGGTCGACTATGTCCGGCGGTTCCGGTTTTTTAAGGGCGAGTATTATTTTCTGATCCTGATGTCGGCTCTCGGCATGATGTTCATGGTCTCAGCCAACGATCTGCTGTCGGTGTTCATCACGCTGGAGTTCTCCACCTTCGGGTTCTACATTCTGGTGGCCTATCTGCGCGACGACGTCGCGTCGAACGAAGCCGGGCTCAAGTTTTTCATCCTGGGGGTATTTGCCGCCGGCCTGCTGGCCTACGGCATCAGCCTGGTGTACGGAGAGACCGGGAAGCTCGTGTTCTCGGACATCGCCTTAACCGCACCCACCCCCGGCCTGGTGATCGGGTTCGTGCTGATCTTCGCAGCCCTGGGTTTTAAGATCGGCGCCGTGCCGTTTCATTCCTGGATTCCCGACACCTATCATGGCGCGCCGACTCCGGTGACCGCCTTCCTGTCCATCGCGCCCAAAGGGGCCACGTTCGCCATCCTGATCCGGATGTTCTTCGTGTCGTTGGCCGCCTTCAAACCGGCCTGGGTGCTGTTGCTGGTCGGCGCCTCGATTCTGTCCATGACATACGGCAACATCGTCGCGATCGCGCAGCGGAATATCAAGCGGCTCCTGGCCTATTCCGGCATCGCGCAGATCGGGAATATCCTCATCGGGCTCGCGGCCGGCACAAAGATGGGCGGCGATGCCATCCTGTTTTACCTGCTGACCTACCTGTTCGCCAACCTGGGGGCGTTCGCGATCGTGATCGCGGTCGGCAACCTGATTCGAAGCGATGAAATTGATGATTATAACGGCCTGAACCGGCGTTCCCCGTTCCTGGCCTTTGCCATGCTGGTCTTTCTGCTGTCGCTGGCCGGGGTCCCGCCGTTGGCCGGGTTCATCGGCAAGCTCTACATCTTCCTGGCGGCGATCAATGAGGGGCTCTACACACTGATCGCCGTCGGCCTGATCAACATCGTCATCTCGATGTACTACTACCTGGTCGTGGTGAAGAAAATGTACATCAACGAGCCGACGGATCCTTCTCCACTCACCATCTCGCCACCGATGAAGGTGGTGGTCTATGCCGGTCTGGCCGGGACGCTGATCCTGGGAATTTATCCGCAGCCCTTCATCAACTGGGCCGTGGCCGCGACCCTCATGTTCTCCAACCTGGCCGGCCCTGCTGCTGCCGCGCCGACCGTGGCCCTTCCGCTGGGTGGCTGAAGCCCAAGCGCATTCAAGACACTTGATCTTTTCAGAGCTTCAGGGCATCCTTGTGGCGGCCTGAAACAATCAACGATCAGGGGGAACCGAACTCTATAACGGGAGGAAGGACGATGGGAGAGAGAGGCTACGGTCAAATCCTGGCAGAGGCCTTTGCGCGGGCCATTCCATGGGCGCTCGTGTTTTCAGTGACGGTTGTGTTTACCGCAAAGCTCCTCGTCGTCATGATCGCGCCGGAAATCAAGAAGGGAATCGAATACGGCGCGAATTCAGTCATCAATGCGACCGTGAACAAGGCGTTAGGCGATGACCTGTTCCCCAGGATCAAGCAAAACACGAAGGAGGCAATCGAGTATGCGGCTGTCAGGATGAACGGGACGCTGGGGAAGCCGTCCGCGAAAGGAAAATAGCGGGCGACGCGCTGCCTCTCCGATGCTGCTCCTGTTCGACCGGTAGGGGACCGGACGACGCGACGACGGCCGGTCCCTTCCGGAGAATCCTGTCCCGGGCCCTCCTCCTGCGTTGAGCGCCTCGAACAGATCCCTCCCTTTATCGAGTTTTCCTGTATTGAGAGCAGAATCCCGACTCAAAAGGAAGAACTCGATCGCTTCGGCCAATCCAAAGAGTTCGGCGGTCGCCTCTGTTCCTGAAATAATTTTGACACGCCCCAATTAAATGCTAGGCTGAAGTCCGGGTCGATCAGCCCGCGTCATCCCGGCCGCATCCATATGGAAAGGCTGAAGAACTACCTTCTAAACAACTTCGAGCAGTTGTTTGTCCTGCTCATCCTGTGTGCGACCGTCCTGGTCAATTACTACATTCCCCAGAAGCTGGCGTTTCTGAATTTCTATTTCCTCCCGATCATCTTGGCGGGCTATTACCTCGGCCAGCGTAAAGCGGTCCTCGGCGCCGTTCTCTGCGCGTTGGTCATCTCCCTGTATGTCGTCCTGTCGCCCGAGTTGTTTCAAACCCCTCATTCCCTGCTCGACGTCTTCTTGAATCTGATGATCTGGGGGGGCTTTCTGATTATTTCCGGATCGGTCGTCGGCCGGCTCAAGGAAAAGCTGGATGAGAAAATCTCTTCAGCAGAAGTCATGAACAAGGAGCTGGAGCGACAGGAGAAGGAACTGCGGCGCACCAACGCGGCCTTGCAGGACGACAGCGTGAACCTGGAACAGAAAGTGCAGGAGCGGACGGAGGAATTAGAGCAGAGCAAACGCGCCGTGGAGGCGCTCAAGGCCAAGGTGGAGGAAGCCCTGTACGCGACCATGGACGCCTCAGTGGTCAAGCTGATGATCGAAGGGCGGCTGCGCAATGACAAGCGGAATGTGAGCGTGCTCTTCTCGGACCTCGCCGGGTTTACCACCTACTCGGAGGAGCAGCCTCCCGAGACGGTTATCCAGGAATTGAACCGCTATCTGGGAGAGATGGAGCCCATCCTGCTCGCCTTTCACGGTCATATCGACAAATACATGGGCGATGGCATCATGTGCGAGTTTGGAGCACCGTGGGACTTTGAGACTTATCGCCTCCTGGCGGTCTTGGCCGGCTTTAAAATGCAAGAGAAGGTGGCCTCGGCGAAGTATCCCTGGAAGATGCGGGTTGGTATCGGCTCGGGCTCCGCGATCACGGGGTTGACCGGATCCAAGCGCCAGAGTTACACCGCGATCGGCGACGTCGTGAACCTCGCCGCCAGGCTGGAAAAGGCCTGCCCGCTGGGCCGTGTGCTCATCGACCGACAGACCTATGAAGGGGTCCAGCAGTTCGTTGAAGTGCGGAGGCTGCGCGACCTGCCCGACAAGGATGTGAGCGACCTCGAGCGCGAGCGGCGGCTGGAGTCCCTGCACACCGACCTGGCCGCCCAACCGTCCAACCCAAAAATATTGTATGAGATCGGCCGGGTTCACCTGGAGCTCGATGAGGTGCAGGAAGCGTTCAGCTACCTTGAGCGCGCCTTGCAGTTGGGTCCACATGACAACGCCGTGAAGCTGGCTTACGCGGAAACCGGGATGAAGCTCAAGGCGATGGAAAAAATCAGTGTCAAGGGCAAACGCAACCGGATTGAGGCCTATGAGGTGACAGGACTGAAGGACCCGTTGAAGAACCGTGAAAAAATTCCAGAGCGAGTCTACGAAGAATACCACCAGGTGATGGATCTGATCCAGGTGTCTGACGACGTCCTGCTGCCCGTCGAAGCCATGGACGGCAGCATAGGGCATGGCAAGGTCGTGGCCCTTCTATCCTTTGCGGTGGCCACGATGTTGGGCATGTCGGAGTCAGACAAGCGGGAGCTGCTACTGGCCAGCTTTCTCGCCGACATTGGTAAGCAAATCGTGCCGTATCATCTGCTCAATCGGAAAGGCCGCCTTGCGACAGGCGAATTTGAAACGGTCAAGAAGCATGCGCTCGAAAGTGCCAAGATTCTGCGGACCATGGGGTATGACAGCGAAGCCCTGACTGAGACCGTGCTGCATAGCCACGAGAGTTATGACGGCTCGGGCTATCCGGACGGGCTTGCGGGCGAGAAGATTCCTATCGGCGCCCGCATCCTGGTCGTCATGGACGCCTATGACGCGCTCACGTCGTGGCGGCCCTATCGAGAACCTTGGGAACGCCATGCCGCCTTCGATGAAATCCGCCGCGGAGCAGCCAAGGGGGTCTATGACCCCAAGGTTGTGCAAGCTCTGGGCAGCCTCCTCACCTGACCGAAACCGCGCCACACTCGATCGAAACCTTACCCTAGCCAGGAACGCTTCCCTCCCTGTAGTGTTTGGCTCTTCCGGACGAGCGGGGCTTGGAGGGCAGGTGGCCTCACGTGCTCGCGCGTCGCG
>MNDM01000050.1 GCA_001914955.1 Nitrospirae bacterium 13_2_20CM_2_62_8 | reverse complement strand
GTCTCGTCGATCAGTGCCAGGAGATCCTCGATGGTGTCCACATCGCGCCAGCCCGGCAGCAGGCCGGTCTTCAGTCCCAGGGCGTCCGCTTTTGCCTGAGTCAGAGCACACACCCGGTCGGTGGACCACGGCATGCCGACGAAGAGTTCCGGCGCGGGGCCCCTCAGCCCGATCAGGTAGTACCCGCCGTCCAACGATGGACCCAGGACAAGATCATGGTCTGCGAGTAGGCTCAAGGCCTCCGTGTAGCACGCGCCGGGGAGTGAGGGCAAATCCGTGCCCACCACCAGCACGCGCTGGTACCCCCTGGCGAAGATCGCCCGAAATGCCTGGTCCATGCGGGCTCCGAGATCCTCCCCGATCTGGTCGAGGAGCTGGACCCCGTGGCGCTCTTCGATGATCTTGAAAAAGACGTGGCTCGCGGACGGCGCGCAGGCTACGAACCGGTCCAGCGGGACCCGGTTCAGGGTCACACGCCCCGTTGTTCTGTCGTCCCGGCTCCGCTCCAGCGCGTCCAGCACGAAGCTCCCATGCAGACTGGCTGCTTCGTCCGGCGTCAGCGGCGGGCAGAGGCGCGTTTTCACCTGGCCGGGGATGGGGGCTTTCGCGAAGATCACCAGAGCAGCGTGAGGAGTGAGGGGTGAGGAGTGAGGGGGTGTTGAAGCGGATTCGGTCCGCGATGATCCGTCCGCCTTACTCCTCACTCCTTACTCCTTACGCTTAAGCGGTTACCGCAAGTCGGTATACAGGCGCGTGAGGCTGCGTGGGCTGAGCCCGACCCAATACAGGAACCGGAGGACCCACATCAGCGCGATCGTGCGAATGGGCCCGCACGCGTCCCACCGCCGAAACGACGTCACGACCTGCAACCGGAGCGCCGCCACCCGACCGATGCGTTTGAGACGCCGGGTCAAGTCCACATCCTCCATGATCGGGATGTCCGAGAACCCGCCCAACCGCTCGAACACCGACCGCCTCACGAAAATCGCCTGATCTCCGGTCGCGATGCCGGTCCAGCGAGACCGGAGATTGATCAGGCAGCCGATCAGCCGGCCCAGTTCGGAATCGCGCTCGAACCGCACGTCGAACCGGCCTCCGACATACGCCGGATCCTCCAGTGCCTTCTCGATGGCCGATCTCACGTCAGGGGGCAGCAGCGTGTCGGCGTGGAGAAAGAGGAGGATCTGGCCCCGGCTCGCGGCGGCCCCCGCGTTCATCTGAGGCGCGCGGCCCGGCGGCGCCGTCAGCAGAGTGACGGGTGGGTGGTGTGGATCAACCGGTAACGCGGCCACGATTTGCCGCGTGCGATCCGTACTGCCGCCGTCCACCACGATGACTTCGTCGAAGCCCGACTCGGCGGCGCGTGTGAGCGTGGCTGGCAGGCTCCGCTCCTCGTTCAGCGTCGGGATGACGACGGAGATGGTCATGGCGCCCTACTCGGTCGTGGATGGTTTGAACATGAAAAAGACCACGAGGGCGACCGTGGCCCAGAAGATCACCTGCTTGTGCCAGAAGAGGACCTCTCCGTAATGGAAGAAGGCGAGACCCAGGGCGATGGCAGCCGTCATCACTGTGTACCGCACCGACAGATTCCGGATCGACGCATGCGCCCAGATCGCCATTCCCGCGAAGTAGATGAGCATCGGAAATACACCGGCCATCTCTGACCCGCTGCTGATTGAGATCAGGACGTCGATGAAGCCGATAAACATCATCGCTGACCCCACCATCATCTCAGCGGTGCTCAAATGGCGATCGTCGGCCTCCTCCGAGTCATGCTCCGGGGAGGAGCGGGATGGGTCCGGCGACGCGGTGAACCGCGTGGCGGGATCATGGGGCGGCTTGTTCGGATCGGCGGGTGTCATCGTTAGGCCTTGAAATGCTTGCTCAGGGTCAAGCCTTGTCGCTGGTAGGAGGAGCCCAGAGCCGTCCCGTATACCTGGGTCGGGGGTTCGAGCAGCTGGTCATAGACCACTTTGAAGAAGGTTTGTCCATCATGGATCAGGAACGGGACGTCGTGGGGCCGCACCTCCAGCACCACTTGGGTCCCCTTGATTTCTCCCTGACCGTAGCCGAAGCCTGGGTCGAAGAAGCCGGCATAATGCGTGCGGAGTTCACCGCAAGCCGCCTCGTACGCCACCATCTCGGCGGCGTAGCCGGCCGGGACCCGGATCCGTTCCTTGGAGGCCAGGATGTAAAACTCTTCAGGCTCGAGCAGGAGGCTGTCGTTGCGATGCCGCTGGATCGGCTCCCAGAAATCAAGCGCGGCGTAGTAGCCGATCTTGGACAGGTCGACCACGTGGCTGTTTTTCTTGGCTCGATACCCCACCACCGTTTCCTTGCCCCGGTCAGCGCCGTGCAAGTCCACCCGGAGAAACAGACCCCGGTCGGTTCGCAGTTCGCGGAGCGACACCGGGTTCTCCTCGGGCACGTTGTGGTAGAGCAGGGGCGCGGTCTTGTGCAGCGCCCGGATCCCCGCATCGGGCACGGTCGCCGGCCCACGCACCAAACGGAGCTGGTTCAACGAGTGACCGGTCTTGACCTTGATCGCGAACGAACGGGGCACGATTTCCAAATAGAGCGGGCCGGCATAGCCGGCCCGGATCTCGTCGAAGCCGGCGTTGAGATCGGTGATGACGCGGGTGAAGACATCCAGCCGCCCGGTCGTGCTTTTCGGGTTAGCCTTGGCGCGAAGACTGCTCGGCAGGTGTAAGCTTTCCAGCAGCGGCACCAGGTAGACATGACCCTTTTCGAGGATGGCGCCCCCGGTCAGATCCATCTCGTACATCACGAGATCGGACTGGTAGAAATCCAGGACATCGAGCTTGCTCCTGATTTCAGACCGCTCGGGCAGAAAGCTGCTCAGCAGCCGGTAGGCTTTCGTGCCCAGGCGCAGGTCGAGGCTGGCCGGCTGAATCTGCCGGTCCTCGATCGGGCTCTCCGCGCGTATCACCCGATCGGCGATGAGTCGCTTCAGTCGCTGGTACGGCAGGATGCCGCCCCTTCGAGGGGCCTCAGGGTGGAGCTGGCGGGCACCGCGCTTCACAGGTCGTCCATCCCTCCGTTGCCTCCATTCCGGCAGGCCGTCAGAGCGGAGTGGGCCCCGACCATCGGCAACTCTCGCCCGTTGCTCTTGGTGGGCTGGGGGTAGTGGAACGTCTTGTTCTCGTAGTTCTTCAGGACCGCGATGTCCTCGTCCAGATGCACCAGGTAATCGGCCGGCAACACCGGGATCTTGCCGCCTCCGCCTGGCGCATCGATCACAAAGTGGGGAACCGCCATGCCGCTGGTATGGCCCTGGAGGGCCCGGATGATGCTCATGCCGGTCTCCACCGTGGTGCGAAAATGGTTGGTGCCCTTGGTCAGGTCCGCCTGATACAGGTAGTAGGGTTTCACCCGAGCCAGAAGTAACTGGTGCACCAGGCGTTTCATGATCTCCGGGTCATCGTTGATGCCTTTGAGCAGAACGGTTTGGGCGCCCAGCGGCACGCCCGCGTCCGCCAGCATGCCGCAGGCGGCTTTTACCTCCGGCGTCAATTCGTCCGGGTGGTTGAAATGCAGGTTCATGTAAACCGGGTGGTACTTCTTGACGATCTCGCAGAGCTTGGGGGTGATCCGCTCCGGCAAAGTGCCCGGGACGCGCGAGCCGATGCGGATGATTTCCAGATGCGGGATCGTTCGCAGCGCCTTGAGAATGCGCTCCAGCAGATGGTCGGGCAACAGCAGCGGATCTCCTCCCGAAAGGATCACGTCGCGCACTTCTGTATGGTCTCGCAGGTACGCGATGGCGAGGTCCAGCTCCCCCTTCTTGAGAAATCCGGGTTTCCCCACCAGGCGCTTGCGCGTGCAGAACCGGCAGTAGATCGGACACTGGTTGGTCACCATGAGCAGCACCCGGTCCGGATACCGGTGTACGAGGTGGGGCACCGGGCTCATCATGTCTTCCACCAGCGGGTCTGCCTCGGCGTCCTCGTCCTCCAGTTCGGCCGGGTCGGGGACCACCTGCCGCCAGATCGCGTCGCCCTTCTCTTTGATGGTGGCCATGACCGTCGGCGTAATGCGCATTGGGTACTCGCCGACGATGGCCTCGATCTCCTTGGGATCCACGCCCAGGTGATCCGCGAGGTCTTTCGCCTTCACCACGCTGTTCGCCAGAATCCGTCTCCATTCCTCCATTCGTCTCGGTCCCTCCTTGTGTAGCGAACAGCTGGTAGCGAGCAGCGAACAGCCCGGAGCTAGTTGATCGGAGCTATTCGCTATCAGCTATTTGCTATTCGCTGCGTAGTGGATGTCCAGATACGCCAGGATCTCCCGTGTTTCGGTCAGCACCCTGTCGCCGTCCTTCAGGACCGGCACGTAGTACTGTCCCGAGACCTCATAGACCTGTTTGCGGAACGGTTGAAAGTCCGGCACCACGACCTCCTCGTACGGGATGCCCAGTGCGATCAGCTTGTCACGGACGAGGGCGCATTCAGGGCACCAGGTGACGTGATAGAGGGTCATGCCCATAGTGTTGAGGGGCACCGGGGACGTGTTGGGGACCCGTTGCTCTGCAGAATGCAACGGGTCTCCGGCGGAGCAACGGGTCCCCACAATCCTTGTTCACTCGTTACTCAGGACTCATCACTCGTTACTGCTGCGCCGCCACCGCGCAGGGGACCATGATGGCGTCGCGCATGCCGTGGATCACCTTCTTGTCCGGCGGGCAGAGGGTCGCCAGCACGCCGGCCAGTTCCGCGCGCTCGCCGATCACGAAATAGTAAGGCGACAGGCGTACCCGTCCGGACATCGGCACGACGGCGCCGGCGCGCTCATCGAAGTAGGACAGCTCGAACTGCCGGCCTTTGTGGAACTCCTGAAGGATGGAGGGGGTGGTCGGAAACGAGGCCAGCGCGGCATCCAGCGCCGCGGCCCACTCTGACTGGGGGAGGTCGTGTCCCACCGAGACGCCCCGGCTGCCCCAGGCCAGTTCCGAAAATCCGGAAGGCTTCACGACGTACCGGCGGTCTCGTTGCGAGGCTTCCGCCAAGTCCCGCCAGTCGGCCACGGCGCGGCCTCCGATGCGCAGGTCAGGGATCACGGCGGCGGGGGGCACCGGGCGCGGGTCCAGGATCCAGGTGCGCGGCATCAGGCCGGCGAGGAGATCGAACGTGGCTTCCCCCAGCTCCCGCCGCCAGAACGGGGCCAGGACCGGATGATGGATCAACGCGAAGGCCAGTTTCTCCTCCAGCGCCGGTTTGAACGGCGGCGTGACGACCGTTCGCTCCTTCTTGGCGCTGTACATGATCAGTTCAGACTTGGGAATGTTCTTCAAGTCGAACAGCTCGAAGAACCGGTACACCAGTGACACCGGGCGGTCACTGCCGTCACGCGCGAGCAGCAAGGTCTCTTCCGTGAAGCGAACCTCCCTGGGATGCACGCAATAGGCCTCGATTCCCTCCTTCTGGAGCCGAGCCGCCACCCAGGCCATCTCGGGGCGGTAATCCTGTGCTTCATCGGACACCACAATCGCGACGCAGCCGGTCCGTTCGCCCAGGTGATGGCGGAGCATCCGGGCGAAGCCCTGGACCATCCCGTCCGGGCCACCAACGATGTCGAAATCGCTATACGCTCTTGCCAACGCCCCGGTCACCCCGATGCCGCCAGGCACGGAATCCAATTCGGTGATCACCATGCCGTTTCCGGAGGGCGCATCCTCGGTCGGAATAATATCCGGACGGATGACGCCGGGCAGCAAGTCCCGAAACCGTTTCATCCGGCTATACGAGACCAGCGAGTCCGGTTTCCCTTGGTCCAGGTAGGCTGCCACCCAGGCCGGCTCTGCGCCGCGGGCGCTTTCCAGATACAGGCGGTTGAGGGCCTGGTAAAAGGCCAGCAGGTGTTGCCCTAACGAATGGAAGAAGGCCGCCTGGCCGGTGGAGAGGAGGAAAGGGTGAGGAGCGATCCGCCAGGATTGGCCCGCCTCCTGGGTCAGTGGGCTGTCGGAGGAGCCGTGGGGCGAACCATCGTAGAGTCCATCCCGGACCAGGACTTCCCGAATGGAAGAACACCGACGTGCGTCAGCCTCATCCTTCGTCATGCTCGCAAGATCGCGTGCGAGTGCCACCGGATCTCCCTCCAGGCCATTGCTCCGGCTCTGGTTGCGGACGGCGGTGATCGTAACACGGCCCCTCGCGTCGGTACAAGAGCATCACGGGGAGGACGAGGAGCTTGGGGGAAAGGTGAGCCGGGCTATCCACGATCTGCGCTAAGGCGTTCCGCCAGAATATTTCGGGTACAGTTTCTTCAAGCAGTCTGGGCAGACGCCGTGGCTGAACTCCGCCTCCGAATGCTCGCTGATATACACCTCGATTTTATTCCAATAGCCGTTGTCGTCGCGCACCTTCTTGCACGACGAGCAGATCGGCAACAGCCCGCGCAGCACTTTGATCTTCCCGAGGGCGTCCTGAAGTTCACGAAGCAGGCTGTCTTGCTTCTCCTGCGCCTCTCGCAGGGCAGTCACGTCTCGGGTGAAGGAGCGGGTATGGACGAATTTGCCGTCCTCCCAGAGCACGTTGGCATCAATCAGCACATGCTTGATCCCGCCGTCCTTGCACCGAAGCCTGGCCTCGTAACTCTCCAGGGTCTCCCCGCGTGCGAGGCGCTCGAGCATCTTCTCGGCGAGGTCTTTGTCGACATGGAACTCGGCCACATGATGCCCGATGTACTCCTCGCGCGAGCAGCCGAGCAGGTCCAGCTCGGCCTGGTTTGCCCATAGGATGCGTCCGTCCGGGCCCGACCGGTGCAGGGCTTCGACCGCATTTTCGAAGAAATCGGTCAGCTCCTCATCTTTACGGCGCAGCGCCGTGTCCGCCCGCTGTCGCAAGAGAATCAGGCCAGCGATCCCCCAGATCACCGCCCCCCCGAGCACCCGGTTGGTGAGCGAGACCGCCGGATCAATCCCCGGGGCAGCGTACGAGAAACCAAGCATGAGCAGGATCGTGTACCCCGCGGCGAGCCAAAGGGGCAAGTGCCGCTGTCGCACCCAGAAGCAGAGCAGCAGCAGAATGAGGTAGGCCGCCCACACCACCACGCCAAGAGGCAAGGCCAGGTCTGCGATGAACACTCCGGCGCTCAGCGTGGTGATCACTGCGATCATCCAGGCAGTGGCCTTGTCCGGGCCCGACATCGATGGACTCTCCTCTGCGTCTGTGCTCAAGGGCAGTCTATTGCCAATCCTACCTACGGGGTCCATCTGATTGTACACCGAAAATGCGGCACGTCACGAACAAGGGGGATTTCTTGCCTGGCGTGCCGGCTCAGCGTATCATGCTTCAGTATGAATGCGGATGTCCAGACAAGCCGTTCCCAACTGGTTCAGATCACCCCGTTGCCCCAACTGGTGCCCAGTCGGGTGTGTTTGAGTTGCGATGTGTGCTGCCGGTTCCCCGAGCCGAACAGTCCCCTCCGTCCATACTTCACCGGCGAGGAGATCCGCCGGGCGGTTGCTCGGGGGATGGCCCCCGCGGAATTTACTGATCTCGACGGCTGTCAGGTCAGCGTCGTGCCGAGCCCTGTCAGCGACGGTTACCTCTGCCCGGCCTTCGATCCCCTCACCTCGCACTGCCGAATTTACGACGTCCGGCCACTGGACTGCCAGATCTATCCCCTGATGGTGATGTGGAACGCCGACCGGACGCAGGTTGTGCTGGGGTGGGACTCCAAGTGCCCGTTCCTGCGGGAAGGCAAGGTTGCGCACCCTGCCTGGCCTTACTGAACGTGTGAAGGTGATGCGTGATGAGTCATCCGTAACGGGAGAACCGCAGTCTCCCCCTTCCACTCAGCACTCAGTCCTTCGACAGGCTCAGGACCCCGAGCCCTGTCGCGGGGCACTCAGCACTCAGCACTTCTCCTCCCTGACTCTCGCCGACCGACCTCGCTTTGAACGAGCATTCGCCTCAGTAGAGACGCCGCTGGCCGCCTATGCCTTTGCCTCCCATTTCGTCTGGAGGGCGTTGTTCTCGTATTCGTGGGCCGAACTCGACGGGCATCTGAGTCTGTTCGCCGAGTATGCAGACGGCGTGTATATGCCGCTCCCGCCCCTGCCTCTCCCGACAGGCGCGAGACAAGATGCTTCCCCATGGCCTATGACACCTCGCCCATCTCCTGCCGCGCTTGCCGCATGTTTCGCCTTCATGCGCGCAAGGAACGGCGGGTCGGCGGTCAGCCGGATCGAGAATGTGCCCGATGAGCTTCAAGCCCCGCTCCAGGCGCTCGGGTATCGCGTCGTGCCGAAGGATTCGGACTACCTGTACCGGAGCCGCGATCTGGCGACGCTGGCGGGCGATCGCTACAAGTCCCAGCGCGCGGCCTGCAATCGCTTTGAGCGAGACTCTCGGTACCGATGTGAGCCGTACCAGGATGCTCATCGAGAGGCCAGTCTTGCCCTGTTTGAGGAGTGGGCCGCGCAAAAGGAGGCCGAAGGGCTGGATGCCGGGGCGCGGCACATGGTCAAGGACTCGGCATCGGCCCACCGGGAAGCGCTCACGCATCACCGTGCTCTTGGGCTGGCTGGGCGCGTGGTCTGGGTGGATGGGGCCGTCCGGGCCTATACGTTCGGCTACGAGCGTTCGCCCTCTGTCTTCTGCATTCTGCTCGAGGTGGCGGATCGCCGTATTCCAGGGCTGGCCCAGTTCCTCTTCCGTGAGTCGTGCCGCGAGGCGGCGGGTCGTGGCTTCGAGTTCATCAACACCATGGATGATTCGGGACTCCCGGGTCTGGCCCAGTCGAAGAGAGCCTATCGCCCGGTCCGGATGCTCCCGAACTATATTGCAACGTCACTCTCATAGACTAATTGCTGCCGAGACACATCGCATCACGCCATGATTGACAACCTCAGACCTAAGTCTTTTCGGGAGTGGCGGATCGGCACGAAGCTGATCCTGTACACCATCCCGCTCATTGCGGCCATGACCGTGCTTGTCGCCTTCGTCCAGCACGGGCGGAACAAGGCCGCGCTCGAAGACAAGCTCATCCATCGGGCGACGAGCCTCCACAGCCAGATCATGGCGGACCGGCAATACTATGCCTCTGTGATCGTCCCTCGTATAGGGGAGCTTGGTGGAACCCTGGGAGCAGATTACAAGCAGGTCCGTGGTCGCTTTCCACTTCCGGCGACCTTTGTGCACGAGGTGTCGGCCTACACCAACAAGCTGAGCGAGGGTTATGCAGTGAACCTCATCAGCCCTTGGCCGATTAACAAGGCCAAGGGGCCAAAGGATCAGTTCCAACAGGAGGCGTTTGCCTATCTGGCATCACATCCCACAGGGCAGTTTTTCCGGACCGACACGATGGATGGCCGGGCGGTCATGCGGGTGCTCATGGCCGATCGTGCCTCAAGCCAGTCCTGTGTGGAGTGTCATAATGCGCATGCCGGGAGTCCGAAGCACGATTTTAAACTCGGCGAATTGATGGGTGGTCTGGAGATTGTGATGCCGATGGATCTGTATGTCGAGGAGAGGCGGGAGGATCTCTTCGTGACCGTGGTCGGTGGGGCCGTCCTCTGTGCGTTGCTTGTGGGGATTGTGGTGATTGGAAGCAATCGGACGGTCACCCGACCGCTGGGCAGGCTGGCCAGCAAGATGCGGATGTTTGCCGAATCGGGTCGGGGCACGTCAATGGAGGGCCTCCCCCCGGACCGCGGCAATGAAGTCACGCAGCTCGACCAGGCGTTCCACAGGATGGTGGAGGTGATCGTCAGCGATGAAAAGGAGCTCCGGGACCTGAACGCGTCTCTTGAGCAACGGGTTCTGGAACGGACCGAGGCCCTTCGATCAATGGAAGAGCAGTTCCGCCAGGCCCAGAAGATCGAGGCGATCGGTCGGCTCGCGGGAGGGGTCGCCCACGACTTCAATAACTTAATGACGGTCGTCACGGGCTATAGCGAACTCATTCTGACCCGCCTTGGCCCCGACGATCCCTTGTGTAGGGAGATCGAGGAAATCAAGAAAGCGGGCGATCGAGCCACCACGCTCACAGGGCAACTGTTGGCCTTCAGCCGAAAGCAAGTGCTCGCGCCAAAGGTCTTGGACCTCAACGCGGTCGTGTCCAATATCAACGGCATGCTGCGACGACTGCTCGCTGAGGACATCGAGCTGCACACCGTGGTGGCTCCGGTGCTTGGCCGGGTGAAGGCCGATCCCGGGCAGCTCGAGCAGGTCATCATG
This sequence comes from Nitrospirae bacterium 13_2_20CM_2_62_8, assembly GCA_001914955.1. GTDB lineage: Bacteria > Nitrospirota > Nitrospiria > Nitrospirales > Nitrospiraceae > 40CM-3-62-11. The sequence continues at coordinate 3,918 of MNDM01000050.1, read as the reverse complement.
AATCTGGTCGTCAACGCGCGGGACGCTATGCCCGGCGGAGGCCGCCTGACCATCGAGACCAAGAACATCGAGCTGGACAAGGTCTATGCTCAATCACATGTGTCGGTCAAGCCAGGTGCGTATGTGATGCTGGCGATCACCGACGGCGGCTCCGGGATGGATGCGACGACGCAGGCCCGGATCTTCGAGCCATTCTTTACCACCAAGGAACCGGGCAAGGGGACGGGGTTGGGCCTTTCCACCGTCTACGGAGTGGTCAAGCAGAGCGGCGGCTATATTTGGGTGTACAGCGAGCTGGGGCGGGGCACAACGTTCAAGATTTACCTGCCGCGGGTTGAGGACGAGTTGGAAGCTCGGGCGTTGAGCCATGCTCCGGCGGAGACACTCCAGGGTTCGGAAACGATTCTGCTGGCTGAGGACGAGGACATGGTCCGAGCGCTGGCCCGCAGAATCCTGACGTCACATGGGTACACAGTACTGGAAGCTCGAGACGGCACGGAGTGCCTGCAGATTTGCCAGGCGCACACAGGCACGATTCACCTGCTGATGACCGATGTGGTGATGCCGGGCCTCAGTGGACGGGCTGTCGCCGATCGCGTGGCGCCGCTGCGCCCGGACATGAAGGTGCTCTACCTCTCGGGCTATGCGGACAATGCGGTGGTCCACCACGGCCTCCTGGATTCCGGGAGAGCGTTTCTCCAGAAGCCCTTCTCGCCTCGTACCTTAGCCCACAAGGTGCGCGAAGTCCTCGATGCCCCTCGGAAAAAGTAGCGAATCTCGGTCAGGAATCATGACTTGTGAGCAGGACGAGCGGCGGCTTATAATGTGCCGCGTCAGGTCGGTGCCGCACAGGTCGCTCCGGATGAGCTGATGCGCGACTGGAGGGCAACGGGTGAGCCAATCGGCGGGTGGGATGCCGGTGAAAGGGCGGGAGCTGGAGATTGACCGGTTCCGGCTCCAGGAGGAGCCGTATTACGCTGAGGTGAACGGCGAGATCGGCCTCTTCACGATCGCCGCGCGCCGGCAGATGCCGGTGATGCTGAAGGGACCGACCGGGTGCGGGAAGACCCGCTTCGTGCAGCACATGGCCTATCGCCTCGGACGCCCGCTCATCACCGTGGCGTGTCATGAGGATCTGACCGCCTCCGATCTCGTCGGGCGGTACCTCCTGAAGGGGGAAGAAACAGTCTGGGTGGATGGGCCGCTCACGCTCGGCGTCAAGCACGGCGCGATCGTCTATCTGGATGAGATCGTCGAAGCGCGAAAAGACACCACCGTCATCATCCATCCGCTGAGCGACGACCGGCGCATCCTGCCGATCGAAAAGAAGGGCCAGGTGATCCAGGCGGTGGACGAGTTCATGCTGGTGATCTCGTACAACCCCGGCTATCAGAGCGTGCTCAAGGACCTCAAGCAGAGCACCAAGCAGCGCTTCCTGGCGATGGAGTTCACCTACCCGCCGCCGGAGATCGAGGCTCGGGTCATCGAGCATGAAGCCCGCGTCGATAAAGAGACCGCCCAACGCTTAGTCAGACTGGGCCAGAAGGTTCGGAATCTCCGGACGCACGGCCTGGAAGAGGGAGTCAGCACCCGGCTCCTGATTTACGCCGGCGAGCTGATGGGGCAGGGGGTTGCCCCGGCCCGCGCCTGCGAGGCGGCCGTGACGCGGCCGATCACCGACGATCCGGACATGCAGCGAAGCATAGCGGAACTGGTCAATGCGATCTTTTGAAGAAATGAAAAATGCAAAATGAAAAATGGAAGACCCGGAAGGCAGGGTACGTCATGAAAAACTCAAAATACCAAATGCAAAGGACAACAGTGTGGAACGGACCTCAATTTGGCCTATTAAACGTTTCATTGGTCATCGCGCTGTTCCTGAGCTCCGGGTGCAGCTACCTGTTTTATCCCAGAGCCGAGGAGTTTCTGGAAAAAGCGAAAGGGGCAACCGGTGTGGAGACAATGCTCAATCTGGCCGCCATGCTGGAAGCCAGCGCCAAGGCGGCTCGCGGCGGCCAGGGCTATGATGCCCCCCTCAATGATCTCCACAATCAGTTCCACGCGCTGAAAGGAGCCTTCTGCCAGGTGACCAAGGAGCAGGCCTCGACTCCTGCCTACACGAAAGCGGTCGTCATCAACAAGGAGATGTGGGCGATCTTCAAGCAGCTCTGGAAGCACCGCAGCGACCAGCCGGGGCGGGACGTCGCCCTCGACCTCTTCGCGAAGCGGGTGCAGGAGCTCCGAGAGGCGCTCCAGGCCTTGAAGGGTTAGCAACCTGTCGCTGCGCACTCCTACCCTTCCCTCTCAATTGCCGAACGATCTTGACTCAACCTGGTGCATTCCGTGGATCCGTTTGCGAACGTGAGGCAGTCTGAGTAGGATGCTCTCATGCGTGTGGTGATTCTCGGAGCCGGTTATGGCGGGATCCGGCTGGCGATTGAGCTGGAGCGGCGACTCCATCGAGGCCCTTGGAAAGGCCAAGTGGTCTTGGTGGATCAGTCTCCGCTGCACCAACTCGTGACCGAGATGCACCAGGTGGCGGCCGGATCGGTGCTCTCCGATTTCGCCGCGGTTCCTCTCGCCCGGATCCTGGGCGGGAAACGGGTCGCCTTCCGTCAAGCCACCGTGACGTGGTTTGATCTGGCCAGCCACCGGGTACGGACCACACAAGGGGACCTCATTTACGATGTGCTGGTCCTGGGGCTGGGCGGGGAGGTGGACTATTTCGACCTCCCCGAGCCGCGCATTCCGGGGCTTCGCCAACACGCGGTTGGTATTCAGACGATGCAGCAGGCAAACACCGTTCAGGCCCGACTCCAGGAGGCGGTGTACCGGTACTCGAAGGAAGCTGCCAAAGGCGCGAAGCCGCTGATGCTTGTCATCGGGGGGGGCGGGATGACGGGCGTGGAAATGGCTGGGCAACTGGCGGACGAGGCAGCCGAATGGAGAAAAGAGTACGGCCTGTCGGCGGATGCGATTCAGGTGACGCTGGTCGAAGCGCAGGAGCGGCTCTTGCCGGGGATGCACCCGCAGATCGCGGGTTATGCGGCCTCGGTGCTTCAGCGGAAAGGCGTGACGATCAGGCTCAGAACGGCGATCTCCCGTGTAGAGCCTGGCGATCCTGGTCAGGCGAGTATGCCAGGTGGGGTGATTCGATTAGTCCTGGCGTCCGGCGAGGAGATCCCTGCCGGGATGCTGATCTGGGCAGGGGGAGTGCGCGGTCCGTCAATCGTGGCAACCTCCGGGTTGCATCTGGATCCCAAGGGACGGGTCGCCGTGAACGGATACCTGCAGGCGCAGGGGCTTAACGAGGTGTACGCGCTGGGCGACTGTGCGCTGGTGCTGGACCCACGGACGGGCCAGCCCTGCCCGCCCTCCGCACGGCTGGCCGTGGATGAAGCGGTCTGGCTGTCGCGATATCTGACCAAGGAATGGGTCCTTCCGTTCGTCCCGCACACGACCGGCGCGGTGATCTCCTTGGGGCGTGGGGCGGCCGTGGCGGTAGTCGGGCGCCTGCGATTCTTCGGGCGCCTGGCCTACCTGCTCAAGACGTTGATCACCATGAAGTACCTGTATTCGATCGGCGGCCTGCGGCTCCTTTTCTACCAACTGCGGATCGGGGTGATTGGCAAGATCTAGTCTCGCGGGGGCGTTGAGTTCTGAGTGTTGAGTGACAACGCAAAATTAAAAACTCAAGACCAAAACATTCGGCGATCACGGCTCATGCCAGGTGATATAGCCAGGCGGATGGTTTTAACAGGTGTGGGGACGATCGTGCAAGATAGTCGAGAGGGAGCTATTCTGTGCGTGCATGTCCAGCCGAACGCGACGTGCACGGAGTACGCCGGGGTGCATGGGGGGGCACTGAAGTTCCGAGTCGCCGCGCCGCCGGTCGAGGGAGCCGCCAATGAGGCGCTC
>MNDM01000031.1 GCA_001914955.1 Nitrospirae bacterium 13_2_20CM_2_62_8 | reverse complement strand
GACCTTTTCATCGTCGGGCACGACGATGTGGTTGACCACATGCCCTTCGGCCAGGTTTTCCATCGCCCAGCAGAGGTGGGGAGCATCAATGCGGAACATCGTGGCACATTGGCAGACAGTCGAAGAGAGGAAAAATACCCGCTTGTCCGGCTGGGTTCGTTTGAGCCGGTTGACCAGGTTCAGCTCCGTTCCAACAGCCCAGGCCGTCCCGGCTGGAGCCGCGCTCACCGTCCTGATGATGAATTCGGTCGAGCCGACCAGATCGGCCCGGTTCACGACCTCCTCGTGGCATTCCGGGTGCACGATCACCTTGAGGTCAGGGTCTTTCTTTCGGAAGTAGTCCACATGCGCAGGCTGGAACATCTGGTGGACGCTGCAGTGGCCTTTCCACAAGATCAGCCGGGCCTTCCGGATCGCCTCGATGGCGTTGCCGCCGTTCGGTTGAAACGGGTCCCACACGATCATCTGGTCGCGCGGCACCCCCATCTTATTGGCGGTGTTACGGCCCAAGTGCTCATCCGGGAAAAACAACACCTTCTCGCGTCGTGCCCAGGCCCACTCGATCACGGCCCGCGCGTTCGAGGACGTGCAGGTGATGCCCCCGTGTTCACCGCAAAAGGCCTTGAGGACCGCTGCGGAGTTCACATAGACCACCGGCGTCACGGTTTCTTCCACCGGAAGAATGCCCGCCAAGGAGTCCCAGCACTGGTCCACCTGCTCGATCGCCGCCATCTCGGCCATCGAGCAGCCAGCCGCTAGATCCGGCAGGATCACGGTTTGCCGCGACCGGCTCAGGATGTCGGCGGTTTCGGCCATGAAATGCACGCCACAGAATACGACATACGGGCGCTCTGAATGTTCCGCCGCCAGCTTGGCGAGCAGCAGCGAATCGCCGCGGAAGTCGGCGTGTTCAATCACTTCGTCGCGCTGGTAATTGTGGCCCAACACCATCACTCGGTCGCCCAGCGCTCGCTTGGCCGCCGCCGTGCGCGCGAACAACTCATGGGAGGGGAGCGACAGATAGTCGGCCAAGGGTCGCTGTATGGATTCTACGGACTTCATCGGTCCGTCATTCTACGATAGTCTCTTGCGCACAATCAACGGGTGTGTCAAGGTGTCAGCCGGTGGAACACCCGGCCAGGTTGTTGCGCCTGGTGTGCGCGCCCCTCTCCCTCGCGCGTGGGGCGCGGCACGGCCGAAAGAACCCGGGCTGACGCGCCGGTTGACAAATCAAAAACCCGGGGTGTACGATCACCCCGCAATAGCTAGGGGAGCCTGAGGGCTGAGAGTCCGAAGGCTGAGAGTCCGACCCGACGGACAACCCTCTGAACCTGATCTGGATAATACCAGCGAAGGGAAGCGGCAGTCTGAGCGAATCGGCTCAGACCAATCAGGCCGCACCCTCATCTGGTGCGGCTTTTTTATTTGTCCCCCCAGCATTGGACGAGACAGCCCGAGAAAGGATCTCTCCATGAGTCAGCCACGCTCCCCCCAAAAAGGTTCCGGCAACGGATCCGGCTCTGACAACCTCCTCTCTGCCACCCAACCCTTCCCGGCGTCGCGGAAGGTGTACGTGGAAGGCACCCGACCGGGAGTCCGCGTACCCATGCGGGAGATCAGCCTCACCCCGACGCGGGTCGCGAACGGCGGGGCCCCCTCTGCCAATCCTCCCGTGACGGTGTACGACACATCCGGCTCCTACACCGACCCCGGCGTGGCGATCGATATCCGCGCAGGGCTGGCGCCTCTGCGCCGCGAGTGGATTCTGACTCGGAACGATGTCGACGCGTTAGCGGACGTCACCTCCGACTATGGACGCCGGCGGGCGGCTGATCCCAAACTGGCTGCGCTGCGCTTCCGCGACATCCGCAAGCCGCTTCGGGCTCGACCCGGCATGAATGTCACCCAGATGCACTACGCGCGGAAGGGGACTATCACGCCGGAGATGGAATACATCGCGATCAGAGAGAACCTGTCGCGGGAGCTGTCAGCATCCGACGGTCAGGGCAGTGGACAAACGGGCGTGGACGGCCGGCGTTGGGATCAGCATCCAGGCCAGGCCTGGGGCGCCCGGATTTCTGACCGGATTACCCCGGAATTTGTCCGGGACGAGGTGGCGCGGGGCCGGGCGATCATCCCCGCCAACATCAACCACCCCGAGAGCGAGCCGATGATCATCGGCCGCAACTTCCTGGTGAAAATCAACGCCAACATCGGAAACTCGGCGGTCGCGTCTTCCATCGAAGAGGAAGTGGAGAAGATGGTCTGGGCGACCCGCTGGGGCGCGGACACCGTGATGGACCTCTCCACGGGAAGGAATATCCACGAGACCCGCGAATGGATCCTCCGGAACTCACCAGTGCCGATCGGCACCGTCCCGATCTATCAAGCCCTCGAAAAGGTGGACGGGAAGGCCGAGGAGCTGACCTGGGAGATCTACCGGGACACGCTCATCGAGCAGGCTGAACAGGGGGTGGATTATTTCACGATCCACGCCGGCGTGCGGCTCCGGTACATCCCGCTGACCGCCAAGCGAGTGACCGGAATCGTCTCCCGTGGCGGCGCCATCCATGCCAAATGGTGCCTGGCGCACCACGAAGAGAACTTTGCCTATACGCATTTCGAGGAGATCTGTGAGATCATGAAGGCCTACGACGTCTCGTTCAGCCTGGGGGACGGTCTGCGGCCGGGCTCCATCGCCGACGCGAACGACGAGGCCCAGTTCGCCGAGCTGGAGACGTTGGGAGAGTTGACCACGCTGGCCTGGAACCACGACGTCCAGGTCATGATCGAGGGCCCGGGCCACGTCCCGATGCACCTGATCCAGGTGAACATGGAGAAACAGCTCAGGGACTGCCACGAAGCGCCGTTCTATACCTTGGGCCCGTTGACGACTGACATCGCGCCAGGGTATGACCACATCACGTCCGGGATCGGAGCGGCGATGATCGGCTGGTACGGCTGCGCGATGCTCTGCTACGTGACGCCCAAGGAGCACCTCGGGCTCCCGAACAAGGAGGACGTGAAAGCCGGCGTGATCGCCTATAAGATCGCGGCGCACGCCGCGGACCTGGCCAAGGGGCACCCCGGAGCACAGGCGCGCGACAACGCCCTGTCGAAGGCCCGATTCGAGTTCCGATGGGAAGATCAGTTCAACCTGTCCTTGGACCCCGACACGGCCCGGGCCTATCACGATGCCACGCTGCCGGACAATGCAGCCAAGGTGGCGCACTTCTGCTCGATGTGCGGCCCGCATTTCTGCTCGATGAAGATCACCCAGGACGTCCGGGACTACGCCGCGCAGAAACAGCTTGATGAACAACAGGCGCTGGAAGTTGGCATGAAGGAGAAAGCGGAGGAGTTCCGGAAGGCCGGAGCCGAGATTTACAGATAGGAACTCATCCGTTATTCGTTATCCGAATAACGAACGCGCGAATAACGAAGGAGCCGCACATGAAACGACCCAAGCCGGCACCCTTGCGGGAACGGGACATCACCCGCCAGATCGCGCGGGAATATTACAAGGAATTCGATCAGCTCATCGAAAGCGATGTGATCGTCGTCGGAGCCGGTCCCTCCGGCCTCATCTGCGCGCGGGATCTCGCCGCCATGGGCTTCCGCACGCTGATTGTGGAGCAAGCCCTGGCGCTGGGAGGCGGGTTCTGGTCCGGAGGTTATTTGATGAACAAAGCCACGATCTGCGCGCCCGCGAATGAGATTCTGGAGGAGCTGGGCGTCCCCTGCAAACAGGTGAAAGACTGCGAAGGGATGTACATTGTCGACCCGCCCCACGCCACCGGAGCCCTCGTTGCCGCAGCCTACAAGGCGGGCGCCAAGATCTTGAACCTGACGCGTGTCGTGGACCTGATCCTGCGACGAGAGGGCCTGCTGGAGGGGGTCGTCGTCAACAATACGACCGCCGAGACGGCGGGGCACGATGTGGTCCACGTGGACCCGATCGGGCTGGAGAGCCGCATCGTGGTGGACGCGACAGGCCACGACGCCGTGGTGGTGAACCTGCTGCATCGCCGCAACTTGTATCAGCCGGTGCCGGGCAACGGGGCCATGTGGGTGTCTCGATCCGAGGAGAAGGTGTTGGAGCAAACCGGCGAGGTCTATCCGAATTGCTTCGTAGTGGGACTGGCGGTCGCGGCGGTCTACGGCACTCCCCGCATGGGGCCGGCCTTTGGCTCCATGCTGCTGTCGGGCCGCTATGGAGCGGAGCTGATCAAGAAGAAGTTGAAACACGAATAAGGAAGGGAGCGGTCGGGCTGACCTCTGTGCTCCCAGAGCGCGCACGATCGGAATGTGCTCGCTCGATGGGCGCAGTGGAGGTCAACCCGACCACTCCCTTAGAATATCAGGGATATGGATATTCAGGACTTCTTGATTCAGGGTGAAGGGAGAGAGGAAGACAAAAAGGAGGCCTGGAGCTTTTTCCAGCAGGCCTACGAGCACCAGATGAAGGGAGAGCTGGAGGAGGCCGTCAATCTCTACAAGCGCTCCATCAACAGCCATCCCACCGCCGAGGCCTACACCTTCCTGGGCTGGACGTACAGCTTCATGGGGAAGCTGGACGAGGCGATCGAGGAATGCCGCCACGCCATTTCGGTGGATCCCGAGTTCGGCAACCCCTACAACGACATCGGCGCGTATCTGATCGAGAAGGAGCAGTTCGACGAAGCGATCCCGTGGTTCGAAAAGGCCATGCAGGCCAAGCGCTACGAGAGTCCGGCCTTCCCTCACCTGAACCTCGGCCGAGTCTACGAGCGCAAGGGACAGTGGGAGCAGGCCATCGAATGCTACAAGAAAGCGCTCGCGCTGAACCCGAATTATGCGCTGGCGAAACGCGCGCTGGGACGGCTCATCAGCATGTTGAATTAAAAAACGTCTCTTTGGTTTTTCTGGTTTCTCTAGTTTGTCTGGTAAAAACGAACCAGTATCAAAATCCCGGACGAAATTTCTCAACCAGACACACCCCAAAAACCAGAAAAACAAGACAAACCAGATGAACCAGACAAACCAACAAACCATTTTGGTCGCTGTGAGCGACGTCTTCTTCTACACGAAGATTCGCGACGCGCTGTTGCCGAAAGGCTATCGGCTGGATCGTGTCAGGACACAGAGCGAGGTGTCCGAGAAAGCCGCGGCGGTTCACCCGGCAGCCATGATCCTGAACATGAACGACGCGACGCTGGACGCGTTTCAGGCACTCGAACAGATCAAGGGAAGCGATCGCTTGAAGACGATCCCCATTCTGGCCTTCGCCAACCACGAGGAGGTTGAGACGTGGAAGCGGGCCAAGGAGTTGGGCGTCACGAAGATCGTGTCGCGCAACGAATTCTCGTCGCGCACGCGGGACCTGGTCGAGGAACTGCTTAGCGAACAGCCAACAGCGAGCAGCTAGCAGCCCAAGCCTCCTGGCTATCAGCTATTCGCTACTTGCTTCTTGCTAATGGGAAGAATGAAACACTCGCGCCTACACGAACATCACCTGAAACGCGGCGCCGTCCTCGGCGAAGCGGGCGGATGGGAGATGCCTGTGCATTACGGCGATCCGGTCGCCGAGCACACCGCCGTCCGGCAGGGCGTGGGCATCGCTGACCTCTCGCATCGCGGCAGGATTCGAGTCACGGGCGAGGATCGAGTGAAGTGGCTGCAAAGTGTGATCAGTAACGACATCCTCCCGCTGGCAGCCGGACAGGGTCTCTATTCCAGCTTCCTCACGCACAAGGGCAAGATGCTCTCCTACTTTCGCGTCTATGCCCTGCCCGACTCGCTCATGCTGGAGGATGTGGGAGAGATCGGGGACACCACCTTTCAAGCCCTCCGGAAGTTCCTCCTGTATGGCACCAAGGCTAAGATGGAAAACTGCGCCGAGACCTGGGGACTCCTGCTCGTCAGCGGCCCGAAGGCGGCTGAGCTCATCAAAGCCGCGTTCGGAGCCGACATCAACGGGCTCAAGTCGCTGGAGTTCTTGATGCAGGAGATTGGCGGGCAGCAGGCTCTTCTGATCCGGACGGAGGAAACCGGCGAGACGGATATCGAGATCCTGCTCCCGGCCGATCAGTTGGTCACGGCCTGGGACCGCCTGTGGAGCGCCGGAGAACCGATGGGTCTCAAGCCATTCGGAACCGAGGCGCGCGAGGCGCTCCGGCTCGAAGCCGGGCTGCCGAGGGCAGGCGCAGACTTGACCGATGAAATAGTCCCACCGGAGGCCAACCTGGAGGGGAAGGCCTTCAGCCTGTCCAAGGGCTGCTACCCCGGCCAGGAAGTGGTCGCGCGGATGGATACGTATGGAAGCCTGCGCCGGCGCCTGGTGGGCCTTATCCTGCGCGATCCCGTGCTCCCTCCGAAGGGCGCGAAGCTGTTTAGCGGCGAGCGCGAGGTCGGCTGGGTCAGCAGCGCCGCTCATTCCCCCTCGTTGGGATTCTCGATCGCGCTCGGGTTTCCGTTGCGCGACTTCACCACACCCGGCACCGCACTGACCGTCGAGGTCGAGGGCCGCCGCTACGACGCCACCGTCCGGCCGCTTCCGTTCTATGCCCCGCACTCGGCAGCAAGTCAGAACAAGACCACCAAGCCTTGACCCGCCGCCGGCTCGCCGGGTCAGGATGATTCTCTCGGAAGTCGTCGTTCCCAGAGCGTCGTTTTGGTGATCCTCTCGTCGAGCAAGGAGTCCGCGAGAGTCTCCATCGCCTTCTTCAGATTGACGTGGAGCTGCATCTCCTTCTTGCTCCGTTGCTCCTCCGGCAGTTCCTTGATGCGTCCCCTGGCGTAGATCGCCACCTCCATGCCGTCCCAGACCGTGATCCCCTTCTGGGTCTCCACCGCCTGGGCCTCCACCCGAACCGGACGGAAAGCCACACCGAACAGGTATCCTCCGCCGAACCAGATCGGCGTGCTGGTCAAGAGCTCGAAGCCGACATTGCCGAGGATGATCGCCGGATTCCAGGCGGTGGCCAAGCCGATGACGACGGATTCCCAGGTGATGTCCCCCACCATCCCGGCGGCCAGCCACTGCCAGCGGACTTTGCCGTAATCCTGCACGATCCCGGTGACGACCAGATCCACGTTCAGTCTCGCCCGGAGCTTGGCGAGCTGCTCCGGCGTGAGCTCCTCCACTGTCGTGATTCCCAGTTCGTCCAATGCTCGATCCGTTTCTTTCGGCAGGATCAACTCAAACGCCTCCTTGCTTGCCAGCCTTTCGTACATGAGCCGTCGCGCATCCTCCTGGACTTGCTTGACCGCTTGCTCGATTAACTGTGGCTCCTCTCCGTGCTTCAGTTCTCCACTCACACTTTGGATGGAAGCCAAGCTCGTGATCTCAATGCCCATGTCGAACGGGAGCACCGCCAGTCTTGGCCGTTCAGCCCGCGGAGGATCCGGCTTCACGTCGGACTTGAACCACCCACAGGCCGCCACGCTGAGCCCCGCCCCCAGAATGATGACACACACGCCAGCACGGAACAGGTTGCTGCTGTTCATAAAACCAATCCCTTTCAAGCTTGAAAGACAAGGGAGGCAGTCGTGAACTGGTCTCAGACCTGGAGGCCGCCTCAGATGCGAAGCGGCGGGAGGAAACCCGCCAAGGAGGGGGGTACCGAGTGGTCAGAGGTCCCGACAACCAACTGGGAGAAGCGGGGAACAGAAGGGAGTGCCGCAAGCCCGCCAGCCGATCCCGCAAGCCCAACGCCGGGCCCGGCCGTCTTCACATCCGGCACATGTCCGCTGACGCTGCGCACCGTCGCGTTTTCGGCCGGATCTTCGAGGTCCGGCTGAGGAAGAGGGGATTCGGCAGCATTCGCCTCAAACGGCTCGAAGACCAGGTCTTCCACGACATCCGCCGAGGCAGTGGCAGCGAGGAGGATCGCCAGCCAGGAGAGCGCGAAGAGACTGTTCTTGTTTCGGAGCTGCCGCATGCTCGATCTCAAGCCGCTGCAAAAAACCTGTCCCTACTGTATCCCATGAGCAGCCAACAGGCAATCTTTCCAGTGATTGTGCCGGATCACGCCAGGGGAGGTGCGAACCCCTCACCTCGCGTTACCGTTCCGGATGGCGGGCTGCAGTCACCGCATCGGCGAACGCAAGCAGGCTTCTCCGCTCTCCATCGTTCAGGGCCAGGAGCAGATGGGTTTCCTCGGCGTGCATCAGCCTCAGACTGAGGAATGGCTCCTCCTGGCGTTTCTCCCGGTTCTCCCAGACGCCGTCAACGACCTGCACCTTGTCGAGCTCGCTGAGCGACACCACGTCGTACCGGAAATAGGAATCGCCGAACACCATGTCATAGAGCACCTTCCCGCCGGTCAACAGCAGGAGGTTAAACCGGCCCTGCTCTTCGTACCCTTCAGGCAGAAAGCGATTCACATGCAGCAAGGCCGCTTTCCGGTCGCCGAGCGCTGCTTGGATCTTTGCCTTCAGCGCCGGGTAATCAATCTGGAGCGCTCGCTCATCGGGACCGGTGGCGGCCACCGCCGCCGCGCGTGCTTTCTCAAAGACCTCCGCCGCCGTCATGAGACCACCCATATTGGATTCTCCCGTTTGAATTCACCTTCCAGTTCCCGATCGCTCAGTCGCGGGCCCGTGCTCGCCCCTGCATCATGAAAATGCCCCCTCACCCCACCCCTCTGCCCATCACCCGTTGCGTGGACCTGTTGTTTGGACCCGTTGCAGTGAGGAGCAACGGGCACCCCGAGCAACGGGTACCGAGGAGAGGCGAAGGTGAAGAGGGCCGACCGCTACCATAGCGGGGAGTTGTTCCGGAATGCAAGGGGCTAGTCGGTCCCGCGTGCCGCGAACGTCCGGACGAAGCGGGAAAGACCGGTCTCGTCGATGATCTCGACCCGCAGGCTGGTCCCGCTCACCGTCACCAGTCCGAAGTTCGTAAACCCGCCTTCGCTATACAGCGTGGTCGGGCGCAAGGCCGGATCAGGCAAGACAGGCTGGATGGAGGCGGCGGACAGGGGGCCGCAGATGAACTCATGGAAGTCTACCGCGCCGTCCCCGTCTGGATCGTACGCGTTGACCTGCGCGTAATGGACATCGGCCGCCAGCCAGACCACATTCCTGATGTGGCGATCCCGAATCGTGCTGACGATCGTGCGGAGCTCGGTCTGGAATCCCGTCCCGTCCGTTCCACGGGCCCAACTATCGTTGCCGGGAATCTGAACGGTCCCGGCCTTCCGGTTGGAGAGCGACACACTCGTGGCGATGACCTTCCAGGTTGCGGTGGAGTGAATCAGCCCATCCAATAGCCACTCTCGCTGGGTGGCCCCCAGCATGGTTTTGCGCTCCCCATCCGGCTCTCCATTCCGGCTGCGATATTGCCGGGTGTCGAGGACGAACAGCTCCAGATCAGCGCCGCGGCGGAACGTCCGGTAGAGACGGTGTGGATCCTCGGGCGGGGCCCCGATGGGCCAGTACTCGAGGAGGGCTTGGCGGCCGGCCGGCATCAGTGGCTCGTGCGGGCCGGAGAAGTTGTTCCGGACTTCATGGTCGTCCCAGGTGGCGTAGACCGGTACAGCGGATAAAAAGCGTTGCAGCGCCTGATCTCCACGCTGATAGCGGTGCTTGGCGCGAAAGTCCTCCAGCGTTGAGGCCACGAAATCCCCGCCGGGCACGTTCGGCGGCGACGGGCAGCGGTCGTCTCCGTAGATCAGGTCGCCGAGCAGCAGAGCAAAGGCCGGCCGGGTCCCCAGCATGCGATCAAAAATGGCGTAGCCGGAGCCTTCCAGTCGACATCGCTGCTGGCCTCCGAGGTCTCCGCCCCAGAGGAACGTCACGGTCTCTGGCACATCGGAGGAAGCCGAAGTCGTGAACTGACCGCGATCCGTCTCACGAACAGGATCCTGTTCTTCCCTGTCTGCCGGAACGACGCGATACTGATACGACGTGGCCGGCGCCAGTCCATCCAGGCGAAGCGTGGCCGTGAAGTCCTGTTCTGTGGTTGTCGTGATGACTGCGGACCGGGCGAACGCGACTTCACGACTGTTTCCTGAACCCCCCGGTGCCCATTCTACCCGCGCTCTCGCAGGGCCGGCGGTCCGAAACCAGACGAGAGCCGAATTGCTGGTCACATCTCCCGTGGCGACACCAAGAGGGAGATCGTCCTGTCGCACCATACATAGGAAGACTAGGACCGGTTCATGACCCTTGTACTTTTATGCTCGAAGATGGGACAGGCATGATCGAAGTTCAAGTTGGTCAAGGTTGCCCAGCAGACGACCTAGCGCGGTTAGCGTCGACCAATGAACTGTTTGAGGTCCGAGGACGACTCCAGATGTTCAGTACCGCCGATGGGTCAAGGACGCTGATTGTCGTCGGATTTCGGGTGGAGCGCATGTCAGAATGAAACTCTTTGCTGGAGGAGAAAAGGCATGGTGGGGCAGGTTGAGGTGAGCCGGGTTTAACAGACACCTTCACATGGGGCAGGATGGCCCGAGGAGGTGATCGATGGGAACACGGGAGCACTATACTCTGGAATCCAAGCGCGAGGCCGCAGAACTCTTTCTGCCCCCTACTTTTCAGGGCTGAGGCTGTCCTCTCTCCACTGCGCGCATCGACCGACTACTTCCCCCACTTTTCCTCCACATCAGACTAAAGCGGGTGGCTGGGTAGCCTCTGACTGCGCGCGTCCAGCGAGCACTTTCCGAAGTGCGCGATGCGCGAGCACGAGAGGCTGCCCTGCCACCCACGCTCACCTCACCCCATGACGGGCGACCCATGATGATGAATCATCAGCCATCGGCCCTCAACCTTCTCGAACAGGTTCGTGGCGAGCACCCGGCTCTCCAGCCCCGCCTCTCCCTGCCGGCTGGTAATGTTCTCCGTACAGATCACCCAGCCCACATCCCCCGCGACCTGGATCTGGATTTCGGTGAGATTGAACTTCATCGAGAACGTGTTGTTGAAGATCAGGACCCAGGAATCGCGAACGGCTGGCCAGCCGACTCGGAGGGTCCAACCGGGATGGACACAGGTCACGTACTCCTGTTGGGCCCAGACCCGATCCATCCGCATGATGTCCAGACTTTCGAAGGCCTCGTAGAACTCCCCGTTCGCGCGGGCCACCTCTTCAATCTTCTCCTTGATCATGCGCCTCCCCTCGCTCCGGCTCAGGCGCCATCTTACTCTAAACGCGCCTCTGGATACACGGTCCCATTCATAGCGGGCGAGGCAGACACAGACTTGGGGAATCCGGAGCCGACCTCTGACAGGTCAGTCGCCGCGCGCGGGGTCGCCGTGGTTGGCATTCGCCGCCGTCCACGACCTCACGTGCGGAACAATGGCGGGCTAGGGGGAGTTATCCTGGCTCAACACCTGGAAAGAACTTCTTGATACAATCCGGACAGATGCCGTGACTGAACTCGGCTTCCGAATGTTCTCGGATGTACGCTTCCACCAACTGCCAGTATCCCCGGTCATTGCGGATCTTCTTGCACGACGCGCAGATCGGAATGAACCCACGGAGGACCTTGACTTCCCTGAGGGCTTGTTCCAATTCTTGAGTTCTCTTTTTCAGTTCCTGCTCCCGGGCCTTGCGGCTATCCATCTCCTGCTTGAGTTTCAAGGCTGATCCAACCCGTGTTCGGAGTTCGACCTTGTTCACCGGCTTGTTGATATAGTCCATGGCGCCTGCGGCAAAGGCCAATTGCAACTTCTCTCGCTGGGCCATCGCGGTCACCATGATGATGGGGATGTCCCGATAGCGTTCGACCTCTTTGATCCGACGGCATGTTTCTATGCCGTTGATGTCGGGCATCTGGATATCCAACAGGATGAGGTCGACGCTCGTCCCATCTCCTCCCGAAGAATCCATCCCGAGGTGCTTAAAGGCTTGTTCTGCCGATTCCGCAGTCAGCAGGTCTTTGTACCCCCCCGTCTGGAGGATCGATTGGAGCAGGAGCAAGTTCTCGGCCGAGTCATCAACGAGCAGGATGCTCATACAGTCCTCATGCGTCCTGCAGGGCGGGGCGATTCACGACCCTGCTTGACAGTGTGAGTGCCCAGGTTCCACGGTGAGCCGGTCTATTTGTACACGATCTCCACACTCTCCAGGTAGACAGAAAGCTGTTTGACCCACTTTCGGATCTCTTGGAGATTCTTGTTCGATGCCGCCTTCTCGAGGCTTCCCCCGATATCGGTGATGGCGTGAAACCCGTACCCACCGCCATCCCCCTTCATGGTGTGGCCTAGGGCCTCGATCGTCTCATAATCACTCCGCTCCACAGCCGCCACAAGGGACTTGACGTCTTTCCGCCGGTTCTTAAGGAATCCGGGTACCAGATCTTTCAGATCCGGGTCCACGTGGACGATGATTTTATCACCCCGGTTCGGGTCACATGTTTGGGTCATGTTTTCAGACTCCCCGTGTGTGCGGCGATGGCTTCCATCAGCACCGCTTTTCTGATGGGTTTCGTCAGGTGGGAAGAGCACCCAGCCGCAAGGCTTTTTTGTATCTCTTCTTTCAGCGCAAACGCGCTGAGGGCGATGATCGGAGTGGCCTTGACCGAGTGTTCCTTCTCCCACTTTCTGATGGCTCTCGTGGCGGAATAGCCGTCGGTCACCGGCATTTGCATATCCATCAGGACCAGATCGTACCGTCCGGCAGTAAACTTTTGCACACCACTCTCGCCGTCTTCTGCCATCTCAATATGACAGGGCGTACTCTTCAGATAGGCTTGGATCAAAACCCGGTTGTCGGGGGAATCGTCCACCAGCAGAATTTTCAGAGCGGGCAGTACTTCCGAGAAAGGCGATCCCGCCACGGGGGAGGGTTCCAGTCTCGCGGCCTTCGGTTTGCCGATGGCCGCGGTGATGGCGTTCAGCAGGCCGGAGCGATCGACCGGCTTCGAGAGGTACCCCGCCAGACCCAATTCCCTGGCCCGGGCCAGATCGCCACTCCGGTGGTCGGAGGTAAACAAAATGACCTTCATGTCCGACATGCCCAGCGTTTTCACGACGTGTTCCGCAATCTTGAATCCGTCCTCGCCCGGAGTGGAGTCGTCAAATAACAGCAATCCGTACGGCGCTCCCGCCTCTTTCGCGCGGCTGAGTTCGGCCAATGCTTGCTTGGCGCCTTCGGCCTCCGTCACCTGCGCACCCCAGGACGTCAGCATTTCTTTCAGGATGAGACGGTTTGCGGTGTTGCCGTCCACGACGAGGCTCTTCAGTCGCTGCAGATTTGCCGCCGGGAGGGTCGCGTAACGATCCGGCTCGGCTTGGGGCTTAAACCCTGCCGAAAAGTAGAAGGTGCTCCCGCGTCCGACGATGCTCTCGACCTGCATGTGCCCCTCCATCAGTCCCACCAGGCGCCGCGAGATGGTCAACCCGAGCCCGGTTCCCCCGTATCGCCGAGAGGTGGAGGAGTCGGCTTGCGTAAAACTCTCGAAAATCTGGCTCAGTTTGTCTTTAGGGATCCCGATCCCGGTGTCGGCGACCGAGAAACGGAGACGGCCGGCTTCCTTGCTTTCCGGATCATTCTGGACACGCAGCGAGACCTTGCCCCTCTCGGTGAACTTGATGGCATTCCCGAGGAGATTGACGAGAATCTGGCGCAGGCGGTTCGGATCCCCCACCAAATTGGTGGGCACGTCCGGCGACACCTGCCAGTCCAGCTCAAGCTGCCGCTCCCGAGCGGTAACCGCCATCATTTCCGTTGTGCGTTCGATGAGATCGTTCAGATCGAAGTTGATTTCCTCCAGTTCAAGGCGGCCCGCTTCCACTTTGGCCAGATCAAGAATATCGTTGATCAGGTTCAGCAGGGTGTGCCCCGCCTTCCGAAAAATCTGGACATACTGCCGTTGCTCCGGGTTCAACGCCGTCTCCCAGAGCAGGTCGGCCATCCCGATGATGGCATTCATCGGGGTGCGAATCTCGTGACTCATGCTGGCAAGGAATTCACTCTTGACACGGGCAGCCGCTTCAGCCGTTTCTTTGGCCGTTTGCAGTTCGTCCTCCGCCCGTCTCAGCTCGACGATGAAATCGACGAGGTGAGATTTTTCCTGCCCCGCTCTGCGAACCGTCTCCGTGGTGACCCCGTAAAAGATCGCCATGATGAGCAGGAGCGGAACCCGGATCAGGGCACCTTCCGAGATCCCACCGGCTCTGACGCTGTCGAAATACAGGAGCAATCCGTACGCCCCGCACACGATAAGCGAAAGAAGAAACATCTGCTTCATCGTACGGGTTGCGGCGGCGAGCAGCATGATGGTGAAGTAGGACAGGTAGAGGTCGGAGCTGGCATTCCCGGAGAGATAGATGACGTACGACGTGAGGGCCGTATCGCCCAGCGCCAGCGCGCCCGTGAACCAGGCGGTCCACAACACGCGGATCGGAACCACCATCAGACCGGCCGTGAGCAATATCAGGCACAGGATGGCGAAGAGCCCAGCCTCACCGGAAAGGTTCGACTCTTTGCTGAACAACAGTTGGTAAGAAAGAACAATGGATACGAGGGTCTGGAGCAGGAGGACCTGGAACCGAGGAGAGGCATATCCGGGAATGGGGCCGTCCAGGGGCTCCGGAATCACCGCCTCGAACCTTGTGGCTTCGTCGGACATCATCGAACGGTAGACACCCTGCCGCGTATTGACCTGCTGACGCCGGAGGACTCCATGAGAGGGAAATTAACCTGGCGACGATGGCATGCTGCGGCCGTCACGGGGAGCAGGACGACGGCTCGCCCGCCATGCGGATGCGAGGACGGCCCGCGTCCTGGGCCCGACCCATGGCCTCATCGGCCTCGCGCATGCGGTCTCGCTTAGTCTGGGTGTGATTCGTCCGTACCGCGCCGAGGGTCGAGTTGAGCGGGACCCCGTTCTCCGGCGACTCATCAACGACCAGGATCCTCACGCCTTCATTGGGCGGACCGGGTCTGTGACTGTTTCAAGAGGGCCGTGACCTCATCGATGGGCAGTGGCTTGCTGAACGCGAACCCCTGGATATCGACACACCCGTTCTCACGCAGAAAGGCGATCTGGTCATCGCTTCCAACCCCTTCGGCGATCACCTTCATCTTGAGGGCATTGCCCAGGGCGACGATGGCCTTGGTAATCAACGCGCCATCGGACGTCGTCGTGCAGTCCTGGATAAAGGCCTTGTCAATCTTGAGGGTATTCAGAGGGAAGCGTTTCAAGTAGTTCAGCGACGAATACCCCGTGCCAAAATCGTCTACGCAGAGCCGGACGCCGAGCTTTCTCAACGCGTGCAGGGTCGTCAGGGTCGACTCAGAGGTGTTCACGATCATGCCTTCGGTGAGTTCCAGTTCCAGAAAACGGGCATCCAGCCCCGTCTCTCGCAGCACCCGCGCCACCACCTGGACGAGATCATATTGGGGAGTCAGCTGACGAGCGGAGAGGTTCACCGAGACGATCAGCCCGTGGTACCCCGCATCGTGCCACGCCTTCGTGTGAGTGCAGGCCGTCCGCAACGTCCATTCACCGATCGGGACAATGAGACCGCTGTCCTCGGCTACCGGGATAAATTGAGTCGGGGGCACGAGGCCCAGGTCCGGATGCTGCCATCTCGCTAAGGCTTCCAGGCCGGTGATGTGACCTGTGCTCAGATCCAACTGTGGTTGGTAGTGCAGGAAGAGCTCTTCGCTTTCGAGCGCCTTGTTGAGTTTGTTCTCCAACAAGAGCCGCTTCACAGCTCGAACGTTCATATCCGCCTTGAAGAACTGAAGGGTGTTCTTGCCCTGCGCTTTGACATGGTTCATGGCGGTGTTGGCATTCTTGATCAGCGTGTCGGGATCACTGGCATCCAATGGAAACACCGAGACCCCGAGGCTGGCCGTGACCACGACCTCGTGGCCGCCCAGGGATAACGAAGGCGCCATGGCCGCCTGCAGCTTCTGCGCAAGACGCGCCGCATAGTCCGGCGAGGAGATATTCTCCAGGATGACGCCGAACTCGTCGCCGCCGAACCGCGCAACCGTATCGCTCTTCCGGAAGCAACTGGTGAGCCGTGCCGAGACCGCCGTTAACAGCAGATCGCCCATCGTATGCCCGAGCGTGTCATTGATTCGCTTGAAGTCATCAAGATCGAGTACAAGAACGCCGACCAACTGATCGTTGCGGAGCGCTCGCTCCAGCGCCTTGTCCAGCAGGTCCGTAAAAAAGCGCCGATTGGGCAGGCCGGTGAGGGGGTCGTAGTTCGTCAGGGCATTGCGCTCGAGCAGGAGATCGGATTTTTCCCGGCTGACTTTACGCATCCTGTCGGTCGTCAGCCCGTAAAAGGTGGCCATGATCAACAGGAACGGGATCCGGAGAAAGTGGCTCTCCCAGGGGACGTCTTCTTCCCCCGCGGTCATCATGTACACCATCACGGTATAGATTCCGCAGACGACGATCGAAAGGCCTAACATCTGGCCGAGCGTGCGGCAGGTCGAGGCGATCACGATAATCAGGAAATAGGTGAGATACATATCTGAGGAGGCATTGCCCGACAGATAGATCATGACCGTGGTAATGGCGGTGTCCCCCAGCGCCAACGTGACGGGGAACCACGTGGCCTCTACCACACGGGGGGGAAGCACCATCAGGCCGACAATCAGGAACAGCAGCCCCAGGATGACATATTCCTTGATCCCGGAGATGGGGGCGTGGGAGGGGCTGAAGAGAAGCTGGTAACTCAGGATGACCGTAATGAGGGCTTGCTGTTGGATGAAATGGACTCGATTCGGGGCATCTGCCGTGACGGCACTTTCATGGACCTCCCTGACCATGGGGGGCGCGGTCAGCACGTCGTTGGCCATCAGTCACTCCCTCAGAAAGGGCACCACTCAGCCCTGCCGTCTGGCAGTGATCGCCTAGGAGGGATGCCCTTATTTCATCGACGAATGGTAGCAGCAATAGCCACCTCGGTCAAACAACTAACTAGTTTTCGCACGTTGCTCTACCCACTCCGCCGTGTAGAGACTCGTGCGGATTGCCACGTCACCATCCACACCCCGGCAAAGATCACCACGACTCCGACCAGGTGTCGAAGTTCGATTCGTTCACCGAGGATCACGGCGGAGAGTAGGAGGGCTGACACCGGGATGAGGTTCCCGAAGATGCTGGCGCGGGATGGGCCGATCCCGCGCACCCCGTAGAGCCAGGCTTGCTGCCCGAGGGCGGTGGCAAACACAATCAGATAGACCAGCGCGATCCACCCTCCCACCGACACCGAGGCCGCTCCGTCCACAACCATCTTCTGGTCGGTCCACAGCAGCGGGATCTGCAACACCACGGCGGACAACAGGGTGGTCCAGTTCACAGTGAGCGGGGAGAATCGCTCCATCGAGCGTTGGCCACCGATGGTGTAGAGGGCCCAGCTCACCAGCCCGAGTACGACCAGCGTCCCACCCAACCAGGGCTGCTCACCGGCCACTCCCTCCGCCCCCACCCCCGACACGAGCGCGACGCCGGCAAACGACACGGCGCAGCCTGCCGCCACGGACCGGAACGGCAGATCCCGGATCAGGAGGGAAGACAGGAATGCGGTGATGGCCGGGCTGGCTCCGATGATGACGCCGGCCTCCGCCGCCCCGATGTACCGTAAGCCGAACAGGATCAGCAGGTGATTGCCCAAGACCCCCAGCCCCAGCGCGGCGAACACCCCCGCATCCCGAGCCGAGATCCTGACGCTCCCGCCTTCCTGCCACCACCAGAGGGGAATCAAGATGGCCAGCGCGCCAAGTCCGCGCAGGACCGACACCTCGACCGCCGAGAAGGACCCGAGCGCCACCTTCTGGCCGACGATTGAGCCGCCCCAGACCACCGCCGCCACAACCAGCGCACCATACGCCGTGAGATCAGCAGGTCTCCTCATGCCGTTCGGGCGTATAGCAGCCGACCGGACTCCCGTCAAGATGTTTTCTTGCGGGCGCCCGTCGGTCTCACTACAAACACCCCGTCCCGGATCGTCACCAGCACGGCCATGACCCCCGGATCCGCCGCGATGATCCGGTTCAACTCCTGCATGACTGCCGTCGAGCGGTCGGGGGGCGGCTGAAGCAGCACCTCACCGGACCAGAGCACGTTGTCGATCAGAATGACGCCGGTCTCCGCGACGAGCTCGAGCGCCCGCCGGTAGTAGTTCAGGTAGTTGGCCTTGTCCGCATCGATGAAGATCAGATCAAAGGGGCTGGTCAGGGATCGAAGGGTCTCCAGGGCCGGCCCCATTCTCAGCTCGATCTTTCTCCCGTGCGGACTCTTCGCGAAGTAGTTTGTGGCGATCGCGGCCGCGTCGGGGTCGATCTCACACGTGAGCACCCGCCCTTCCGCCGGCAACGCCTCAGCCAAGCAGAGCGCGCTGTAACCGGTAAACGTGCCGATCTCCAACACGCGCGTAGCCCGCACGAGGTGGGCCATGACCTTGAGCAGGGCACCCTCCAGGGGTCCCACGACCATCTGCGGGAGGTCCATACTCCGGTAGGTCTCCTCCCTGAGCGCCCGACAGACCTCTGACTCGGTGGCAGAATGCGCTTCCGCATAGGCTTCGATCGCAGGCCAGACCAGACTCTTCATGTGACACCCTCCCGTCGCGTCCCTCGGAGGGACACCCGCGTTGCAGCCACCTCAGTACCCCCCTACGGGCTCCGGCCCGCCCTTCCTCCCCTCGAGCGGCCTTTCCTCCGGCTCGGGAGTAACGGACCAGACGGACCCCAGGGGTGGCCGTTCAACCCTATCCAGGAACTCTTGTAGGTACCCTTCATCATCACCACTAAATTTTGTGTTGACAGGGGTGTTCAAATGCTATATCTAGTGTGGCGACGTTTTTTTTGGCCAAGGACGGGTTCGTTGATTCTCGTCATTGTTTTGCTCAGCCGACCACCCCCAAGGCTAGCTCCCAGCTTGCCCCCGCTTCCTCTCAGCGTCGACAAGTCCGGTCCTGGACCTACGCTCGCGGAGCCATTCTGGGTGCCTTGCGACGGCCTCTACCGTCGGGCGAAACGCGACCTGGGACCCGTTGGGAGACCGCACCAATGTCAGACAGTCGATCGGCGCCTTCGCCATGACGACCCCTAATGGAGGGACCCCATGCGGAACAGCATTGAGTGCACCGAGAAAAAGCTTGACCAGATCTACCCGTACGTGCTCCAGGCGGCAGCTCCCGTCCCGGCCTTTGAGGTCGGCCTTCACTACCTCTCGACGGATCGCGTCAAGATCCTCGAAGCTGACGACCAGACGATCGTCGCGGAAGTCTTCGATGATTCGAGCTCGTTTCAACAGCGGATTTTTCTCGAGAATGGAAGCTTGATCACCGAGTGCTCGTGTTCCTCTCCGGAACTCCCCTTCTGCCCGCACTGCGTCGCGGCGCTGCTAGCATTTCAGCGCCAGGTGACGGCGGCCGGGCAACCGTTCATCGCGGAAGAGACCACGGACATGAAACCGGTTGAAGGAGACGGTCCGGTCCCTGCTAGCACTTCACCGTTGCGCGAGCTCGCGCTCTTCATGGAGTGGTTACACGTGGCCGGCAAGGCCTTGCAGAGTAACGAAGCCTTGCCTGAGCAGCCGGGCTTGAATCCCGGAGAGCTGAAGTCCATCACCGAATCGATTCAGATGCTGCACCACCACTCGCAACGGAACAGCGAGCGGCAGGTCGCGCTGGAGTCCGAACTGGCTACTCGCGACAAGCAGTTGGAGTCGTCTGTCCAGGACGTCAAAGAGTTGCAAGCGGTGTGTGAGGGGCTCCGGCAGGACGTGACGAGCCTGCGTAGTCTGCTCGCCCGCATCGCCAGAGAACGTGATCAGTCGGCCGAGCATCTCACCTCGCTGGTGGACGATCTCATCCTCAAGAAACAGTCAGAGCTCGAGAGCCTGACCACCTCCCGACATGGGATCTCGACGGCGCTCGAAGCCCTGACCCCGATCGATTCTCAGCTTCTCCTTGAGGCGACCGCCGGGTAACCGGGAGGTCGCCAGGGTCGCCGGCGACGGCACGGAGGCGGCTGGTCAGGAGCTCGCGGAGGCAGACTGGGGCTGCCTGCCCTTGAAAGGCGGCCCCCGTCACTGTGCGCCCCGATGCCGGGACGCGGCCTTCCCCTTTCGCCACGCTGGCTCACGCTGACGTCAGAGATGCTCCGGCTGGCGGCGATCTTCCACGCGCGGCAACCACCGCGCGAGCCGAGGCCAAGCCGCCTAGTATCCGAGAGCGGTGCTCAGGCGCGCGAGCATCGCGGACGACAATTCAAAGGCGGCATCCACCTCGATCCGGGACGGGACGAGGAGTGTGGAGTGAAAGGATATTTCCCTGATCGTCAGGTTCCGCGTGGGCTGATCGGGCAGGATCAGCGTGACCGCCTCCACCGACTTGGTCAGGGCATCACTGTCTTGAGACGCATAGGTGGTGGTTACGGCGTGGAGCATCTCGATCACCCGACCATTCGGTTCGGACGCCTGAGCCGCCTCCTCCACGAGCTTCAGCACCTCTGCCGCCCTCTCGGTCGGACTGAAGTTGTCCAGCCGCTCTTTGCGCCGCAATGAGAGCAGATCGTTATCCAGGTCCTTGCTGAAGGCGCCATAGGCGTACCGGAAAAACTCGAAGTGGAAGCCTCGGATGCGCTCGTCGAAGAACTTGAGCTCGCAGAGAAACGCGAGCTGCTGGAGCTTCACGTCGCTCATCAGGCCCTGCGGCCTGTCCTGAGCGCGGCCGAAGGACTCGGCCACGTGGAGCAGGGAGACCAGCAGGGCCCGGTCGGTCATCATTTCGCGGGGTTTGCGCATCGCTCTCAGAGAGGTTGAGGCTGAGGCTAAGGTTGAGGTGAAGTCTTTCCGGAACCCTTGACCTTGACCTTCATTTGATTTCCGCGCTGAGGCCCTGCGCCATCACGATGGTCGTATCCAGGTTATAGGTCACCGCCTTGGGGTGGGTGAGAACGGGGATCAGTCCCGCGGCTGAGGGGATCAGGTTGCCGGACTGTTTCACTCCCCCGAAGGGCAACCGGACGCCGGCCCCGATGCAAGGGAGGTTCCAGTAAAAGATCCCGCACTGCATGTGTTCCTCGGCATACTTCGCTTTGCGGTAGTCCTCGGTGATGATGGCGCCGGACAACCCGTACTTCGTATCGTTGTAGACCGTCACGGCCTCCTCGACCCCGCGCACCGGCACAATGGCCACATGAGGGCTGAATGCCTCCTCAGTCAGACAGACGCTGTCACTCCGCCAGGGACCGGCGTAGACGAACGGCTTCAGCCAGTAGCCATCCGGTGTCGGGGGTGCTTCGGTGTTTCGGTCTAGCAGAACCTCGAATCCCTCCGTGCGCGCCATCTCATTGAATCGCCGCCCCTTCTCCACGCCCTGCCGATTGATCATGGCCCCGTAAAAGACTTTGTCGTCGAGGGGATCGCCGACCCTGACCCGTTTGGCCGTCTCCACGAACCGATCCCTGAACCGCTCCACGACCCGGGAGTCCACGAGCAAACGGCCCGCGGTCACGCAGCGCTGGCCGGCGGTCTTGAAAGCCGAGAGCAGACTGGCCGTGACCGCCATGTCCAGATTGGCGTCCTCCATGACCAGCACGGCATTCTTGCCGCCGGTCTCGATCGTGCACACCTTGTGCGCATGCTTGGCCACTTCCTGTTTGATCCGAAGGCCCACTCCGTAGCTCCCGGTAAACAAAACAACATGGGTCCCGGGGTGGGAGACCAAGGGTGCCCCGGCGGTTTCGCCCGCCCCGTGGAGGACCTGAAACACGCCGGCCGGCATTCCGGCCTGTTCAAAATAGCCCGCGATCCTGGCCCCGCACATCGGCGTATACTCACTGGGCTTCAGGATGACGCAGTTGCCCAGAACGAGGGACAGCCCGGTCAGCCAAAACGGGAGCGCCACGGGAAAATTCCAGGGCGTGATGGCCACGACCACACCGCGCGGCTCCAGGATCTCATAGCATCGTTTGCTCGGCACCTCATCCCCCAGGACCCGTCCGTATTGACCCAGATGCCCAAACGCGAAGGCGTACTGGGCAGTATGGATCGCCTCCACCACGTCGGCGCGGGCCTCGTTCACCTGCTTGCCGGCTTCGCGGGCGATAATCTGCGCCAGGGGCTCCGTGTCTTCTTCCATCAATCGAGCCACCCGAAGAAGGTACTCGGCCCGCTTGACCAACCCCAGTGCACGCCAGCTCTCCTGGGCCCGGTTGGCCGAGTGGACCGCCTCTTCGATCTCGGCGGTTCCGGACTGGGGAAAGACCCCGATGAGTTCTGCGGGATGAGCCGGATTCCGACTTTCGAACCTGTCACCAGACTGCGCCGCTTTCCAAGTCCCATTGATAAAGTTCTGCATCTGTCGCGTCGCCATCCCAGACCTCCCGGGCAACATCCCGTGCTGTCGAGCTTCTTCCTGCTGCTCAAGACTATAGACTGTTGATCCGGAGCCAGTCAAACGCACGGTTCCCTTTCGTCCTGCCATGTCCTCCCCTCGCTCCAGCGCTGCGCTGAGCCTTGAGGGAAGTCCCGCTTGACCCGCTTCACCATTTGGTTTTAATATTCATTATCACTGACCAGATGGCTGCTGCCATGAGCAAAAATCTGAGGGACATCAAAGTCCTGAAGGACCACCTCGCGAAGCATCAGCTCAAGTTGACCCGCCAGCGCGAGCACATCCTGGACATGTTCCTCAAAATGGAACACATCACCGCGGAGCAGATGTATCGTTCGCTGGCGAGGAAGGATCCTCACATCGGCCTGGCCACGATTTACAGGACGTTGAACCTGTTCTGTGAGGCAGGCTTAGCCCAGGCGCGCCATTTCGGCGCGCAAACTCATTACGACAACGTCGCTCACAAGGGGCACCACGACCACCTGATCTGCACGGCCTGCGGGAAGATCGTGGAATTTGAAAACTGCGACATCGAACGCCTCCAGGAGGAAGTCGCCCGCAGAAACGGGTTCACCATCCAGACCCACAAATTGGAGCTGTACGGGTTGTGCTCGAGCTGCCGCCATTGACGGCAGCCCCTCTTTTTTGGTAGCTTGTTGAGAGGATAACTCAATTTCAATTTCATCCATGTCCAATCGTATGCCCGGAAGTGATGGCGAGCGCCCGGTCATCCGGGAACGTTGCGGGTATCGAAGCCCGGACGGGCCGGTTCGCCTCCTGACCATGCTGGCTGTCTTCGGCGCCATCCTGGTCACGACGGCCTACAGCGAGCCGGCTGACCGATTGGTCGTCTACTCGGGCCGCGCGGAGCGCCTGATCAAACCGGTGCTCGACGTCTTCCAGGCCAAAACCGGAATCCACATAGACCTCCTCTCGTCGGGCACGACCGAGCTCGTGAACCGGCTGCAGGCCGAGGGAGTTCGGACCCCGGCCGATCTCTTTCTCACCAACGACGCCGGGAGTCTGGAGCGCGCACGCGAACTGGGACTGTTGCGCCCCTTGCCCATGAGGGAAATCGAGCGGGCCGTCCCGGCACAGTTCAGAGCTCCAGACAACAGTTGGGTGGGCCTATCGGGGCGGTTCTGGATCGTCGCGTACAACACCACGCTGGTGAAACCGGAAGAGGTGAAGTCGATCCTGGACCTGGCCGATCCACGCTGGAAAGACAAGGTCGCGATCCCCAACGCCGGCAGCGAATATCTCCAAGCCGGAGTTTCGGTCATCAAGGCGGTCCACGGGGAGGAGCGCACCCGTCAGTTCCTCCAGGGTCTGAAGACCAACGCGGGGACCCAGGTGTACGGCAAGAGCTCCCAAATCGTGGAGGCGGTGGCGAAGGGCCAGGTCGCGGTGGGCCTCGTCAATCACTATTACATCTACCGGCACCTGGCGACCCAACCACAGGCGCCAATCGCCGCGCTGATGCCGGACCAGTCTGAAGGAGCCATGGGCGCGATCATGAATGTGGCCGGAATCGGGGTGGTCAGGCACACCCGCCACCTTGATTCAGCGAAGCTGCTCGTGGAATTTCTGGTGTCTCAGGCCGGCCAGAAAATGTTCGCGGATCTGGACAAGGAGTACCCCTTGCACCCCGAGGTGAAAGCCGACCCTGCCCTGCCGGAACGAAGGAGTTTCCGCGCCGCCATGGTCCCGCTGGCGCGTCTCGCCGAGCTCCGTGAGCCGACGATGGCGCTCATCGAACAAGTGGGCCTCCGGTAACATCCGTGACGACAGCAGTACGCCAGACGGTTCCTCCTTCCATCTCGGTCGTGGCGCTGGGAGTCGCGGGGGTGATTTGTGCGCCGCTGATGTACATCGTCTATCTCGCGCTGTCCGCAGACTCCTCGGTCTGGAGCCGACTGTGGAATACGCGTATCCCCGAATTGCTCTTCAACACCGTCTCCCTGGCCGTCAGCGTCTCGGCGGGTACCTTTGTCTTGGGGGTCTCGCTGGCATGGCTCGTGGTCCGTTACAACTTCCTTGGCCGACAGGTCTGGGAATGGGCGTTGGTCCTCCCCCTTGCCATGCCCACCTATGTGCTCGCCTATGTCTATACCTACTTGCTCGGCGCAGGCGGGCCGGTCGAGCAGGCCTGGCAGATCTGGGCAGGACCGGAGGGACGGGTGTTCTCGCCACACAGTTACGCGGGCGCGACCCTGGTCATGACGTTGGACACGTTTCCGTTCGTCTACCTGCTCACCAGGGCCGCCCTCCTCAACTTTAACCTGTCCTATGAAGAAGTGGCACGGGTCTGCGGCGCCTCTCGCCTGCGCAGGATGCTGACGGTGACCTTGCCCCTGCTGCGCCCGGCCATTGTCGCCGGTCTGTCGCTCGTGATCCTCTACGTGGTCTCGGACTTCGGGGCGGTCTCTCTCTTGCGCTTCCAGACCTTCACGTACGCGGTGTATCAACAGATCACCGGGAGGTACGACCAGACCGCCGCCGGTGTCCTGAGTCTGCTGTTGGTCCTGTTTGCCCTCATCTTCCTGGTCATCGAGCGTTGGTTCAGAGAGCGGAGCCGCTTTTACCAGACGACCGGTCGATACCGGGTGCCGGCGCGAAAGCCGTGCGGCCCGCTCGGGACTGGGCTCATCACCCTGTACATGGTCGTGGTGTTCGGCATCGCGTTCGGCCTGCCGGCGCTCTTGCTGATCCACTGGAGCGTGTCTGCGGTGGCGGAGGGTGCGGTGGATGTCAGGTTTCTCGGGTTCATGCGCAATAGCGTCTTCCTCTCCGGGTTGGCGGCGACCTTCGCCTTACTGATCGGGACCCCCCTCGCCTATCTTGCCAGCCGGTGGCCGTCCAGGCTGAATGTGCTCTGTTTGCAGGCCGCCTATGCCGGCTATGTGTTGCCGGGACCGGTGGGGGCCCTGGCGCTCCTTGTCCTGTTCTCTCACCTTGCTCCGTTCTGGTACGGTACCGCGGTGGTACTGATCGTGGCATACATCGTGCATTTCCTGCCGGCCGGATTGCAGACGATGGAGCCGGCGCTTCAGCAGGTCACACCGAATTTGGAAGAGGCAGCCAGGAGTCTTGGTCTTGGACCCGTCCGGACCTTCCGGGAGACCACGTTGCCGTTGGTCCAGGGCGGCTTCGTTGCGGCGTGGGTGCTGATGTTCCTTCAGTGCATGAAGGAACTGCCGGCCACGCTCCTGCTCCGCCCCGTCGGGTTCGACACCCTGGCCGTCCGGGTCTGGCTCGAGGCCAGCGAGGAATATTATAAACTTGCGGCCCCTTCGGCACTCTTGATCGTGATCATGACTCTGCCGGCTCTTCTGCTGCTGGTGTCGAAGGACTGGCGTGCGGCCTGATGAAGGGAGAGAAGGCATCAGAATGAAACCTATCGGTGCGGACGAAAGGACCACCGCCCAAGAGGGGTCAGCCCACTCCGATGAGCAGGCTCGCCCGCTGGTCCTGGAACTCCGCAAGGTCACGTGCGCCTATGAGGTCGGGCGCGCAGCGATCTCGGATGTGTCCTTTTCTGTCCGCGAGGGAGAAATCCTCTGCCTGCTCGGCCCGTCCGGATGCGGGAAGACCACGACGCTTCGAGTGATCGCCGGGTTCGAACCGGTTGTCGGGGGAGAGGTCTACCTCAAGGGACAATTAGTCTCAGCGCCGGGGGTTCTGCTCCCGACTGAGCGGCGGCGCGTGGGGATGGTGTTCCAGGAATATGCGCTGTTCCCTCACCTGCGCGTGTCCGAGAACATCGCCTTCGGCCTCAGGGACCTGCCTTCCGTCCTGCGGGAGACACAGGTGCACGCGATGTTGGCGATGACCGGGCTGACCGGTCTCGAACGACGCTACCCCCATGAGCTTTCAGGGGGCCAGCAACAGCGAGTCGCGCTGGCCCGAGCCCTGGTGCAGAAGCCGGTGGTCCTGCTGCTCGACGAACCGTTCAGCAATCTGGATCCTGACATGACGCGAAAGATGAGGGAAGATGTGCACGACCTGCTGAGACGTACCAAGACGACGGCAATTCTGGTGACCCACGACCATGAGGAAGCGTTTGCGATGGCTGACCGAGTCGCGGTCCTGAACAACGGCTGCCTCGAACAGTTCGACACGCCGGAGACGATCTACCACACCCCGTCCACGCCGTTCGTCGCCGATTTCGTGGGTCAGGCTGATTTCATTCCTGGCACCATCGCGAATGGGAAAGTGTTGACGGAGATCGGTGAATTTCCGAACCAGGGCGGCTATCAGGGGGGCGCCAGCGTCGTGGTGATGGTCCGCCCGGACGACATCCACATCCTGCCCGTCGAACACAGCGGGGCCCGCATCCTGGCCAGGCAGTTTCGCGGATCGGAAAATTTATACACCATCAGTCTCCCCTCCGGCCGCGTCGTACATAGCAGCGAAACCTCGACGAGCGTCTTCCCCGTCGGGGCGCCGGTGGAACTCCAGATCGTCGCGACGCATACCGTGCTCTTCGAACGGAAACAGACTCAAGAACTCGGTGCCTAGCTCCCCCAATTTCTCTGAGCGTCCGTAAGGCATCGCCTGGAATCAAAGCAGACCGCGCCTATCAAGTTCTCAATTGACAGCCCTGCTGGATTTCTGATAGGCCCATACATATTGAAGAGTGAACTGGCCGCCTGTCTCTGACGAGATAGGGTTGGCTCGCGAGGTGATACAACCATGGAAGCCTTAAAAGATATCGTTGACTTCGGGGTAATCGGATTATTGCTGGTTCTGAGCGTCTGGTCGGTGGCGGTCGCGGTGGAGCGGTGGCTGTTCTACCGCCGCGTGGACCTGACCCAGTTCCCCAACCAGCAATTGTGTGAGATGACCCTGACCAAGCGCTTGGTCGTCATCGGGACGGTGGCGGCGAACGCCCCGTACATTGGACTGTTGGGTACGGTCTTGGGTATCATGTTGACCTTTCACACGATGGGTACCTCCGGAGCCATCGCGGTCAGCACGATCATGATCGGACTGAGCCTGGCGCTCAAAGCCACCGCGGTTGGCTTGCTCGTGGCAATCCCCTGCGTGGTCATGAACAATGTGCTCCGCCGTCGAGTCACTGAATTGATGACGCTGTACAAGGTGCAACATGGAGCATGAACTGGACCAGATCAACGTCATCCCGCTCGTTGATGTGATGTTGGTGCTACTGGTGATCGTGCTGACCACCGCAACGTTCATCACGACCGGACAAATTCCGGTCGAACTGGCCAAGGCGAAGGAAGCCGGTGACCGCCGGGATGTCCCTTTGGTGATCACCTTGACGGCGGACGGCCGCCTGTTCATGAATGAGCAGCAGGTCTCCGACGACGGATTAAGAATCCTGCTGACTCCCCACCCCAAGGATTCGCCGGTGGTCGTTCGCGCCGATCGCGTGACCATGCTGGAGCGCTTTGTCGAAGTCGTGGATGAAATCCGTGGCCTGGGGTTCCGACAGGTCAGCCTGGAGGTAGCACGGTTGTGAACACCCTGCCGTTGTATCATGGCGGCGAGCACTTCCGGTACCTGCAGGGCTGGATGCTCTCGGTGCTCTTCCATGGCGCCGTCATCGGTGCGGCGATCACGCTGGTCTCCGACCTGCATGTAGCTTCCCAACCGGAGGCGTTTCGATGGGATGTATCGGTGGTCGAGGCGCCGGAGCATGTGGGTACGCCACGACCATCCCCAGCAGAGCCGACCCCCACGGTGGCGCAGCCGATCGAGCCGCAACTCGTCACGAAATCGGTGCAACAGGTTACCCCCCGGGAAGTGAGACAAGAGGTCAGCCCGGTCGTGCCGACACCCGTGCAGGCTACGCCAGCGGTTGACCGGCCAGTGCAAGCTGTCGAGACGCTACGGCAGATCGTTCCGTTGGAGACAACCGAGCCCGCACTCACCTCGGAAGCCCCTCCGGCGGTCCGAGAGGCTGAGGCGCCGGCCACGCCAGCGGTGAGCGCCGAGGCGGTCCCCGACTCCCCGCCCGAGCCAACGGTCGTTTCCAGTCCGGTCGTGGAGGAGACTCGGACGGCGGTCCGTGAGTTCCCGGCCCGGCCGATGACGGCCATGAAAGCGGACTACGGCTGGTTGGCTGAAGCGCTCTGGAGCAGGGTTGAGCAGTTGAAGCGGTATCCCCACCTGGCACGGATGAACCGGTGGGAAGGAAGGGTGGTTCT
>MNDM01000048.1 GCA_001914955.1 Nitrospirae bacterium 13_2_20CM_2_62_8 | reverse complement strand
GCCTGCAGCGCGTCGGGGCCGCTCTCCACGCCTTGCACCACCTGCCCCAGGCGGTTGCCGGCCCACTCCAACGCTATGACTTTGCGGCGGAGATCCGGGAGATCCAGCGGGACAGCGCTCACATTCCCGCGCTACTGCCCCCGGAGGGCGCGGCGATCGGGGCGATCCTCGACCGTGCGCAAGCACTACACGAGCGGCTACCCCAGGAGCCACCGACCTTCACACATCGCGACTTCAAATGCGAACACCTGTTGGTCGCTCCTCGCGGGCTCACACTGATCGACCTCGACCGGTGTGCGTTGGCCGATCCGGCATTCGACGTCGGGAAGTTCCTGGCCGATCTGCAGTGGTGGTTCACCGCCTACGACCAAGACGAACTGGAGCAGGCGCAAGAGGAGTTCATTGCCGGGTACGCACCTGGCGAGCCGCCGGAGCGCCTGGTCCGCGCCCGTCTCTACGAGGCAGTCGAGTTGGTCCAAATGACCGTTCTTCGCGCGCGCCTGTTCGAGCAGCACGCGGCGCGCCGAACCCTGCGGCTGATCGGCCGCGCTCAGGCCGTGCTGAACAATCTTCAGCGTACCCTCGGTGTGCCCAGGCCGGTGGTAAGGCGAGAACGGCCCGTTGCCATTTCTGGATGAGGGGGAGCGAACGGTTCGACGCTTCAGGGGAATACCGGCTGAAAGTCACAGGAGGTCGTTGGCCTTGAACCTCGCCGATGCGCTGTCGGAGCGCGCCAAACTGGAAGTCATCCAGTGGCTACTGCTCTCTCTGGTCCCGCGTAGGGTATTGCGGGATCACCTCAAAGGACTGCTTTCCGCTCCGAACATGCTAGGGCCCTGTCGCCTACGGCGCGCGAGATTCAAGCCCGGCCGCAAGCTGACAGCCCACTACGACGCGCTCGTCCGCGTGGAAGGGATCGAGGGATTTTGCGCTCGCCCCATCGCAGTCACCTGGAGATCGGATGGAGACGCAAATCAGCGTGAAGGCGGGGATGACCTCGCCCGGATCCAGGCCGAGGCACTTCGTCACGGCGTGGCGGCACCGTTTCGGCAACTAACGGCGGACCTACCTGAGTGGAGCATGCATATTCAGGTCTCGCCGCTGGACGCACAGTTCCCCCAGCTCGTACGCTTGTCGGATCCGCGGCACGTGCGCGATTTGCTAGCGGGCGCCTACGCAGCGGAAGATGTCACACCGGATCAAGTACGGGGCAGTCAGTACACCGTCACCCCTGTCATCTACCACCCCGGCCAGCGGCACGTACTGCGCTACGACCCCCTGGACGCCGCGAAGGGAGGGACGGTGTTCGCTAAGCTTTACACTGGCGAGGAGGGAGCGCGCGCCTTCCGTATGGCGAGGCACGCGGCAGACTGGCTCGCAGAGCACGGAGAGGGCGTGGCTGCCGTGCGGCCGCTCGGCTATATAGCCGAAGACGGGGTGGTGCTTTACCCGGGACTGTCCGGCGCGCCGCTCTCCGAGCACCTGAGGCATCCCGGCCAGGGCGTGGCACGGTGCTTGGAGCAGGCCGGGGCGGCTCTCCACGCCTTACATCACCTGCCGCAGGCGGTCGCCGGCCCGCTTCAACCCCATGTCTTCGCGGCGGAGGTCACCGAGATCGCGCACGAGGCGAGCGACCACATCCCCGCGTTGTTGCCATCGGAAGGCAGGGCGATCGGCGCGCTCCTCCAGCGCGCGCGAGAACTCCACGAGCAGCTACCCCAGGAGCCACCAACCTTCACGCACGGGGACTTTAAATCCGAGCACGTGTGGGCCGCCCCTGGTGGGCCAATGCTGATCGATTTCGACACCTCCTGCTTGGCCGACCCGGCGTACGACGTCGGGAAGTTCCTGGCCGACCTGCAGTTGTGGCACGCCACGTACGACCAGCCGGGACTGGAGCAGGCGCAGGAAAGGTTCCTCTTGGGGTACGCTCCTGGCGCGCCAGACGGGCGCCTGCTGCGCGCCCGTCTGTACGAGGCGGTCGAGTTGGTCAAAATAGCTCGTCGCGTGCCACTGTTCGACCACGACTGGGTGTCTCTCACCAAACAGGCGATCCGCCGCGCGCATGCCGTGATGAATGATCTTGAGCGTATACTTGGTTTACCCGCGACGTCGCCAGCCTTCTATGATAAGGAGCACGGTGCTAATGCGTGACAAGACGACCGGCAGGGGTTGGGCACACGTTCTGCCATTGCTTCGCCCGTTTTGGAAACAGCTCTGTGCGGCGGTGTTAGCGATGGTGCTGGGGGCGCTCGTGAGCGTCTGTCAGCCTTGGCCTCTCAAGATCGTGATTGACCGCGTCCTCTCGCATAAGCCGAGCCGCCTCCCTTTCCTGGATGCCTGGCTAGATAGCGCCCAGTTCAGCGGGACGGCGATTCTCTTCGGCGCGTGTGCCGCGACCTTATTGATTGCTATCGTGACGGGCCTGTTGACCTACTACTTCACGCGCGCGATGGGCAATGTCGCACAACACTTTGTCTTCGCGATTCGCCGGGATCTATTCGCGCATATGCAGCGCCTTTCGTTGCGGTTCCATGACCGCCAACGGACGGGGGACCTGATTACGCGACTGACTACGGATACCCAGGCGATCCAGGAGATGATTGCCGAGGGCATCATCACGTTTGGCACCAATGCCTGCGTGCTCATGGGAATGCTCGTGGTGATGTTCTGGCTAAGCTGGAAGTTCGCCCTCGTTTCGCTCTCGGTCGCCCCCCTGTTGTTTTTGACGCTCTACCGCTACAAACGGCGTATCAAGTCTGCCTCCCGCCAGGCGAGCGCCAGCACCGGCCAACTGGCTTCACTGGCGCAGGAGACGCTCGCTTCCATCCGGATCGTGCAAGGGCTGGCGCAAGAAGAGCAACAAAGCGAGCGCTTCCACGCCCGCAGTGCGAGCCAGCATCAGGCATATCTAGACATTGTGCGGTATCAGGCGCGCATGGTGCCGGTGGTAGATATCTTCGCTGCAGCAGGACTCACACTCGTGATGTGGTACGGGGCCACACGCGTGCTCGCGGGCGAACTCACGACCGGGGATCTCGTCCTCTTCTTTGTCTACATCACGAACCTTTACAAACCGATGAAGGGGCTGGCGCGCTCCTCCGTTCGGTTTAGTAAAGCGAGTGCGGGAGCGGAGCGGATTGCCGAGGTCATGAGCAAGCGGAGCGATGTGACGGACCGAGAAGGGGCGCAGGCGGTCTCAGGGCTGAAAGGGGATATCGAATTCCGGGGCGTCTCGTTCGAATATGAGGCTGGTCTACCGGTGCTGTCGCACATTGATCTCGCGATGAAACGGGGAGAAACGGTGGCCATTGTCGGAGCAACCGGTGCGGGCAAAAGCACCCTGGTAGGCCTTATCCCTCGCTTCTATGACCCGAGCGACGGCGCGGTCCGTATCGATGGTGAAGATATCCGCAATTATACCCTCCAGTCGCTACGAGAGCAGATCAGCCTCGTCTTGCAGGACCAGTTGCTGTTCAGCGGCACCGTCCGCGAAAACATCGCGTTTGGGCGTCCAGGTGCCAGCGACGAAGAGGTTGCCGCCGCCGCGGTAACGGCCAACGCCGACGAGTTCATTCAGCGACTCCCGGATGGCTACGAGACCTTGGTGGCGGAGCGAGGCACGACCCTTTCCGGCGGACAGAAACAGCGGATCGCCATCGCGCGGGCGATTCTGCGGGACGCGCCCATCTTAATTCTGGATGAGCCGACGAACGGCCTGGATGCGGTCGCAGAGCAAACCGTTATGGACGCGCTGGAGCGGGCTGCTGCGGGACGCACCACCTTGATCATCGCACATCGTCTGACGACCGTGCGCCTCGCTGACCGCATCGTGGTCCTCGACCGGGGTCGGATCGTTGAAGAAGGGACTCACCGCGAGCTTTGGGCGCGTGGTGGCCGGTACGCACGTCTCTATCGTCTCCAGATGTCGACCGATACGGAGAATGCTTTCAACTCAGCCCTACTGGCTATTCCCGTGGAAGCGACGGACTCCAACACCGAGGTATGAAGCCGGTGCTTTACGCTTCGCACGCCAGAATCCCGCAAGCTCAGACCTGAGCCTCGTGCGGGAGAGGCAAATGCCTTGGCCGGGGAAGAGACATGAGTCGCGCCCAGCCCCTGAACCGCCTGAGTTACGTCAGTGCCTTAACTGAGTGACAGATCGACGACTCGCTTGTGCTCATGAACCGCTGCCCATATCAGAACCAATGAGACGAACGATCTCGGCTGGCTCGGGCGAACTCTGAAACGGGTGGCGATTCCGCGCTGAATTCCCTGTTCGAGCGCCTGGTTGGGGAGAGGCAGGTGACAGGATGAAATCAGACAATGTAGCTACAGCAGTCCCACTCGTGCCAAGGGCAAGCGCTGTGACTAGCGTGCCTAGGAGGGGAGGCGCTGTGGGTAGGGCGGTCTGGATCGTGGCGCTGTTCGGGGTGGGCTTGGCCGTCGGCGGTTACATGTTTCTCAACGGTGAGCAAAAGGCCCACATCCGCTACAAGACCGCTCGCGTCGAGCGCGGCACGGTGATCTCGACGGTGACCGCGATAGGGACGATCAATCCCGTGGTGTCGGTCCAGGTCTCGAGCCAGGTGCCCGGCACGATTCTGAGCCTTCATGCGGACTTCAACTCTGTCGTGAAGGCCGGTAATGTATTGGCTCGGATCGATCCCACACCGTTTGAAAAACGCCGTGAGCACGCGGCCGCCAATCTTGAGATGGCCAAGGCAAACGTGGCGAAGGCTCGAACCGACGTCGCCCAGCGCAAGCGGGAGTTGGACCGGGCCCGTGATCAGGCGGCCGCCAATCTTGAGATGGCCAAGGCAAACGTGGCGAAGGCTCGAACCGACGTCGCCCAGCGCAAGCGCGAGCTGGAACGGGCCCAGGTCCTCCTGAAGCAACAATTCGTTTCCCAGAATGAAGCGGATGTGGCTCTGACGGCTTATGAGGGGGCGGTGGGCCTGCTCGGGGTGGCCGACGCCCAGGTCAAGCAAGCCGAGGCAGCCCTCAACAACGAGGTGGAGGTGGCCCGGACGGCTTATGAAGGGGCGGTGAACCTAGTTCAGGTGGCCGAAGCCCAGGTCAAGCAAGCGGAGGCGCTCCTCAACGCCGCCGAACTGGACCTGAAGTATACCGTCATCCGCTCGCCGGTCGATGGGATCGTCATCGCCCGGAATGTGGAGGTGGGCCAACTCGTCAATGCGGGCTTTCAGACTCCCAGTCCTTTTCTCGTCGCGCTCGACCTGGCGAAAATGCAGGTGCACACCAACGTCAGTGAGTCGGATATCGGGAAAGTAACAAAGGGGAAAGTGGCCGCATTTACCGTGGATGCGTATCCCGGGAAGGTCTTTCAAGGACATGTCCATCAAGTCAGAAACGCCCCCATCAGCCTGCAGAACGTGGTGACCTATAACGTTGTGGTCGAGGTGGACAATCGTGATCTGTGGCTGAAGCCGGGCATGACTGCGAACGTGTCGCTCATCGTGGCCCGCAAGGATCAGGCGCTGAAGGTCCCGAACGTGGCACTGAGGTTCACCCCCTCGAAGTCCGAACGAACAAACAGACAGGCGCCTGTTCCGACGAGTGACCGAGCCGACCCTGATGCCAAGACCACGCGCGTCGTCCTGGCCTCTGGCGATCAGAGAGGCGACTCGAAGACAGTCTGGAGGCTGGGTCCCAACGGCAACCCGGAGCCGGTCCCCGTCCAATGGGGCATCTCCGACGGGAACGTGACTGAGCTAGCAAGTGGTGAGCTGCAGGAGGGCGATGAGGTCATTATCGGGATCGAATCGCCGAAGGGGACGCGAAAGCGCGAGAAGCTGCCGCCTGGATTCGGAACCTCGAAGCAAAAATCCAAGTCGCGGGATTAAAGCCTGGGAAAAAACAGTCATGGGCGCGCTGATTCTCTGTGAGGACGTCTGGAAGGTGTATCGGCTCGGCGACGTTGACGTGCAGGCGTTGCGCGGCGTCAGTCTAGGAATCGAGCGAGGAGAGTTCGTCGCGGTGATGGGCGCATCCGGCTCGGGGAAGTCCACGCTCATGAATCTGCTCGGGTGCCTCGACACGCCGACCAGCGGCACCTACTGGCTGGACGGGCGGGACGTCGGGCGCGCCAGCCAGGACGAACTGGCCGAGCTTCGAGGCCGGCAGATCGGCTTTGTCTTCCAGAACTTCAATCTGCTCCCGAGAACCAGCGCGTTGGAAAACGTGCAGCTCCCGCTGTCTTATTGGGGATTGCCGCTCCGCGAGCAGCGTGCGCGGGCGGCGGCGGCGCTCGCGCGCACGGGGCTGAGCAATCGCGACCGGCACTATCCATCTCAACTCTCGGGTGGGCAGCAGCAGCGCGTGGCCATCGCGCGGGCACTGGTAGCCTCCCCCTCGATCCTCCTGGCCGACGAACCAACCGGCAATCTGGATACCGAATCCAGCCAGGAGATCATGGAGGTGCTGGCTCGTTTGAACCGGGAGGACGGCCTGACCGTCCTCGTGGTGACCCACGAGACCCAGGTCGCTGCCTACGCGGCACGCGAGATTGTGGTCAAGGATGGGCAGATCGTGAGTGACCGATCCGCCGCCTCCACTCAGGCGGGCAGGAGCTAGGGAGAGCGTCTTGGGTGCGTTCACGCTGATGACGGTCGTGACGGCCTTCCGCATCCTGAGGCGAAACCGGTTGCGGGCCGGGCTGACGATGCTTGGGATCATCATCGGCGTCGGAGCGGTGATCGCGATGGTGAGCATTGGGGAAGGGGCCAAGGCCGTGGTCCGCGCACAGATCGCGAGCATGGGAACGAACGTTATCAGCATCGCACCCGGGGCAACCACCGTCAGCGGGGTACGGGGAGGACAAGGAGGAGCGGTCACGCTGACAGTAGCCGATGCGCAGGACCTTGAAATGAAGGTGCCGGTCCTAAAAGAGACGGCCTGGGAGATACGAGATGTGATGCAGATCGTGAATGGGAACCGGAACTGGTTAGCCCCCCTGTATGGGATCCCCCCAGCGTACCTCACCATCGGGGGCTGGTCTTTTACCAGCGGCGGCCCGATGACCCAAGCTGACCTGGACTCCGGCGCCCGGGTGGCGCTGCTGGGGCAGACGGTGGTTGAGAATCTCTTCGACCCCGACGAAGAGCCGGTCGGGTCCACGATCCGGATCAAGAATGTGCCCTTCAAGGTCATCGGCGAGCTAGCGCCGAAAGGGCAATCGATGAAAGGGGATGACCAGGACGACGTCGTGTACATCCCCTTCACGACCGCCGAGCGCAAAGTGCTTGGCACCCAATTTCTCGGCTCGGTGCGCCGCCTGTACGCCTCGACCGACCAGCCGGAGGATTTGCCGGATGCGGTGGAGGCGATTCGCGAAGTCCTGCGCGCCCGCCACCGGCTCCAGCCAGATCAGCCAGATGACTTTACGATCAAGAACCAGGTGGACATCGGCAGCGTGAGTGAGGGAGCCAGCCAGACGCTGACTCTGATGCTGTTTGCCGTGGCCTCCGTTTCGCTCCTGGTTGGCGGCATCGGGATAATGAACATCCTGCTGGTCTCAGTGACCGAGCGGACCCGTGAGATCGGGGTGCGGATGGCGGTGGGCGCAAAACGTCGGCAGATCCTAATCCAGTTCCTGATTGAGTCCATCATGTTGAGCCTGGTGGGCGGCCTGTTTGGCATCTTCTTTGGAATCATCGGAGCTCAGGCCACGTCGGCCATAGCCGGATGGCCGACCATCATCTCGCCCGATTCCGTCTTCCTCGCCTTTGTGTTCTCACTAGCGGTGGGGCTCTTCTTCGGCCTCTACCCTGCCAACAAGGCTGCGCGTCTCAATCCGATCGAAGCGCTGCGCTACGAATAGTGTGGCGTCTCTGCTGACGAACGGTGCGCCCGGTGCACGACGGCTATACGATTGAGATAGCGATACTCGTTGCCATGCCCCGCTACCTCGAAGGAGAGGACACCCCTGGCTTCTGCACGACATCATCGTTCTAGGCAACAACGCGGTGCGGGCATATAGTGCACACCCACATCGTATGATACGGAACGGACTGGTTGCGTGGATTTTCACCGTGCAGGCGGGGAGTGAATAATTGATGGGTGAAAGAGGAGGTTGAGTCCGGTGCGACAGCCTTCAAGCCAGCATGAAAACCCTCAAATCGTACGGTGGGGATGGTGCGTGGTGGCCACTGTTTTGATGGCATCGGGAGGCCAGGCGCTTCTCGCTCAAGAGGAGACGGTGACGCCAGAGGCAAAAGCGCAAACCGTGCCCGTGCCTCACCCGGGCGACGCCGCCGATGACCCCGCCATCTGGATCCATCCCACTGACCCCGAAAAGAGTCTTATCCTCGGTACAGACAAAGACGGCGGACTGCACATTTACAATATGGACGGCAGCCACCACCAAATGGTCTCTGACGGCACCGAGCCGAACAACGTGAGCGTGCTCTACGGTTTCAACTTGGGGAACAGGGTAGTGGACATCGCGTTGGCAGGGGTGCGTGCAAAGAGGGCACGCGGTGCCAAGGTCTGGGTGATTGACCCGGCCACCCGCACACTCTCCGACGTGACAGACGGCGGCGTCTTTAAAGTGTTCGGCGGTCGCGCACCCTACGGGTCCTGCGGCTACAAGAGCGCCAAGAGTGGGAAGTTCTATTTCTTCGTCACCACTAACAAGGGACGGATTGAACAGTACCTGCTCGAGGACGCGGGCAATGGCACAATCAAAGCGATCCAAATGCGTGCGTTCAGCGTCCGCTCCCAGGCCGAAGGCTGCGTCGCCGACGACGAACTGGGGTACCTTTACGTTAGTGAGGAAGAGGTCGGCATCTGGAAGTTTGGCGCGGAGCCAGACGCGGGCGAGCAGCGCACCCTGGTCGCCAAGGTCGGAGACCACGGACTCACGGCGCAGGTGGAAGGACTGACGATGTACTATGTCTCCGGCGGCAAGGGCTACCTCATCGCCTCCAGCCAGGGGAACCACACCTTCAAGGTCTACACCCGCGAGGGCGACAACCGCCTCGTGCTCACCATTGACCCCAAAGCGGGCAAGATTGACGACGTCAGCGATACCGATGGCATCGCCGTGACCAACTGTCCGACGTCGAAGCAATTTCCCAAGGGCGTCTTCGTTGTTCAGGACGGAATAAATTCAGGCGGCAACCAGAACTTCAAACTGTACGCCTGGGAGGACATCGCGGGCACACGCCTCATCGTGGACCCCAGCTGCTCTCCCAGGGCGAACTAGCTCGTAACAAGTCAACCTCTCTCCCCGTTCCGGTTGCTCTGACGCCCCTCCCCTTGTTACGATGCCGGAATGTTTGAAGCCTCTCACGTCTTGGCCCACACGTGTCAGGGGGCCGCTGGCGACCTCCTGATCGAGGGGGCGCGGCAGAACAACCTCAAGAACATCACCCTCCGTATTCCGCACAATGCGGTGACCGCGATCACCGGCGTGTCTGGCTCCGGCAAGTCCTCGCTGGCCTTCGACACCTTGTTTGCCGAAGGCCAATGGCGCTACGTGGAATCGCTGAGCACCTACGCCCGGATGTTTCTCGAACGGCTGGACCGGCCCGATGTCGATCGGCTGGTCAACATCCGCCCGGCCATCGCCATCGAGCAGAAGAACCCGGTTCGCACGGCTCGATCCACCGTCGGCACAGCGACCGAGATTGCGGACCTCCTCCGGCTGCTCTTCGCCAAGTTGGGCCGGCCCATCTGCCCCGACTGCCGGGAAGAGGCGCGCGGCTACCATCCGGGGGGCGTGGCGGACGATCTGCTGACCCGCTTTCCCCAGGCGCGCGCGATGATCCTGTTCCCGATTCAGGACCCGGGCCCAGGGCACGACCGCGTCCTGGTCGAGTCTCTGCTCACCCGCGGCTTCGTGCGACTGAAGTGCGGGAATGAGCTCGTAGACCTTCACGCCGGCACCCTGCTCCCCCGGACGAACCGGTCTGATCTCCATGTGGTCCTGGATCGGCTGGTGTTCCGTCGCGAGAACCGAGGTCGCCTGATCGAGGGGGTGGAAACCGCGTTCCGAGAGGGCGACGGCGTCTGCCGGGTGGACGTGATCGGCCACGCGCCGCAGACGTATAGCCTCCGCTACCAGTGCCAGCGTTGCGGACGGACTTTCGAGCCGATCCGGCCGGTGATGTTCTCTTTCAATCATCCCCTGGGCGCCTGTCTGGACTGCAAGGGCTTCGGCAACATCCTTCGGTATCACGAGGATCTGGTCGTCCCCGACCGCCATCGCTCGCTGGCGGAAGGCGCCATCGAGCCCTGGACCAAGCCCGGCACGGACTGGTGGCAGAGGCAGATGCTGCTGGCGATGAAGCGGCGCGGAGTCAGTCTGACGACGCCCTACGCCAAGCTGTCGGACAAGGAGCGGGCGCTGCTCTGGAAGGGCGACAAACAGTTCGAGGGGATCCACCAGTTCTTCGACTATCTCGAGCAGAAGCGGTACAAGCTGCACGTGCGGGTCTTTCTCAGCCGGTATCGCAGCCCGTTTCCCTGCGCCGCCTGCGCGGGCAGCCGGCTCAAACCGCACGCGCGCTTCGTGAAGATCGCCGGGCGCGACATCCATCACGTGTCGGAACTCACGATTCGGGAGATCGTCGAATGGCTGGACGGACTGGCACTCCCGGAATTCGACGCGAAGGTTGCTCATGACATCCTGCGCCAACTCAGGATGAAACTGGGATTTCTGCTCCGGGTCGGATTGGGCTACCTGACCCTCTCGCGTCAGACCCGCACCCTGTCCGGCGGAGAAGCGCAGCGGATCGCGCTGGCCAACCAGCTCGGGGCTCGACTGGTGGGGACGCTCTATGTCCTGGATGAGCCGACCATCGGCCTGCACGCGCGCGACACCTCCACGCTGGCGGAGATTCTGCGGGATCTGGCCGAAGCCGGCAATACGGTGGTCGTGGTGGAACATGATCCGCAGATGATTCTGGCGGCCGACCATGTCGTTGAGCTAGGCCCCTGGTCCGGAGAGAAAGGAGGCGAGGTGGTCTGCGCGGCGCCCCGGGATGCGTTCCTCGCCGACAGCCGGGCCCTCACCGCCCGATACCTGCGAGGCGATGAGACCGTGCCGGTGCCGCGGACCCGCCGCAAAGGCAGCGGGAACGCACTCATCCTGGCCGGTGCGCTCGAGCATAATCTGAACAATCTGACCATCCGGTTCCCGCTCCGGACGCTGATCTGCGTGACCGGCGTATCGGGCTCGGGGAAAAGCACGCTGGTGCAGGACACCCTCTATCGCGCCGTGGCCCGAGCCTTTCGCGTCGAGTCGTTGCCCATGGGCCGGTTTACCGCGATCAAAGGTCTGGAACACCTCCGTGGGGTGCGTCTGATCGATCAGCAGCCGATCGGCCGGACTCCGCGTTCCAACGCGATGACCTATCTGAAGATGTTCGACGAGGTGCGTCGGATTTTCGCCGCCACCCCCGAGGCCAAGCGGCGAGGCCTGTCCCCCGCACACTTCTCGTTCAACACGACCGGTGGGCGTTGCGAACGGTGCCAGGGGAACGGGTATGAAAAGCTGGAGATGTACTTCTTCGAGGACATGTACGTCGCCTGTGAGGAGTGCGGCGGCCGGCGGTTCGGGCCGGAGGTGCTCCAGGTCCGTTTTCGCGGGAAGACGATCCACGATGTGCTCGGCACGACGGTCAACGAGGCGCAGTCCTTCTTCTCCGGCTCCATGCGGCTGGGCGAGACACTCCACCTGATGGCGTCCATCGGCCTCGGGTACTTACGGCTTGGGCAGCCAGCCACCACCCTGTCCGGCGGGGAGGCGCAGCGGCTGAAGATCGCGGCGGAATTACGACACCAACGGGGACAGGCACCGGCCTACGGCCGGAGCCAGTCCCCTGGAGACATGCTTTACATTCTGGACGAGCCCACAACCGGCCTCCACCTGGAGGACATCAAAAAACTCCTCGCAGTCCTGGCCAGGCTGGTGGACGCCGGCA
This sequence comes from Nitrospirae bacterium 13_2_20CM_2_62_8, assembly GCA_001914955.1. Taxonomy (GTDB): domain Bacteria; phylum Nitrospirota; class Nitrospiria; order Nitrospirales; family Nitrospiraceae; genus 40CM-3-62-11. The sequence goes on along the minus strand of MNDM01000048.1, from coordinate 40,565 downwards.
ACACCGTCGTGGTGGTGGAGCACCATCTCGACGTGATCAAGACCGCCGACTGGGTTATTGATCTCGGGCCGGAGGGGGGCGATCAGGGTGGTCGGCTGGTTGCGGAAGGACGCCCGGAGCAGGTGGCAGAGGTGGAGGGGTCTCACACGGGCCGTTTTCTGCGCCCGCTCCTGCGAAGCGCGGGTTGAGCTAAGGCTGAGGTTGAGGTTGAGGTTCAGTACGGAGAGGAGAGCGACGTCGGTCCTTCCTTGGTCTCAACCTCCACCTCAACCTCGACCTCAGCCTCAACCTGCTCAGTTCAAGCCCGGGTCAGGCGGCATTTCGGCGTAGTGGTCGAACGGTGATCCCAGCGACCGCAGAATGTCCGGCCAGATCCGGGAGGGGTCCTTCTCGAACACCACGGTGGGGTCCGCAGGTAGCGTGATCCAAGAGCCGACTTTCATTTCATTTTCAAGCTGGCCAGGCCCCCAGCCGGCATAGCCCAGGTACGCTCTGAACGCCTCCGTGCTCGCCGGCTTCTCCAACACCCGCTCGAGCGAGTCGAGATTGCCGCCCAGATACACTCCGTCGAACACATGGTGGGTGTCGGGCGGCTCCTTCGTCAGACGATACAGCAATAGCACATGATTCGGCTGCACGGGGCCCCCCGAGAACAGGACATGGCGTTGGCTCTCGAGCACGGGAACCTGGGGGAGCACTTCCGAAAGATGCATGGCAGTCGGCCGGTTCACGACGACGCCCAGCGCGCCTTCCGGCCCGTGCTGACAGAGCAACACGACGGACTGCCGGAAATTCGGATCCCGCAGACCCGGGCTCGCGATCAGGAAGATGCCTTTGCCGAGAGAAGGAGCCATCGCCAAATCCTACACCGGGAAGACGCGGTGTGCAATGGAAGGCGCGACCAAAGAAGGCAATAACCGGTCAGATCTCGTACAGGTGCGGTTGCCGGTCACGGAGAAGGTCGTTATACGGGGTCAGGGATTTGTTGCGCGCCTCCGTGGGATCAATGTCGAGGATCGTCAGTTCCTCCTGATCGCTCGGGGCACGGTGGAGCACGCGGCCTTGTGGGGTGACGATCTCGCTCCTGCCGATATAGGTCAGCCGGTCCTTTCCGCCCCGCGCCTCGAACCCGATCCGGTTGGCCGTGACGCTGAACACGTGATTCTCCAGGCAGCGGGTCACCATCGCGTCCGGACAGTGCGGCAGCACCAGATTCGAGGGATGGCACAGGATGTCGGCGCCCTTGATAGCCAGCGTCCTTGCCGCTTCTGGGTAGAACCAGTCGAAGCAGACCATGATCCCGATGTTCGCCGAACCGATGTCCCAGACCCGGAAGCCGGTGTCGCCCGGGGTGAAAAACAGCGTCTCTTCATAGAACAGGTGCGCCTTGCGGTACAGGCCGAGAAACCCTGACGGTCCTACCAGGACCGCCGAGTTGTAGCAGCGGTTCGCGTGGCGCTCAGGCAGACCGGCCACCAGGTGCATACCGCGGGCTCGCGCGAGCTCGAGGAGCCGTCTCGTGGTGGGGCCATCGGGGACAGGCTCGGCCAACGACTCGACTTCTTCTTTGGAGAGGAACTGGTAGCCAGAGGCAAACAGCTCCGGCAGGACCATGAGATCGCAGTGGGCTGTGGCGAGTCGGGTGGCGACGACGTCGAGATTGCGTTTGACGTCGCCGAAGACCGGATTGAATTGATAAAACCCGACCCGCATGGCTCACCCACGCCCAAATAAAAACGGGCAGGGAAACCCTGCCCGTCTGGTGCGCGAACAGCTAGCGGTTCGCCGCGATGAGCGCCTCGCTGCCCGCTATGTCTTACTTCACTTCTGAAAGATGCATAATCGCGCTTTCAGCCGCCTTCGTGGCCACATCCGCGTGACCGGCCTTCCCGTGCTCGACCGCTTCCTTCAGCCCCTTCACCCCCTCAGCGAGGTGCGGGTTTTTCATGTCTTTCTGAGCCGCTTCTGCGTGCTTCAACCCCTCTTGCGCATGCTTGACCAGCACGTCGGCATGCCCCTGTTTCCCGTGAGCCACCGCTTCCTTCGCATGGTCCAACGCCTCGGCGACATGCGGATTGCCAACGGCCAGCGCGACGGAAGGGAGACACACGACGCTCAGGAACGCCGTGATCGCGCCAAGCATGACTGCTCCGATCAGAAGTGATTTGCCCATCGCCCACCTCCTCCTCTCTCCGGATTAGTTCGTGAGCTACCCGGGAGCGACCCTCCCGGACCATCGATCATGTCGGGGACGATACCACGTGGAATTTTCTAGTGTCAAGAAGGCTTGGACTCCGCTTGCCCGATGATCTTGTGCAACAGCCTCACATCCGTCTCGACCGGCGCCGCGAAGTCCCGACTCCACTCCCACCACGAACCCGGATAGTTCCTGACTTTCTGGTAGCCGGCCAGCCGCAACACGAAGTACAGCCACGCGGAACGAACTCCGCCGGTGCAGTAGCAGATCACCTCCTGGCTTTCATGGAGCCCTCTCTCCTCCAAACTTGTGTGGATGGCGACGAGGTCCTTGACCGTGGCGTCTGGCTTCAAATAGATGTTCCAGGGCACGCTGATCGCGGACAGAATGTGGCCGGGCCTCGGAATCCCCTGCACTTCCTTGCCGGCGTATTCTTCCAGGCTGCGAGCATCGGCGATGACGGTCTCGGGATGGGGACGCTTGACCAATTTCTTCAGCTCGTCCTTGAACACGATCAGCGCAGGGTCGGGCGACGCGCGGAAATTGCCCGGTTTCGGAATCACGGTCCCGTGCTCGTAGCGTCGCTGTTCGGCGATCCACTTCACCCACCCTCCGTCCAGAATCCTGAGCCTCGTGAGGCCGAGGTACTGCAGCATCCAGAACATGCGCCCCTCATCGCCCCAGTTATCAAATGGATTGGAGTAGATGACGATGTCGCTGTCATGACTGATGCCCAGCGTCTGAATCTTGTGTTCGATCCGGGAGAGATCAGGGTCCAGCAAGCCTTTGGCGGCCGCGGCCGGATCGCTGAAGTCGTGCCAGGTGGCCTGCACCGCTCCCGGGATGTGGCCGCCGAAGGCATAGGCCGCCTTGCCGCGGACATCGATCACCACAAGGTCTGCGCGGCCCAAGTTCTGCTCCAACGTGACGGTATCGATCAGAAACGGATGGATCATGGGTCTCCTTGTATACGATGAAGCCCTCCGGCGCTAGCCTGGCCTCCGGCCATCGACTGCGCAGGCCAGTCGTGGATCATGTTCTCCCTGACGCAACGCGGCTGCCAGATTGCCCGAGAGGGGGTAGTCGCGCTCGTAGATCGTAAACGCGTACGGGTCCTCGGCCGTGAGTCCATACTCCTTCTTCAACGCGTTGTGCTGCGCGTCCGTCAGGATGTGGTAACGGACGCGTGTCTTGAGCGTGAGCCCAGACGCTTCGGCCGGGAGGAGATACGAGAATGTATAGTCCCGGCTCGCCAGTGGCATCAGGCGATCGTCGTACACCTCGACGATCACCGGTTGCCACAGGATCCAGCGTCCCATGGTCTGCGACTTCTGAGCCAGGACCTTCGCCTCACCGTCCAGAACGACAAACTCCACGGTAAAATGGCGGTCCGGATCGCCGGTGGGAATCTTATGCCCGGCCCCCGCATTGATCAGCGTCAATGTGAACCGGACGTGGTCTCCCGCCTTCGGAGCCGGTGGATCGGCCTGCACCTGCACCGCCACCGCCCGTTTGATCATGTCGGGATCATGGCCGCCCCGCCAGAGATGCCGACGCCCCTGCCGGATCGGCCCCCCTTCCGCGATCGGGCGTTCCACCTCCGGCATGTGGCAACTCTGGCAAATCATCCCGCGTTCCTTCATGAAGTACTTGTCTTCATATTCCGCATAGGTGCCACAGGGCCCGAACCTGTAAAACTGAGCCGGCCCGGACACCACGCTGTGGCACCGGTAGCAGACCTCGGTGGTGCGGAAAGCCGGATCAAACCGGGTGGGGTGCGGCGCCACGGAGTCGTCGAATGGCCCCAGAATCACGCCCTCCCGGACGTGACAGGCGGCGCACGTGATTGACTCCTGCTGGTACTCGCGATCGTACCGGGGGTTGGGCTCCTGGACCGCTTTTTCCACCCGGTTGCGAGGGATTTCCTTGATCAGCGTCGGCTGCTGGTTCTCAAGCGGGGTATGGCAATTCAAGCAGACCCAGATATTCCCGTCCTTTTTCCAGTAGGCCTGGAAGAACGGATCGTCGAAGGCATGGGCGTGAATGCTGGTCTTCCACTCCTCGTAGATCTCGCGGTGACAGGTGCCACAGGACTCGGCTCGCAAGCTGCCGATCCCCTCAGGGGTCGGCTGGTAGGCGATCGGCCGGGCATAATCGGACCGCAGACCGAAAATCACCGCGGGCCTCACTTCGGTATAAAAGAAATAGACAAGGCCCGCAGCCACCGCCAGGCTTCCCAGGATGATCGTCCAGGCTCTTCGCATACGGTCTTGCAGACCTCTTGGCGGCCTCATGCCTCCATCAACGAGATCACGTGCCGCTCAACTGACACGGCGAGGGCGTTCAGGTTATAGCCCCCCTCCAGACAGGAAAGGATTCGGCCCTTGGCGTGGCGCCGGGCAATCCCGGCTACGATGCCGGTCAAGGCCGCATAGCCGTCCTCGGTCAGTCCCATCCCGGCCAGCGGGTCATCTCGATGCGCATCGAACCCCGCCGAGATCACCACGAACTCCGGCTTGAACCGGTCAGCAGCTGGCACCAGCACCCGCTCGAAGACCTCGCGATATTCCTCGTCGCCCTGTCCGGGTGACATCGGAACGTTGATCGTCGCCCCTTCTCCTCGCCCTTCCCCGCGCTCGGTGGCTCGACCGGTCCCGGGGTAATAGGGAGACTGATGGGTGCTGAAGAAAAGCACCGAGTCGTCGTCATAGAACGCCTGCTGAGTCCCATTCCCATGATGGACATCCCAGTCCACGATCAACACGCGGCCAACACCGCAGCGGCGTTGCGCATAACGCGCGGCGATCGCGACGTTATTGAACAGACAAAATCCCATGGCTCGGGCCCGCTCGGCATGATGGCCCGGGGGGCGGACCGCACAGAAGATGTTCTCCACCGTGCCGGCCATGATCGCGTCGACCGCTGCCAACGCTCCTCCAGCGGCCAGGTACGCGGCCGGCAGGGAGCCGACCGACATCGACGTGTCCGGGTCCAGAGACACATAGCCGCTGACCGGTGCCCGGGTTTTCAGATCCTTCAGGTACGACACTGCATGGACCTGGGTGATCCACTCATCCGCGGCCTTCGTGGGCTCGATCCGCACCAGACGACCCAGCACCCCACCGGCCTCCAGTCGGGACACGATCGCTCGCAGCCGATCCGGCGATTCCGGATGGCCAGCCCCCATCTCGTGCTTGAGATAGTCCGGATGGTAGACGAAGCCGGTGCGCGCCATAGAATGTGAGCTGGTAGCAAATAGCTCATAGCCAATAGCCGGGAATCAGGAGTGCTCCGACTTCCAGCTACTTGCTGTTCGCTGCTGGCTATTCGCTGAGCGAGGCGGTATCGTAACATGGCCGAAACTCGATAGACAATGAGGAGCGGGACGTGTACAGTACCCCCGTTCCATGGCGCGGGAAGCCCTTCGCAGCCAGGAGGTCAGGTGGCACATCGTCGCATCGAACCCCTGAAGAAAGTGCTGGCAATGGACCCGAACGACGAGGTGGCGTGGTTCGGCCTGGGGAAAGCCTACATGGAGGACGCGAATTTTGCCGAAGCCATCACGGCCCTCGAGAGTTGCATCCGCGTCAAACCGACCTATTCGGCCGCCTATTTGGCCCTGGCCCAGTCGCTGCAAAAGAGCGGGCGGATCGAACGATGCCGGGAGGTCTGCCAGCAAGGGATTGCCATATCCACCCAAAACGGCGATGCGATGGTGACCAAGAATCTGGAGTTGCTCACGCAGAGCCTCGGGTAGGATTCGTTCGGAGATCCTTCACAATAATCCTGTCAGCGCTTCAATCTCCCGTCCGCTCAACGGATGCGCAGCAGCGGGGTTGCGTATCAGCAACCGAACCCGTGGATACGCGGTCTGATGTGCGGGCCGTTCCACCACATGCGCGTTCGCCAGGCGCACGCCGGATCGCGCGGGAGCCGGTTTTATTTCCCAGAGGGAAAGCAGCACGCCGCTCACGTGGCGGACCACCGTCAGCATCACGGTGACCGTGCCCGCGAGACGCTTGAGGTCAACCTCATCCGGCCCTCGATGCCGCGAGGGATCACGGCGCGGCACGGTCATCGCTAAGAGCACCGGCGCGCGATACTGCACGAGCTGTCTGGCTTTCTGCGAGATTCGGGAAACCAGCCGGTCGATTAACACCTGGCCCCCGTCATGGTCTTCCTCGTCTCCATCATCCGTCTGCTGGCTGCGCGCCCTCAAGTCTCCGCGCGGGCGACCTCGCGAGCCGACCAGCGCGGTGACTTCCACGAACATCCGGTCTTGACCGAGGGTGCACTCGAAGTCAGCCGTTCTCGACTGTGACTCGGGAAGAAAACCGACCGAGAATCCGGCACGCACCAGCAGCGTCGCCAGCTCCAGCTCGGCCAGTGCCGACTGCAGCGCGGCCCGGTCGCCGCCCATGAGCCGGTCCAGAAGGCGAGCCAGGCGGCTTCGGCTGGCCCGGTCGGTGCAGACATGGTGCAGGGCGGTCCATTGGGCCTCAAGCTCGCGCCCCCATCCTCCCGGTGAGGTACCCACCGACCGCTCGCCGCGAAGGCACAGACCCAAATCGAGATGCTGCTCCCTCCTCGTTCTCCCACGGAACCGCTTCACCGCCTGTGCCTCCTTCTCAGAAACATATCCAACTGAAATATTGTGACATTTCTCCTACCGCTGCCCGCAGCATCAGGTTGTAGAGAGGACGCAGGGGTGGATGGCTGGTCAAACGGTTACTGGTCAGGGTCTTGAAGCAATCCCTGGTGCTCGTGGGCGAGGGTTTCATACAGCTCGTCCAGCCAGCGGCCTGCACATCCCAGTACTTCGCGCACCATTGGTTCCGGGAGGGCCGTTCGCTTGATCGTCCAGTAACAGACATACTCGAGCAGGGTCTCCCGCGTAAAGTGGCGTGACGAGCTAGCGGCCATGGCCGCCAGCTCCGCCAGGCCGGTCCTGATGATTTGAGCCACGGTCTCGCGCCCGTAGGATGTGGTGGCTGTCACGTACTGCACCGCTCGGTTGATCTCGTTCTCTGTCACCGCCTGGCCCTCGCAATTTCGGGGGGATTTTAGCATTACTTCCGACTCTGTCAACGGCTTGGGACCCCCCGGGAAAACGGATGCTCTCCTCCTGAATCCCTTCCGTTGTAAGTTCATAACATATTGATATAACAAGTAAACATTTAATTTTGTCCCGGTTCAGGTCCAATGGTATGATCACAGGGTCTTGTGTAAAGGTTGGAAGGTTGTGCCATGAGACACGCTGTTACAAAACGGATGAGTATGAAGCCTTCGGATCGGTGGGACCTGTCGCATTTGCTGAAAAACCCCGCGGACGATTTTGACCCCCTAGTCAAGGAGCTGGACAGCAAAGTCTCCCAGTTCGAGTCGTTTCGCGACCGCCTGAACCCTCAGATGACCAGCCAGGCTTTTATTGAAGTGATGCGTCTCAGCGAGGAAATCGCGGCGCTGTCGGCTAAATTGGGGGCCTATGCCTACCTCTGGTTCTCCGAGGACACCAAGAACTCCCAGGCACGCGCGTTCAAGAACAAGGTGGAAGAGCGGCTGACGTCGTTGCAGAACCGCGTCCTGTTCTTCGATCTCTGGTGGCAGAAGGTGGATGAGGAAAGCGCAACCCGGCTGCTCGAGGCATCTGGAGATTTCCGGTACCATCTCGAAACGATCCGCCGGTTCAAGGACCACACGCTCTCGGAACCCGAAGAGAAGATCATCAACATCAAGAACGTAACCGGGCGCGACGCGATCAACACCCTCTATGACGTGCTCACGAACGGCTTCACGTTTACGCTCACGGTCAACGGCGTACGAAAGAGCCTGACCCGCGAGCAGCTCTCGAGCTACCTCCGAAGCTCCAAACCACGGGTGCGGGAGCAGGCCTACCAGGAGCTGTTCCGGGTGTTCGCCGGCCATCATGACTTGATCGGCGAGATCTACACCACCTTGGTCAACGAGTGGAAGGGCGAGAACCTGGAGCTTCGTCGATTCTCGACGCCGATCATGGCGAGAAATCTCGGCAACGACGTGCCGGATGAGGCGGTCGATGCGCTGCTGTCCGTCTGCTTCAAGAATGCAGAAATCTTCCAGGAGTACTTCCGGATCAAGGGCCGTCTTTGCAGGATCAAGCCGATGAACCGGTACCATCTGTACGCGCCCCACCGGACGGAGCGGAAACGCTATCGATACCCGGATGCGGTGCGCATGGTTCTCGGCGCCTACCGGGCGTTTTCACCGCGCCTGGCGGAGTTGGCCCAGCGGGTCTTCGACGAGCGCCATCTGGACGCGCGGATCCGGCCGGGCAAGCTGAGCGGAGCCTACTGTTACAGCGTGGCCCCGGAATTCACGCCCTATGTCCTGCTGAACTACACCGGAGAGGCGCGGGATGTCGCCACCTTGGCGCACGAGCTGGGCCATGCGGTGCACGGGATGATGGCCTCGGATCATTCCGTCTTTACCTTCCATGCCACGCTGCCGCTGGCCGAGACAGCCTCGGTCTTCGGTGAACGTGTCCTGTCTGATACCCTGATGGCCCAAGAGACCGACAAGGAGGTCAAGCAGGGCTTGCTGCTGGCCCAGCTCGATGACATCTACGCCACCGTACTCCGCCAGGCCTACTTCGTCCAGTTCGAGAAGACGGCTCACGAGATGGTTGCCAACGGCGCAACCGTCCCGGATCTCTCGGAGGTCTATCTGTCGACTTTGCGCCAGCAGTTCGGCAAGGCCGTGGCGGTGGCGGATGAGTTTCGGTGGGAGTGGCTGACCATTCCGCACATCTTCGGAAGCCCGTTTTACTGCTACGCGTACAGTTTCGGCAATCTCCTGGTGCTGGCGCTGTATGACAGCTACAAACAGCAGGGCTCCGCGTTCGTGCCTAAATACCTGGACTTGCTGGCAGCCGGGGGCTCGAAGCGCCCGGAGGCGATCCTGGCCCAAGTGGGTGTGGACATGCGCGCGGAGACGTTCTGGCAAGGGGGCTTCAACACCATCCGGGGTATGGTAGAGGAGCTGGAGCGGACGGCGGGATGATATCGGAGCTTACTCCGCCCTTCCCCGCTTGACCCTCCCTGTCACCTCGGCCACCCGCCGGCCCAGCTCTCGGGCGCCCGTCAACTCCTTGTCGTCAATGCCGGGACTGTCCCCCTCGCTGGTCGCTGAAGCGCCAAAGGCTCCGCCGCCGCTGACCACAATCATCTGATTGCCCAGCATGGCGGCCAGGATCGTGAGCATCGTGAGCTCCTTGCCGCTTGCCGCCTGCCCGCCGGTGGTGAAGGCCGCGCCTACCTTATCCCGCATTTTGAACTCCGGAAAGACCCCGAACTTAAGCTGCCAGTCGTCGAAGAACGTCTTGACCTGGCCGGCCATGTTGGACCAGTACACCGGGGAACCGACGATAAGGGCATCCGCCGAAAACAGGTCGGCCGCCGTCACTTTTCCCACAGGCTTGAGGACCACGGTCGTTCCCGGCACCGCCTGTGCCCCGGCAACAACCCCCTTGGCCATCTTCTCCGTATGGCCGGTCACGGAATGGTACGTCACCAACACCTTGATGTTCGGTGAGGATTCTGCGGCCTCTCCGTCGTGTTGCAGCACGGGAGAGAACCAGACGAACGCGACAAGCAGGATCCACGTCTTGCGCATAGGACTCCTCTCGCAATGATGAGCCGGAACAGCGAAACAGGTGAGATTCTGCAGACTGATTTCTAGAATCCTGGCGAGGAGCGAAGAGGGATAAGCGGGTGACGGAGCCGTATGCGCCGTGGTCACGGCTGGTCAATGCCGCAGGGTCTCCTCATCCATCTGCTCCTCCACCGAGACCTCAGTCAACGTCCCGCGATAATCACACTTGTGGCAGCGAATCCGCCATTCCTCGATCCATTTTTCCTGGACGTACGACTGGCGGCATTTCGGGCAGACGAACACTCCCTTTTTATAGTGCACGAGCCGTTTTTCCTTCATTGTCTTCCTCGCTCCCTGGACACTCTCGCTCAGGGTCCAGACAAGATTGGCACAGGCTGCCGCCCGATTGCAAGCCGAGGCGCCCCGGGCTGGTCCAGCCTTGGGGCGGATCTTCATGGGTCCTGCCCCGGGCCGTCCTTTTTGAGTTCTTCCTCTACCAGCACCCGACGGAGCACCTTGCCCACCAGCGTCTTGGGAAGCTCGGGTCTGAACTCAACCTTCTTCGGAACCTTGAACTTCGCCAGATCATGTCGACAGTGGTCCAGGATGTCGGCGACGGTGGCGTGCTCACCATCCTTGAGCACCACGTAGGCCTTGATCAGTTCTCCGCGCAGGCCCTGAGGGATACCGGCGACGACCGCCTCCTTGATCTTCGGATGCCGGACGAGCACCTCCTCGACCTCGCGAGGGTACACATTCTCACCCCCTGACTTGATCATGTCCTTCTTGCGGTCTTCGATGTAGAAGAAGCCCGACGCATCCATTCTGGCCAGGTCCCCCGTGAACAGCCAGTCGTTCCTCAGCACGTGCCGTGTCTCATCATCCCGTTTCCAATAGCCGGGCATCACCTGGGGACCCCGCACCGCCAGCTCTCCAATCTCTCCGATCCGAAGTTCGCGTTCGCCGGTCTCGATGTCCATGATCTTCGCGTCGGTATCCGGCAAGGGCAGCCCGATGCTTCGACGCCGGCGCTCCCTAGAATCAGGACCCGTCAGATTCACGTGAGTGACCGGCCCCGCTTCGGTCAGCCCGTATCCTTCCACCAACCGGGCTCCCGTGAGCGCCTCAAACCGATCCTGGACGGACGAATGCAGCGGGCCGGCTCCGCTGATGCAGAGTCGGACAGACCGCAGGTCGTACCGTTCCAGGTTCTGATGAGTGTTAATAGCCGAAAACATCGCCGGAACGCCTGGAAATACCGTGACGCGCTCTCGCGTGATCGCCTCCAAGACTTCCGTCACGTGAAACCGTGGCAGCAATGCCAGTGAGCCCGCGACACCGACCGCCAGGTTCAGGCAGGCGCTCATCCCGTACACGTGAAAGAACGGCAGGACTCCCAGGAAAACCTCCTCGCCTTCACGGAGGGCCGTCATCCAGCTCCGGCATTGCCAGGTGTTGCACACTAAATTCCGGTGGGTCAGCACCACGCCTTTGGGAATTCCGGTCGTCCCTCCGGTATACTGAAGCAAGGCCACGTCGTCTCGACTGATCGGGACAGGAGGAAAGCCGGGCGGGTCGCTCAGGCACTGTTGCAACGTCGATACGGCAGGGCTCACCGACGTAGGGCCGTAGCGACCCTGCCCTCTCGTCTTCAACGGGTAGAGCAGGCGTTTGAGCCAGGGCAGGTAATCTGCCACCCCGGTCAGGATCACGCGCTTGAGGCAGGTCCGCCCGAGCAGCGGCTTGAGCCGAGGGTAAAACTGGTCCAGCGCAAGAATGGTTTCGCAGCCGGAGTCCGAGACCTGATGCGCGATCTCGCTTTCCACGAAGAGCGGGTTGACCGGGGTGACGATCGCGCCGGCCCGCAGGCTCCCGTAGTACCCGATCACGGTCTGTGGGAGGTTCGGGAGCATGAGCCCCACCACCCCGCCCTTTCGAATCGGCTGGTTCATCAAGGCGTGGGCGAACCGAGTGGCGAGCGCGTCCAGCTCGCGGTATCGGATCACGCGTCCGTAAAAGCGGAGCGCCGGACGATCGGGATACCGCTCGGCGGCACGGGTCAACAGATCGGGCAGGGCGATGTCGGGGTAGGACAGCGTGCCGGGAACGCCGGGATCATACTGTGTGAGCCACACACGTTCCATCAGGAATCTTTCAGCCCGGCGCCACCTTAGCCGGTCCCCCGGAGATTGTCAAACACGGCGACCAGAGCCGCGTGCTGACGGCATCCGGGTCTGAGAGTGGGCGCCGAGCGGGCGCCTTGACAGAGCGCAGGAGGGTCGCTAGGATTCGCGCATGGGTTGCGGCGCAGCATGGACCTTCTTGCAACAACTCTCGAGACCGCTCGCACGAGCCGCTCTGGCAACGACCATCATCGTCCTGACCGCCGCGCTTCAGGCCCGAGCAGGATCGGAGGGGCCGTCAACGGAGCAGGGGCTTGTGCCCGTGACCACCCCACAGGGGGTCACGATCCTCGCGGAAGTGGCTGACACCACGGAGAAACGAGCCAGGGGACTGATGTTTCGGGATTCCCTGCCCGAGGACCGCGGCATGCTGTTTACCTTTCCGGAACCACAGCACTGGACCTTCTGGATGAAAAACACGCGCCTTGCCCTGGACATCATCTGGATGGATCGGGACAAAAAGATCGTCCACGTGGAACGGAATGTGCCGGGCTGCAGCCGGAGCGACGACGGGTGTCCCCAATACCAGCCGAACGAGAACGCCCTCTACGTGCTGGAGTTGGCCGCGGGCAGGGCGGACAGCTTGAGGTTGCAACGAGGGGCGACACTTCGATTCCAAGCTCCCCACCCGGTTTCCGATCAGCGATCACGGCCCTCCCCGTAACCAACTGACGACGGCGCTACCGTTCTTGCCATGCGCGGATCCGTCGAGCCGTGATGACACCGTCCACGCGCTCGACCGCCTTCAGCACCCGGTCCAGATGAGCGGTATCCGTGATCTCGATCACAAAATCGAGCACCGCCTTTCGGTCTTCCCGCGTCGCGATCTCGGCTCGGCTGATGTTCGCCTCGCATCCGGAGATGGACGAGGACACATTGGCCAGCACTCCCGTCCTGTCCACCGCCAGGACCGACACTTTGACAGGGTGGGTGCTGGGAGCGGTGGTATCCCACTCGACTTCCACCAACCGCTCCTTGTCATAATCCAACGCATCAAGATTCGGACACCCCACCGAATGGATGGTGAGGCCTCGGCCGCGAGTGATATAGCCCATGATCCGATCGCCAGGGACCGGACTGCAGCACCTGGAGAGCTGCATCAGCAGATCACGCCCCCCTTTGACTTTGACCCCTTTCTCTTCGAGCTTCCCGACAGGAGGCCGCACGACGGGAGACTCTTGGGGAACCGCCGTCTCTCCCGCACGACTTGGAGGCTTCAATCGGTTGATCACCTGCAGTGTGGACAGACGCCCGTAGCCGACCGCGGCGGCCATGTCATCCGTCGTGTCAAATCCGGACTCGCGTGCCGCCTGGAGGAGTCGGTCCGACTTGAACATTTGCGCCGGCGGCATATCGTGACGGCGGAATTCCCGCTCTAAGAGACGGCGGCCGATTTCGATGCTGCGCTTCTGTTCCTCAACCTTGAGCCAATGCTTGATTTTGGTCTTGGCTCGCGAGGTCCGGACGGTTTTGAGCCAGTCCTTGTGAGGGACCTGCGTCGGCGCGGTCAGGATCTCCACCGTATCGCCACTGGCCAGCTGGTGCTTCAGGGGAACGATTTTGCCGTCCACCTTGGCCCCCACACAATGATCGCCGATCTCGGTGTGAATCGCGTAGGCAAAGTCCACGGGCGTTGACCCCAGCGGCATTTCTTTGACCATGCCCTTGGGAGTGAACACGTAGACCACATCGTGGAAGAGATCCAGCTTGACCGAGTCCATAAACTGACGATTATCGGTCAGGTCCTGGTGCCACTCCACAAACTGTCGCAGCCAGCTGAACGCTTTTCTGTCCTTCTCTTCGATCTGTCCGTGCTCCTTGTACGTCCAATGGGCGGCAATCCCCTGTTCCGCGACCCGATGCATGTCCTCGGTACGGATCTGACACTCCACATGCTCGCCCTTGAGCCCCACCACCGTCGTGTGGAGGGACTGGTAGAGGTTTGACTTCGGGATCGCGATGTAGTCCTTGAAGCGTCCCGGAACCGGACGCCAGAGGGAATGAATGAGACCCAAGATCGCATAGCAGTTCATCTTGGTGTCTGTGATGATGCGGACCGCCGCGAGATCGTACACCTCTTCGAACGAGATGGCTTGGCGTTCCATCTTCTGGTAGATGCCGTAGAGATGCTTGGGTCGCCCCTTGACCTCGCCCACAAGCCCCGCCTCCGCCAACGCCAGCTTGACCAGCCGGATGACTTCCTCGATGTACCGTTGCCGTTCCTCGTCCCGTTTCGCCACCCGCAGCTTCAGGCCGGCGAAGACGTCGGGCTTCAGATACTTGAGGCATAGGTCTTCCAGCTCGTTTTTCATCCATCCGATGCCCAGTCGGTTCGCCAGCGGAGCGTAGATGTCGAGCGTTTCCTGGCCAATCTGCTGTCGTTTGACTTCGCCGAGGTGCTGCAGCGTCCGCATGTTGTGGAGGCGGTCGGCCAGCTTGATGAGAACCACGCGGATGTCATCGGCCATCGAGAGCACCATCTTTCGAAAGTTCTCGGCCTGTTTCTCCTCGTAGTTCCTGAACGGGATCTTGCCGATCTTGGTCACCCCTTCCACTAAACGCGCAATGTCTTTCCCGAACTCGTGCTCGAGTTCATCCGGCGTGGCGAGGGTGTCCTCGACCGTGTCGTGCAGGAGTGCGGCCACGATGGCGGTCACGTCGGATCTGAGCGACGTCAAGATGCCGGCCACCGCTAACGGGTGCTGGAGGTAGGGCTCGCCCGACCGTCTGGTCTGGCCTTCGTGGGCCTTCGCCGAGAACGCGTAGGCCCGACGCACCAGATCCACATCGGCGTCCGGGTTGTAGCTCAGGACCCGATTAATCAACTGGTCGAGCTCTGTAATGGTGTCGTACGGCATGGGACACGTTATACGCGTTGGGTCGCCTGCAAGTCCCGGATTCGCAGCTGGATCCGGTCCAGACCATTCCAGCGGTTGAACTCAGGCACGAAGGCCAAATCCACGGCTCGTTCTGCCGAAAGCCCGAGGTCGGCCAAGGAGCCCATTCCAAACCCGATGCTGTCGAACGGAGGCGAATTCCCGTGACGAACCGTCAACTTGAGGTGACGATCCCCGACCACCCGATTGGCGACAATGGCCAGATTCCGGACCGCGAGCGTAGGCTCCGGATTCCCGGCCCCAAAGGGGTGCAGCCCGTCCAACTCGCGGACAAGCTGCTGATCCACTTCCTTCAGACTGACTTCCGCGTCCACGCGAAGGGTCGGCACCGGTGGCTGATCGCCGCTCCACTCAGCCACCACCGCGGCGAACCTGTCCCGGAATTCCGGTAGACGGGATTCCCGGATCGTGAGGCCGGCCGCGGCGGGATGCCCGCCGAACCTTTCCAGCACATCGCGGCACCGTGTCAGGGCTTGATGGAGATCAAAGCCGGGCACGCTTCGTGCCGAACCCTTCCCGAGTCCGTTCTGGTCCACGGCGATCACGACAGCGGGACGGTGATACCGATCCGCCAGCCTGGCGGCCACAATCCCGACCACACCGAGATGCCAGTGGCGTGCGGCCAACACCAGGGCTGCAGGGACCTCCGAGCTCCCGACCACCGCCAGCGCGTCTGCCAGCACGTCTTCTTCGATCCGCTGGCGTTCCCGGTTCAACTGCTCAAGCCGTTCGGCGAGATCCCGGGCTTCTCGATCGGACTCCGTCGTGAGCAGCCGAACGCCAGCGCCTGCATGGGTCAATCGTCCGGCGGCATTGATCCGAGGAGCCAACCTGAACGCCACCGTACCGGTCGTGCAATCCCTGTCCACCCCCGCCGCCTGTTTCAGCGCCCGGATCCCGCAGCGGGCCCCCCGTGAGATTAACGCTAAGCCTTCGCGGACGAACCAGCGATTTTCGTCGTGCAACGGGACGACATCGGCAACAGTGGCCAGTGCCACCAAGTCGAGCAGCGATTCCCGAGCCACCGCTCCCCTGCCATAGCAATCCTCATAGGCCTGCGCAACCTTGTAGGCGAGCCCCGCTGAGCAGAGATCGTGAAACGGATATCCCGAATCGGCACGATGGGGGTTCACCACGGCCAGCGCCGGGGGCAAGCGGGGTTCGACCTGGTGGTGATCGGTCACGATGACATCGAGCGCCAATCCGTTCGCCACTTCGATTTCCCGGTGCGACGTGGTTCCGCAATCCGATGTCACCAGCAGCGTCACCCCTCCCTGTGACAGTTCCCGAAGGGCGCGCTCATGCAGTCCATACCCTTCACGGACACGATCCGGGATGTACACGGTCGTGTCGGCCCCCAGGTTTCCGAAAAACGAGAGGTAGAGACTGGTGGCTGCGATGCCATCCACGTCATAGTCGCCGTAAAAACAGATGCGTTCCCTCGCGGCCACCGCCCGATGGAGTCGTTCGATCGCCTTCTCCATGTCCGGAAGCAGAAACGGATCGTGGAGCGCGGTGTGATGCGGGGACAGCCAGGCGCGAGCCTGTTCCACCGTGCCTACCCCGCGGGCGAGCAGAACCGACGCCGTCACCGGAGAAATGGAGAGCGAGCGGGCGAGCGCCGCCTGCTGCTCCCGATTCACCTCTCCGAAGACCCACCGCTTCTTGACCATCTGGCCTCTTCAGCCAACGATCGAGCCGGAAACCCGCACAACCCTCTGAGATTCCAGGAGAAATATTAGTCCTTCAAGATAGCTTTGTCAAACCAGGCTGGCACCGGCCTCCTGTCGGCCTAGCACAGGCAGCAAGCCACCGTTATCGAAGCGGCCTGAAGAGCCACCGGGTGAAGGCGGTGCGCCACGAACCGTCATCAATAATACGGGCTGGGCACCAGAGGTGAATGTTAGCGGTCTGCCTGGTCAAGCTGACCGGGCTGGGGTCACCAACGGGACATGCAGAGGAAGGAACTACGCGTGAGCGGGTGCAAGAGCGAGGACGGGTTTATCGCTTGTTCAGGGAGCGGCGCAGCCAGGCCGTGGGGGTGCTATCGACGTGGATTCGACGGATGCGCTTATTGTCCACCCTTTTGGACATAGTTCTTCACGAACTCTTCCGCATTTTTCTCCAGCACGTCGTCAATTTCATCCACCAGTTTATCGATATCCTCTTTGAGCTTCTTACCGGTTTCGACCACTTTAGGATTCGGCTTCGCCTCCTCCTTCGCTTGCGAATCCTTCTTGGACTCTGGTCTTCTCTCCTGCTTTTCCATGCGAGTACCTCCAAACCTCGGCCTCCACCTTCACAGGTCACGGACTTAGAGCCGGGTTCTGTAGCCAGGATACCTCACGTCTCTGTCTCCGTCAAGCCTGCCGGGGCTCGCATAAATAATCTAGCGGATTCGACACACACCTCGCTAGCGCACCAGCAGGGACACCATGAGCAGCGCCACGATGTTGATCACCTTGATCATGGGGTTGATCGCCGGACCGGCGGTATCCTTGCAAGGATCACCGACGGTATCGCCGGTGACCGCCGCCTTGTGGGTCTCGCTGCCTTTCTTGCCCTGCTCCTCGATGAATTTCTTGGCGTTATCCCAGGCGCCGCCGCCGCTCGTCATCGAGATGGCCACGAACAGGCCCGTCACGATGCTGCCTACGAGCAGGCCGCCCAGTGCCTGAGGCCCCAAGATCACCCCAACCAAGATCGGAGAGACAACCGGGATGAGCCCGGGAATCATCATCTTCCTGATGGCGGCCTGGGTGACGATGTCCACGCAGGTCCCGTACTCCGGTTTCCCGGTGCCTTCCATGATCCCCTTGATGCTGCGGAACTGCCGTCTGACCTCCTCGACGACCAGGCCGCCGGTCTCCCCGACCGCTTTCATACACATCGAGCCGAACAGGAACGGGAGCATCCCGCCCAGAAACAACCCGACCAGCACGTCCGGGTTCGAGAGCTCGAACCCGCTCGTCTTGTTCTCACCCGACACCGCCCGCGCATATTCCGCGAACAAGACGATCGCCGCCAATCCGGCTGACCCGATCGCGTAGCCCTTCGTCACCGCCTTGGTGGTGTTCCCCACCGCATCCAATGGATCGGTGATGTTGCGGACATCCTTCCCCAGATGAGCCATCTCCGCAATCCCGCCGGCGTTGTCAGTGATCGGCCCGAACGCATCGATCGCCACGACAATTCCTGCCATCGACAACATGGAAACGGCCGCCACCGCCACACCGTAGAGGCCGCCTCCCCCGGCGCCCCCACAGACCCAGAAGCTCGCCAGGATGGCGGCCGCGATCACGACGACTGGCCAGGCGGTCGCCTGCATCCCGACCGCCAAGCCCGCGATGATGTTCGTCGCATGACCGGTCTCGCTGGCCTTGGCGATTCCGCGGACGGGCCCATAGCTCTTGGAGGTGTAATAATCGGTGATGAAGACCAGCGCCAACGTGACCGCGAGCCCCACCAGCGCGGCCACATAATACCTGGCTCCACTCACACCGCCGACCCCATGAATCAGCCGGATCGTGATCGGATAGAAGGCCACTGCCGCGATCCCGCCGGCCACGAAGAGCCCCTTGTAGAGGGCCGCCATGATCCCACCGCCCGGACCGACCTTGACAAACAGGATGCCAACAATCGTCGCGAGAATGGTCATGCCTCCCAGCGCGAGTGGGTAGAGGACCGGTTCCACTTGTCCCTTGAACAGGGAAGACGCCAGGACCATCGCGGCCACCGTCGTCACCGCATAGGTTTCAAACAGGTCGGCCGCCATCCCGGCGCAGTCGCCGACATTGTCGCCGACATTGTCGGCGATCACCGCCGGGTTGCGGGGATCGTCTTCCGGAATGCCCGCTTCCACCTTGCCCACCAGGTCGGCCCCGACATCCGCAGCCTTCGTATAAATGCCGCCGCCCACGCGCGCAAAGACCGAGATGAGGCTTCCGCCGAAGCCAAGGCTCAGCAGGGCATGAATCGCCTTGTCCTGGCCCGCGAGAGCCGTGGCACCGGCATAAAACAGGGTGAGCGCCAACAACCCTAGCCCGACCACCAGGAGCCCGGTGACGGCCCCGCCCCTGAATGCGACGGTCAACGCCGCGTTGAGTCCCTTGTGAGCCGCCTGCGCGGTTCGCACATTGGCTCGAACGGCGATGTTCATGCCGACATACCCCACCGTGGCCGAGGCCCCCGCGCCGATCAGGAATCCGACCGCGGTCAGCAGCCCGAAGTAATCGGACCACTGCCCGGCCAGCCAGAGCAGAGCAAACAACACGGCCGCGACCACCCCCACGGCGCGGTATTGGCGGTTCAAATAGGCGGCCGCTCCTTCTTGGATCGCCTGAGCGATCCGCTGCATCTGCGCAGTGCCCGCTTCCAGCTTCACGACCCAGTAGGTTAAGTAGACCCCGTAGCCGATTCCCGCTATCGCGGCGGCGATGGCAAAGACGATGACCCCCGTCGAAACATCCACAGACTCTCCTCCTCTCTATCAGAAGTGCCGCATCGCGCCCCCCGTCGATCCACCTCGCATCCGCAGACCACGACCATCCGATGCCCCAACCGGTCCACACACGGTGGGCTCGTCGCAGTCGGAGGGCGCCAAAAAATCGGGCCATTCTATCCGCCCGGATGGGAATGATCAAGACGAAACCCCGGAGCACCATCAGGAAGACGGTTCACGGGGTCTCGACTCAGTGCTCGTTCATGCGAGGGGAACGCGGGCTGGTTTGCCGGATCGGGAAGAAATCTGATATAGTGGCTTGCCAAGGAAGGACGCCATGGGCTTCGGTCCCGAGTACATTTTGGTGGAAGGGAAGACGTTCATCAAGGAGCAGCTCGCGTTGGACAACCACGTCTACAAGAATTGCACGATGGACCGTTGCCAGATCTACTACAGCGGCGGGCCGTTCGAGTTGATCGACACGCACATCACGAACTCGGAGCTGATCCTGAATCAGCCGGCAAAGAATATCTATTCGGCCATTCAGATCTTCAAAGTCAAATCACCGGGCTCGACCATTGCCGGCGAATAGCCGGCCTTCCGCCCTTCTCCCTCTCCGACATCAATTCAACGGCACATTCAGGGTCCGCTTCACGATCGGGATGGGCTGGAACACCGGATCCTGGGCCCCTTTCGAGGACTCCGCTTCAATTCGCTGGAGAAAAGCCGGCGGCCCCGCCACCGGCGCATAGCTCAACGATGCCTCGACGTCAAAGGAACGCGTATCCTTGGGCGTTGGGAACGAGAAGGTTTCCTTCCTGGTTTCTTCCGGCTTGAGGACCGTATCTTCCAGCACCTTGGTCGCCTCAAAGTCGAAAGCGGACCGCTGCCCTTTGGCATTGGCGAAGACCCGTCCGTAGACCCGCTGCTCGCCAAAGACCTTGTTCAGGTTCTTCCCCCGAATCGTCAGATCCAGCACCATGCGGGCCCAGGCCGGATGCGTCGTCGGAAGGTTATGGGGAACCAGGCTCTGGACAGTCACGGTCACCTTTGACTGATCGCCTTTCACTTCGGTCTCGACTTCGAGCTTGGCCGCCTCCTGTCTGAGCTTGCCTATTCGTCCGGGAAACGTGTGATTGGCCACTTTTCGTTTGTTCTCGCCGTTGGCGGATTCGCCGACCTGTTCAGGCATGTGGCACGTCTGGCACTCTTTGCCGGATTTGGTCGCCTGACTGCTCTCCCACGGTCCCAGCAGGTCGTTGCTCTTGCCCAGATCGGCAGCAGCAGGCACCGCAAAATGGCAGTTCAAACAAAGATTCGATTTCCGGAAGAGGTCAAGGTCCTTCGACTCGTGCGCCTTGTTGGGCACAAAGTCTTTATACGGACCAAAGAGCGTTTTCCCCAGGGCATACTTGATCTTCGGGAGCTGTTTGGTCCGGTCCACCTGTTCAATCAGATGACATTGGGAACAGGCGACTCCGTCGATGGCCGGATCTCCTGACCGCACCTGTTCGATAAAGGCCGGCGCCTGATCCTCGTAGACGTTGACATGCGGCGCGTGACACCGCAAACACATACCCGGGTCCTTCCGACCGGAAAAGGCCAAGTACCCCTCTAGCGAAGCGCGGAACGCCGGAGAGTGGATCGAGCGGGACAGCGGCGACGCTTCCCATTCCTCGAACACCCGTTCGTGGCAGCGTTTGCACTTGTTCGAATGGGGAAACACCTTTTCCAGGGGCTCCTTCGGCTGGGCCGAATTTTGGGCCTGGCTGAGGTGTGAACCGCTCCCCAGGGTCATCACGGACAGCGAGACCAGGACCACGGCGACAGCCGTCCCGATGTCTTTCAGTCGTGTCACGGCTCCAACGTCCCTCCTGACTCCCTCACAGGGAGCCTCAGCACTGACAGCACGGTATGATTGTTTATAAGGTCTTCGTTCTGAATGTCAGGAGGCGCGGCAGAGCGTATTCCTGGATCAGCTTGGTCGCTTCCGCCCTTTCCTTGTCGGTCTTGAGCGCAGCCAGATATTTTCCCTTGAGCTTGGGGTCAGGTTCAGGGATGAGGGCATAGGTCAGCAACGCTTCTACAGAGGCCGGGGTGGCCTCGGCAGCCAATGGCAGGGTGAACGGAACACGCGTGGTGATTCCCCCCTTTATCAGAGGGTCCGGGATAGGCCCGCGGAGAATCTGGTCGTAGGACAACCCGAACCGTTTCTGTTCAGTGGCTAGAATCTGACCCTGGGCATTCTTGAGCACGATCGTGAGAAAAAACTGCTTCAGAACCGGGTCTCCATCTGGAAAACTGTGAGGCAGGCTGCCGGTTCGGACGAGGATCGTGCCCTCGACCGCCGTCGGGGATGTCTTGAGCTCGAGA
This sequence comes from Nitrospirae bacterium 13_2_20CM_2_62_8, assembly GCA_001914955.1. GTDB lineage: Bacteria > Nitrospirota > Nitrospiria > Nitrospirales > Nitrospiraceae > 40CM-3-62-11. The sequence goes on along the minus strand of MNDM01000048.1, from coordinate 18,845 downwards.
TCCAGCCGAGGCATCCATTCGGCCTGCAGGTTGCGATTTTTAATCAAGAGGCCGGGAATCACGACTCCCCGAAACCAGTGGCGCCCGATCGAACGGGTCAGGGCTCCACGCTTGGAGGTCGAACTACCGGTCGAGGGTTCCATGTGGCAATCCTGACAGATGGTCCCTTGGAGGATCTCACCGGGCAAGTCCCGGCGCGTCACATCCTTGACTTTGTCAAAGTGACAGGCGGTGCAGTAGTTGGCGCCTCGATACAGATCGGACTGGCTGGAGGGGTGAACCAGATTCTCCTCCGGCTCCGCGTAAGGGCCATACAGCACTTTTCCCGGCTTGAGCTTGAACGTAGGCGGAGGGGCGGCGGTTTCCGACACGGCGTTGATCAGATGGCAGGACGCGCATCCAATGCCCTCGACCTCGACCTTGCCGGACAGGACCTGGCCGCCAATCTTGTCCACATACTGGGGAAATACCGTCACGGCCGGTGCATGGCACGTCAAGCACTGCGTTCGCTGCGCGAGGGTCGGGTTGGTCTGGAGCCAGAGACCGAAGACCGTTTTGAAGACAGGTGAGTCTAAGGCAGTCCCGTGGAGGAGGGCGGCATCAACCCGGCCGAAGGTTTTGAGGTCAGGGGTCTGCTCTCGCATCCCCTTCCATTCCTCGTAGTGCCGGTCATGACACTGTTTACAATCCTCCGATCGGATGAAGATCTTTTCGATCTCAGCCACCCATTCGCCCGATGCCTGGCTATCGGCCTTCTGAGCGACCGCCCGGCCGTGATACACGGTATCCAAGCCGGCGAAGAGCACGAGAAGAACGCCGCCCGCCAGAATTGTCATCCTCCCCATGCGGCTCCCCGAAGGCCCGTCCGGGACTTCAGATCTAGTCCTTTATGCACGGAACGAAATGGAAATTCAGGATGCCCGCCACCCCTTGGGTGTCTGGATCCGCAGGCTCGTATGTCCCCACGGTAAAATTACAGGTGGAGATAACGCGCTTCAAGGCCAGGCCGAAGTCCTTCAAGCTCCTCACTTCGACCTTGTCAATCTCTTTGATTACCGCCCTGACTTTGATTCCGGCCGAATCAGCAGGAGTCCCCCCGATGACTTCGAAGACGACGACCCCCTCCGGCCTCTGCATCTTCAGCTCCTTCCGAATCTCCTCGTCAACCGAATCCACGACAATGCCGAATTGTTCACCGAGGCGCTTCGCCTCGTCGTCGCTCATCTTGTCGTCCGTAGCTGCGAAGAGCGGATTCACAAGACAGACCGCGCATCCCGCCAGAATGAGATACATAAAAAAAGCCCTACCCGCTGGGAGGGCTTGTCGTCGCGCTCGCATGTGTGAGACCCACCCACCTCCCATTCACGCCCGAACACCGACCCAGCGTGGCGCCAGGGTCACGCCCCGTACGCCTGCGCACTGATCATCACAGTTTCGCAACCGGATCAATCGAGAGTTGGTACCACGGGGCAACCGCCTTCTGGCCGTTGCGCTCCTTGTTTTCTCCATTCCAGACGGCGAACGCGATGGCCTGCAGACGGCCCGGCTCCAACCTGGCTTCGTTTTCCGGATCAGCGCTGACCAGCGGCCTTCTCATCACCACACGCCACACGCCGTCCTTCCACGTGGCCTTTCCCTGGATCCGGCCCTGGGCCACCTTGGTCGTGAGCGTGCTGAAGCCTCCCCCGACCAGATCCTCCACGGATGAGGAGCGCCTCGGGATGACCTCGAACCGGCGGACCTCCCCGCCCTCTCGTTTCCCTTCCGTGGATCTGGCAGCCCTCCGGTCGATATCGCTCTGCCAGTCGGCTTTCCAATGCCAGATGTTGATGTAGTGGTCCAGTTGCCCCATGCAGAAGAAGGCCGGCGCATCTCCCAGCGGGAGTCCGAGCGCCAGCCCGTCCCGGAACGTGCCGGGCGACAACCGGTCGTTCTTGGTGTTGTCTTGCCACTCGAGGAGGAAGGCGATCTCGGTGCCGTTGTGAACCGAGCGGACCACCAAGGCCCGCGCAGACGGTTCCGGCCACGAGGGCCGCGTGATGACCTGACCGCTGAGGGGCAGCGTCATGGGCGGGACCTTGTCCCACGCCGGATCATCAGGCGCGGAGGGGATCTCGCCCGTCATCAGATGGGATCGGATGAACATTCCCTCAGAGCTGACAACCGGAATGCCCAACCACCCCAGAAGGAGAGCGCTGATCAGCAAGCCTGCCAGAAGAGAGATGATGGAATGAGACCGGAGGCCCAACGGCTCCACTCGTGTCATACCGAAGCCCCATATGATCGTGCTCAGCCCCTTGTCGTGTGATCGTCGTGACACTCTTTGTGATCGATCGCATGAACAACTCTGTCGCCGAGGCTTACCATAACCTGGCTCGTCGGATCTTGTTCTCGCCGCGCTCGCAGATGTACAGGCATCCTTGAGAGTCAAAGGCCAACCCGGCCGGCGAATTGACCACCGCTTCCATCGCCGGACTGCCGTCGCCATGCTTGATCATACCGGCCGCTTCCTTGGCCACGAATCTGGCCATGCCGCACCCACCCATATTCTTGTCCTCGTACCCGCTGTCTCCGTTGCCCGCCACCGTGGTGATGATTCCGGTCTTGGCGTCAATTTTTCTGACCCGATGATTCATCGTATCCGAGAGGTACAGGTTGTCCGACGGGTCACACACAACCGCTTCAGGGGCATGCAGCATCGATTTCACAGCCGGTTTATCGTCTCCGTCAAACCCGTATCGACAGACCCCGGCTACCGTGGAGATGATCCCCGTGGTGCGATCGATTTTCCGCACACGGTTGCTCCCTTTATCAACGACGTAGAGGTCTCCACGACTATCCAGGGCGATCCCGACCAGATCGTAGAGTCTGGCTTCCAACGCCGGCCGGCCGTCATCCAGGTAGAGGGACAGGTCCAGGCCGTCGGAACATTCAGGTCTCAGCCATCCGTGGTCATCGCTGAAATCGATGCCGATGGAATCGCCCGACAGGACGACCAGATTCCTCGCCACCAGGGGTTGTTCACGCGCATCATCTTCAGCCGACCACGTCCCGGCAAGCGTGGTCACCCGACCTGTGCGTGGATCGAATTGGCGAATTCGATGGGCTTGCGTGTCCACGATCAACATCACGTCGTGCGCGTCAAACGCGATGCCGGCCGGGTAGGTCAGATTGACCTCCAAGGCCGATCCATCCCCATTGAATCCCCACTGCCCCGTTCCGACCACGGTGGTAATGACGCCGGTCTCGTGGTCGACTTTCCGAATCCGATTGCTGCCCGAGTCACAGATGTAGAGATCATTGCGAGAGTCAAATGCGACTCCGAGGGGAAGATACAAACCCGCCTCGCCGCACGGCCCGCCATCCCCGCTGTAGCAGGTCTCCCCGATGCCCGCGAAATTGTGGAGCGTGCCTTCCTTCAAATCCACCCGCCGCACACGATCCGACCCGGACTCCGCAAAGTACAGGTAGCGTTCCTCCTTATCCACCGCGACATGCACCGGGAGAGGAATGCCCGCCTTGACGGCCAGTTTGCCATCCCCGGTGCTCCGGGCCTTGCCATTCCCGGCGAATGTTTCAATATACCCGACGCCTAATTCGACCCCGATTCCCATCTCGACTCCCTCCGGCCCGCAGTGCGATGGCTCAGCATCACCACCGGGCCGGACAACCCCGGTCTCTTATCCTTTCGAAGGAGGCGGCATCGAGGCCGCCGGCTGTTCCGCCGGTGACGCCTCCGCCGGAGGCGCAGCCGCCCCGGCCTGTGCAGGGATCTGCGTCCCCTGCCCCTGGGGGGCGCCCGCCACTTGCGCCTGAGCTTGGGCCTGCGCTTCCGCCTCGATGGCGTCCGCTTCGTGCACAGACTTCTTGAATCCCTTGATGGCCTTTCCGAGTCCCTCTCCAAGCTGGGGAAGTTTTCCCGCCCCGAAAATGATCAAGACGATGAACAGAATCAGAATCAGCTCGGTAAACCCGATACTCCCAAACATGGTCGCTTACTCTCCTTCTTAGGCCTTGCCGGTGTCCTTCGTTCGCTTGGCGAACCGGTCCTTCAGCCGTTTCCTGGCTTGTTCGGCCTGCTCGAACATTTTGCACTTCTCATACGCGTTGATCAAGTTGTAATGGACCAGCGGCTCATCCGGATTGTGCTCGACTGCGTCTTCCATCACTTTGATGGCGAGGTCTATTTTCTTGTGGTTGAGCGCGATGTCCATCAACTTGAAGCTGGCCTCCAAATGCTTGGGGTCCAGCTCGAGGGTGCGCAGGTAACACTGCATCGCCATGTCGATCGTGTTGTAATCCGAGACTGCCGGATTATCCAGCTCGACATACACCCCTGCGAGGTTATACCACGCGATCGGATCTTCGGGAGTGGCTTCGACCAGTCGCTCGTAAAAGGTCTTGGACTCCAAGAATTGCCGCTTCTCAGAATGGACTCGTCCGAGGTTGAAGAGGGCTAAGACGTCGCCGGAATTGAGCTCGAGCGCTCGCTTGAACTGCGCTTCCGCTTCTTCGACCATGCTTTTCGTCGCATAGATGGTCCCGAGGTTCGAATAGTACATCGCCAGGGAGCGGTTCATTTCAGCCCGAAGGCCCTCCGCCATCTCGATCGACTTTTTGACCTCGGTCAGCGCATCGTCCAGCCGTCCTTTGCTGAAATACAGCTCACCGAGACGGCAGCGAGCCTGAAAATCATCCGGCTCCGTCCCCAGCAGCTTTTCCAGCTCGGCGATCTCCTCGTCGGGCGCAAGGGGCTGCTCCGGCTGCTCAACGGTCGCGCCGCCCTGCTCGGTCGGCTTCGTGACGTCCTGTTCACTCATCGCCTGTGCCTACTGTCGTGCCTTACGTCTGTTCACCGAGGATCGGCGACCCTGTCGTGGCGAGCTGGCTTGCTTGTCCCGGCTCGCCGAGCACGGCCACCGGCCGTCGTCGGTCCAGGTTGAGGAGCATCAGCCCCAGCACGACCATGAGGGACAGATGCGAGAGCTGGAGCGCATAGCCGGCCATGAACATCAATCCCAGGCCGAAGCCCGCCATCCGGCCGAGAGTGACCAACTTCACCACGGTGTACCCCCAGCAGAGCAGGCCGGTCACATAGAACGCAAAGGGCAAATAGAACGTGTAGCCCATCCCCATTTGAAAGATCCAGCCGATCCCTTCGCCGGCTTTTCGGATACTCCCGGCCAACGCCGGGTCATACAGCCCCAGAAAATAATCCAGAAAGAGGAGCGCGAGAAAGGCTCCGCCTCCGACAAACGCAAACGTCGCGGCCCTGCGCTGCTGGCGTCTGTTCTTGGTCCACAGGGGAGTTCCCCCATAGGCCCAGAAGACCAGAATGCTGGACCCCACCATCATGGCTTCTCCAGCCCGATTGATCTCATGAACGAGCGGCGGGACCGCCGCCAGACCGAGAAGGCCATAGGTGGTGGAAAGAATCTGGTAATAGAGCCATCCGGTGACCCCGAGGAAGTAGCACGATACCATCGCGCGTTGCACCCTGGACGGGTGCGTCCTGAGATACTCGAACACCAGAATCACCAGCACGGCCAGGGTCACGACGTTATACACCACCGACCCGAGCATCGCGGGAGGAAACACCAGAAACGCCACGGTCAGGACCAACAGGAGGGACACGGACGGAATGAGCAGCCCGTCGTACCGTCCGACTCCGACGGCCCGGAGCTTGTTGAACAGCAGGAGAAAGAAGGCGAGAAAGAGAAGCAGCGAGACGAAGTTCAGCAGCGTGAACCCGATGGATGACAAGCCCTTGAACGTCAGGCGGACCGACTCGTGCTTCTCCGCCACCTTGCTCAGATGCATGCCGAGTCGGGAGATGAGACGATAGAGGACGAGCTCGAGGAACCCCGCTACCAGGAGGAGTTTAACCGTGTACTCGAAGAGCATCCCCTGCTCTTCAACTCTTCCCCCCCCTTTCTCCAACGCCTCCGAACCTGCCATGATTCCGCACAGCCCCTTTCCCCATGTTCTGCACGTTTGAGCGTCGGATTATATCCAGAAGAATCCAACCCCGTCAACCGGCTCACGGCCTCGTCTGCGCCGCGAAGAGTACGTATCTCCCTCTGGAATGCGAACCCGACTCAGGAGCCAGTGGGCTGCGGGACCCTCTGGGCCTGTGCCTTTGCCCGGGCGATATACAAGAGACCGTCCGCCATCGAATAATTGAACGGCAGCTCACACACGACTTCACTCACCTTTTCATAGACATGCTGGTACACCCTCTCCGCCTGGTCCGGGACCATGCCTTCCTGGACTTCATAGAAGAACCCCAAGCTCAGATCCTCTGAAACAGGCCGCATGATGCGCCGGATTCCGTAACTGCCCGGATCGCTCATGATGGGCGCTTCTTTCTCCAGATCGAACAGGCATGGCTGGCAGGAGAACCCGTAGGAATCATGCAGGCGGGTGTTGCTGACGATGAAGTCCATCGTCTCGAGGGCTTCTTCCTCTGTCTCTGTGGGGAATCCGACGATGATGTAGCAATGAATCGCCACGCCGAGATCCAGACAGTCCTCGGTCACGCGCCGGACGCTGGCCTGCGTGATGCCTTTCTTCATGAAGTCCATCACCCGCTGATTGAACGACTCGAGACCGAACACGATCTTCAGGCAGCCGGCATCGCGCATCTGCGTCAGCAGTTCCCGCGACAGGTTCTTTTCAAACCGCATTTCAGCGGTCCATTGAATATGCAGGTTCCTGCCAAGGATCTGCTGGCACAACCGCTTCGTCGGGGACAACGCCAGGCATTCGTCGGTGAAGAAAAAATAGGGGGTGTGATACTTCTCCGAGAGCATCTGCAAATCGTCGGCCGTCTTGCCCGGGTCCTTCTGCCTGAAATTCTGGTGATCGAGGGTTAACGCGCAAAAGGCGCAATCCTTGTAATAGCACCCCCTGGAAAACTGAACGGGCAAGACCGTCTCCGGCGCCAGGTACCGTCGGAGAGGAAATCCGTCATAGTTCGGCGCGGGCAGGTCGTTGATATTCTCCGAGTAAAACGGCTGATTGACCGTGATTTTTCCGCTCTCTCGGTAGATGAGATTCGGCACCTTGGAAAAATCGCGTTTGCCATCCAACTGATTGATCAATTCGAGCAGAGCGGTCTCTCCCTCGAAGACGATGAAGTCATCGGTCAAGTCAAACAATGAGGCGCACCGACGCAGGTTATCCACCAGCCGGGTGAAAATACTGCCGCCGATGGTCAGATGGACTGTAGGGCTCGTCTCTTTGATGAGTCGGCAGAGCGTCAGACCGGGAATGATCTGGGAGGTCGCGGTGATCGACACGCCGACCAGATCAGGCTGCTCCGCAAGAATCGAGGGCAGGATGTGCGCCCTGATCAATTCAATGTATGGATTCTGCTCTTCGTCCCGGATCGCTTTCGCAATATCTTTCGACGAATAGATGGAATAGCTGCTGAACTGGTTGTCGACAACCGTCATGCGTGTCGGAAAGTAGAGTGTCGAGACCAGCTCCAGCCACTTGTCGATCAGAAAGAGACCTTCGCGATAGCGATCGAGCTCGTAGAACTCCTCCCCTCGCAGGGAGTGTTTGGCCGGTTCGATCCGATCGATGAGATACGGGAACCGGTCCAGCGCCTCGACCACACGCGTGTAATGCTCCGCGCTTGACGGACCCGTCTCGCCAGTCCGCTCTCGCTCAAGCTTCTTGGCCTTCTCCACCAGCCGGGCATACACCTCCTCCCCATACTGTTGAGTGAGGACGGTGTCGAGCAGTTCAATGCCGAGGTCACGCTGGGTCACATTCTTGATGCCGGCCTGAGCCAGAAAACCGGTGAGCGAGGGCAGGCTCAGGTAGGGCTGGGAAGGGTGCCAGGTCGGCGGAAATAGGAGGGATACTTTCATAAGGGAAGCCGAACGACTGTGTGCTCGGACATGGCTTCACAAGCCAGCGTCTAAGGCTTTTTATACACCCTCCGAGCTTCCAAATGCAACCGTGTCTGGGCGCCAATTCGACTTATTTTGAAAAGGCTTGCGAGACATTCTCGCCGATGCGCAACACTGTATCGCCAGCGGCCGACAGCAAAAAGCCCCGAATCACCTCTCCGCCTCTACCGACGGATGACTCGGGGCTTTTCGTCAGACTTCCGTCTCCCGGAAAGGAACCCTTCTCCGGTCAACGACCCTGCCCTAGACAGGGCAAGAGTGCCTCAGGGTAATTTCAGCGTAAACCAGGTCGAGATCCCCTTCATGCCATTCCGCTCGACGTTGGCCCCGTCCCACACCGCAAACGCGATCGGTACCGTAGCGCCGGCTTTGAATTGGACATCGTTGGGATCACTGGTGGTCAACGCGCGCTTCACCACAATCCTCCAGGTGGGACCGGTGCAGCACCCGCCCTTAATGGAACCGGCCGGCTCCCACAAGCCGTTTCCGATCACATCCTGGTGGGCCTGCGTGGTCAGCGTGCTGAACCCGTTTGCGTTGAGGTCTTCAACTGAGCTCACACGGAGGGTCGGGTCAGACATGATGTTCCCCGACCAAATACCGGGATTGAAGGGACCCAGGCTCCGGCCGATTCGGTCTGGATACGTCACCCCACCGGCTGGCTCCTCAAAGTAGTAATCCCAGAAAATGCCGGGGTACTGGTCATCGACGTCCCAAATCCCGGCACTGTCCTTGCCGAGGTCCTTCTGCCATTCTGCATTCCAGCGCCAGATATTAACGGTTCCGCCGGACTGGCCCATGCACTGGAACGGAGGCGCGCCCGATGTGTTGACCGGGAACTGGAGCGCAGCCTGATCGCGGAAGTCCTGTGGCCCGATGGTGGTATTGTTCAACGTCTGATCCATCCAGTCCAGCCGAAAGCCGAGCTCCTTTCCATTCGTCACCGCCTTGACAAAGACGGATTTCACGGAAATGTTCGGATGCATCGGCGTGGTGATCGTTTGTCCGCTGAGCGGCACCACGACACCCGGCACACCTTCCCAGATGGGGTTGGCGCCATCCATCGGGATCGGCCCCTTGATCGCCTTTACTGGAATGGCAACCGGCTGGCTCACTGCAAGAGGCACCTGCCCCAGCGTCAACAGAAAGCCGACAACCAGAGCAGAGAGAAGGATGCCGAACACCAGTCGTCTATCGCGTGTCTGTACTACACTCATATGAATATGCCCTCCTCTCGATTAAAGGATTAATGACCGATGAAGATGGACAATCATTATGCAGTCCCCACAGGTCCCGACTCGTCTTTCTCTCCGTCCTTGTCCTTCTGATCCATGAATGATTGCGCGCCCACTTCGTTCAGCAGCATGTTCAACTCGTTCCCTTTATCCTGCGCGCCACACTCGTAGGTCTGCCCCTCCGGCGCACTGAACGTCGCCGGCCGGTACTCGGCCTCCGAATACGGCTGCGGGTTGACCCCTAAATAGGCCGCATCGAAATCAATCCAGTCCGACGTGAAGTCCGCCATGTAGCGGAACAAGCCGGAGTCCGCCTTTTTCACCAACATCTTCGAGAAGAGAGGCACCCACCGTCCGATGTGGTCCTTGATGAACTTTTTCTGGGCATCCACCACGATCTGGGTTTTCTCGGGCCCGTCGTGGCAGCGCGCATACGACTCCTTGTACGCGAGAAAATGCATGAACTCCAACTCCACGCTCAGATGGTCCATACGCTCGTGGACGTCTTGTGACAGCTCCACGCCGAACGCCTTGTAGAACCCGGCGATATCACCCATGACGTGGGCTTGCCCGAAGACGTGATCATTGCCGAAGAGGGTTTCGTAGGGGGGACAGTCCAGCGTAATGACGTTACTGAAGACTCGTCGGTGTTCGGATTGGAGGTCGGTCACTTGCCAGTTCGCACACTCGGTGGCGACCCACCCTTCGATCTGATCCAAGTATTGCGACAGCGCGGTCAGTTTCGACCTGGCCCGTTCTCCTCCGATGCTATCGAGGGCGGCGATGAGACTGGCAAGGGCAGAGCGCCCATCTTCCACGAACTCTCCGCACTGCAGATAGTCCAGAAATTCATCATCCTCCGGATACAACATACTCCAGGAGACAAGGAGGTAGAGCTTGCTTCGCCCTAATGCTCGCTCAACCGCCGGCGAATCCTTGAGAGCCCCGGCACCAGGAGCGACGGTGGCAGAGTCCACCCGTCTTCGTTCGCTCTCTTTGGTACTCATTCCCTCACTCTCATCAGCTCGCCGGTTGCAAGCGCGAACGCACAGGCTCTCACCTTCGTTTCTCGCTTCCAACCGTCAAACTGTCAGCGCAAGTCGCAGTATCATAGGCAATGCGTTTGGGGTTGTCAAGCCCGATCTGACCCATCCCAAGTGGCTGATTTTCCTCGCTGAACAATCCAGCGTTCACCCCCATGCGGGGCCCCAGTATTGATCAGCCTGAGGCTATGCACCCCGCGTGTCTGTGCCAGCAGGAGACAGCCAAGCCGGGGACACTTTGATCGCGATGGTGTCGTTGACCGTCTTGCATGTCTGCTCACAGAGACCGCACCCCACGCAGCGGTGTTCTGAGACCACGAGGCGGAACACATCAAAATCCATCGCCAGCGCGTCCGTCGGACACCGGGACACGCAGGCATTGCAGCCCTGCCCTGCCGTGCAATCCCGATGTGACACCACCGCGGTCCCCATCCTCACCTGTTCCCGGCCCTCGACGGGAAGCAGGGCTTCGGTCCCACAGGCGGCAATGCACGGGAAATCCTCGCAAAGGTAACAGGGGATGTCGTCCGGAAAAATCACCGGAGAGCCATTTCGCTGATCAAACTTGATGCTCCCGTAGGGGCACACCTTCACGCAATCCCCACAGCGCGTGCATCGAGCGAGAAAGAGAGACTCAGGGGCCGCGCCGGGGGGCCGCAGCCAGTCGCGTCTAGCTGGCGCTGGAGCTTTCTCGGTTGGCGCGTCACGGTGTTTCACAAACTCCTGCGCGGTCTTGGCCAGTGACAGCACGGAGTCCTTCATGAAACGTCGGCGGCCGTAGGGAGGGTCCGTTGCCATGGTCCTACCCGGTTAGATCACGCCGTCGGCACGGAGTTTGTAGACCTCGACGCACCGGTCGCAGGCGCCGAACTCGGTATCCCACCCCGGATGATTCTCCCGAATAAAGTCGAGCACGTGCTTCTCGATCTTGTCGAGATCTTCGACCCAGGTGTAGGTCGGAAAACGGCAGAGTGGACAGGGGAACCCGGGCATCAACATGATTTGGTTCTGGATTTCCGGAACCTCCCCCCCTTCGACCTCCACCGCCCGCTCCAAGACTCGCAGGGTGTCCGTAGCCATCTCTACCAGTTCGGCATGCGTCAGGAACTCCGCTTGCCATAACCCCTCGAAGACCGACTTGAGTTGAGCGGGAGGAATTTTTCGGTACCAGGACCGAAATTCCTTGAACCGGTCTTCCCGGCTCAGCATCGATTCCTTTCCGGCCCTCGTCAGACGACTATCGATGTTCAAGCACCACATGATCCGGTAGCGGTGCAAAATCAACGTCTCCTCACCGGGATTCTGCCCGACCTTGGTGTCCGGATCATAACTAAAGGTCGGATCCAGAATGTCCGCGATGTGGGTCAGTTCATGGCGGCAGTACCGTGTCAGGGCCGGGTCGTAGAACCGCCGTGGAATCAGCTTGATCCCGACTCCTTTCAGTCCTTGTTCCTCGAATTGCCTGGCCAGTTCCTGCTCCACAGACCCCCACTTGCGAAGGATGTCGACGCCTTCCTGGTCCTCTTTGAGCACACCCCTGATCAGGACAATGCCGATTTTGTCTCTCAGCGGGGGAAACTCGTCGAACGCATTGCGGATAATGTCAGAAAATCCCCAGATTCCAAAGAGATACTGATACAGCTTTTTGAACTCTGATTCACGATCGTCCAAGGAAAATTTCTCATAGATCGGGTCGGCCAATTCGTGGAATTCCTTATAGTAGGTGGGGTCGCCCTCCCGTTCAGTCTTCTCCACGAAGGAATCGATGACTTCCTGCAGCAGGGCGGGCTGAAATCTGATTTCCATCGGCTTGACTTGCTTCCTTGGCTTCTCTTATGATCCGAAGAGGTCGAGAGGGCCATTATAGTCACCGACAGGTGGGTTTTCAATCGCCCCGGGGCGGACCCCGCCCCGACTCAGAAGCAGTGAGGCGACTCCCGAGTCATGGACGAGCCGTTCCCTTCCCAGTCTGCCGCAGGTGTCCCATCCGGCCTCGCACCTGAGGACGGACCTCCTCCAGCCAGCATTGACTTTCTCGACTACTGGAAGGCCGGCGCCAGAGAAATCAAGACCTTCCGAGGCCATACGCACGGGGTGTGGGCCGTCGCCTTTGCCCCGGACGGGCTCACGCTCGGGAGCGGGGGGGTGGATCGATTCGTCCGCCTCTGGGACATAGAAACGGGCCGCATGCTCAAATCGCTGCGGGGTCACACCCACGACATCCGCGCGATCGTGTTCACGCCCGACGGGCAGACGCTCGCCACCGGAAGCGAAGACCGCACGATTCGCATGTGGAATCCCAAAACAGGTGAGCCCACGAAGCTGCTGTTTACACGCTATGACCATAACATCACCAGCCTCTCACTTTCGCCGGACGGCCTGATGCTGGCCCGCGGGAGCCACAACAAAGACATCAAGATTTGGGAAGTCACGACCGGAACCGAACTGATGACGTTGCTCGGAAAAGATCAATACGATCACCACTGGACGCCCTGCGTGGCGTTCTCACCGGATGGATTGCATTTAGCCAGTGGAAGCGACATCGGAAAGATCAAAATCTGGGAAGTCCTGCCGAGTGGCGAGGAGCGAGTGCTGCACAACGGGCATTGGCGGGAGGTCATCGACGATGACACCACCGAATTCCGAGGGTTTTTCGTCGAGGATGAGGGGGGCTTCCAGAAGCCGATGGAGTACTGGATCGGCGCCATGACGTTCACACCCGACGGGAAGACCCTCATCACGGGCAGCCGGGATACCACGATCAAGTTCTTCGAGATGCCGCAGGTCAGCGAGATACGGACCGTGAGAGGCCACTCGGGGTGGGTGCGGTCATTAGCCGTCTCGCCGGACGGGAAGGTGCTGATGAGCGCCAGCGACGATCAGACGATCAAACTGTGGGACCTTGCCACGGGGCGTCTCTTTAGAACCCTCAAGGGACACACCGGAGCGGTGCGCTGCGCGGTATTCTCTCCGGACGGCCTGCGACTCGCCAGCGCATCGTGGGATCGAACCGTCAAGCTGTGGGAGGGGGGCGCAGAACCCCGGGAGTGAGCCTACTCCTCCTGCTGTCCGTTCTTGCCAGGCGAAATCCCGTAGCGCTTGCACTTCTCCCACAAGGCTTTCCTGGACAGCCCGAGGATCTTGGAGGCTTCAGTCCTGCTTCCCTGAACCCGACCGAGAACGGACAGGATATGTTGCCGTTCGAACTGCTCCCGCGCCAGCGCGAGTGACTCGACTGTCCTGCCCCCCTTCTTCCCGACCGTGAGGCCTTCGCTGCAAAAGCCACAGGTATTCTGCGGCGCGCCGCCCAGGTACGGACAGGAAGAGAATCCGCAGAGATCCCAGGCCTTCACCTCTTCGTTCGGTCGCCCCAACGCCACCGCCCGCTCAACCATGTTCTCAAGTTCTCTGACGTTGCCGGGGAACGAGTACCGGAGCAGGAGTTCATGAGCCTCTTGCGAGAACCCTTTTAACAACTTGTTCGTCCGAGCGCACCGAGTCCGGAGCACATGCTCGGCGATCACTAACACATCTTCCTTCCGCTCTCGCAGCGAGGGCAGCACCACCGGCACCACGTTCAGCCGATAGTACAAGTCCTTTCGGAACCGCCCCCGCTGCACCTCGTTTTTCAGATCCTTCTGCGTGGCGCAGACCAGGCGGACATCCGCCTCGATGGTTTCGTTCCCGCCGACCCGTTCGAATCGCCGTTCTTGCAGGACCCGGAGCAGCTTGACTTGGACGACCGGAGAGATGTCCCCGATTTCGTCCAGGAACAACGTTCCTCTGTGGGCCAGCTCAAAGCGACCCCGCCGCTCTCGGAGCGCCCCGGTAAAGGCTCCTTTTTCATGGCCGAAGAGTTCCGCCTCCAGCAGCGTTTCCGGAAGGGCCGCACAGCTGACCTTGACCAGCGCATGGTCCCGACGAGGGCTGTTGCGGTGGATGGCATTGGCCACCAGTTCCTTGCCGGTCCCACTCTCTCCGACGATCAACACGGTTGAATCCGTGGCCGAGACCAGCTTGATTTTCTCCAGCACCTCGCGCATGCGGTCATTCTTGCCGAGAATCCCTTCAAAACTGAACTTCCCTTCCAGTTCTTCCCGCAAGAGCAGATTTTCCTGCCGGAGCGCCACCACCTTGGTCACCCGCTCTACGATCAACAGCAACTCTTCCATCGAGAACGGCTTCGTGATGTAGTCATAGGCGCCCCGTCTCATCGCTTCCACCGCGGTCTCGACCGACCCGTGGGCGGTGATGACGATGACTTCGGTCCGCGGCGAGCGCTGCTTGCACACCTGCAAGAGGGCAAGGCCGTCCGAACCGGGCAGGCGGAGATCGGTGATGACGATCTCAAACGTCTCCTTGTCGAGTTTCTCCAGGCCCTCCTGCCCCGTGGCGGCCGCGTGAACGTCGTAGCCGACGGCTTTGAGGGCATCCAGCATCGAGAGCCGCATCAGCGGCTCATCATCGATGAGCAAGACCGATGGAGGCTTCACGGCGTCCCCCCGACCATCTGCCGATCCCGTGCGAACGGCAGGCAGACGGTGAAGACTGTCCCTCTGCCCACCTGGCTCTCCACGAGGATCTGGCCGCCATGTCGCTCGACAATCCCGAGGCTCACGGACAACCCGAGCCCTGTTCCCTCGCCGGTGCCCTTCGTGGTGAAGAAGGGGTCGAAGATATGCGGCAAGACATGGGCCGGGATGCCGCATCCGGTGTCCTCGACGTCGACGGCGAGGACGCCGGCGGCGACCCGGGTGCGAATCGTGATCAGCCCGCCCCCTTTGATCGCCTGCACCGCATTCAGGATCAGGTTCATCAGCACTTGCTCGATCATATGTCGATCCACCGGCAGCGGCGGCAGATCCGGGTGGAGCTGCTGGTCCAGTTTGATCTGGTTCTCGACGAAGGCATGATTCGTCAGGACCAACACCCGCTCGACAACCGCATTGATATCGGTCGGCGACAGTTGGGGGTCGTGCTGCTGGGAGAAGTCCAACAACTGGCGGACGATCTTCTGGACCCGGCGCAGACCGTCCTCCATGGACGCGATATATTCCTCCTGTCTCGTCGGGGTCAGCGTGCGTTTGCGGAGATTGTAGAGACAGTTCAGGATCCCGCCCAGCGGGTTGTTGATTTCGTGCGCGACGCCCGCCGCCAGCTTCCCGATCGAAGCCAGTTTCTCAGAGTTCCGGATCTGCCGCTCCAATTTCTTCGTTTCCGTGATGTCCCGGGCGATCCCCAGCACGCCCTGAATGCGTCCCTCCGGATCACGGAGCGGAGAGACGCTGACCATCACCGCCCTGGCTTCTCCCGCCGGACTCATTACTTCCACTTCGTAGACCTGCTTTGCGCCGATATCCAGCGTGCTCTTCAACCGACGTCCGCGGTGTCGCTTCGAGAGCAAGGACAAGTACGGCCGGCCGATGAGATCCTCCTTGCGATAGCCCCACGCTTCCACCTTGCTGTTGACGTAGGTAAAGCGTTGGTCGGGATCCAAGGTGTAGATCACGTCATTGGCATTCTCCAGCAGATTTTCGAGGTACTGTTTCGTCTCCTCGATCTCGCGTGTCCGCTCCCGGACCTTGGCCTCCAGCTCCTCGCTGTACTCCTGAAGCTGCTGTTCCAATCGCTTGCGTTCCGTAATGTCGCGAAGCTGCACCATCACGGACACCGTCGTGCCGTCTTCGATTCGAATCAGGTCCATCTCAGCCGGCATCGGCGCGCCGTCCCGATGCACCACTTCGATTTCCTGGGTGGGCACCTGGCGCTCCCCCAGCACAATCTTGCCGATCAGGCCGTTGGTCACGTCATGATGTCTCGGGAGCACGAATTCGAGGAATCGCCTGCCGATCGCCTGCGCCTCGGCGTAGCCAAGCGCCTGCTCCTCGCGCTTATTCACCGCGGTGATGCGGCCATCCGGATCGACCATGAACACGGAATCAGCCGCCAGATCGAACAGCGCTTTATACCGCCTTTGCGACAGTGAGAGTTGCTGCGTTTGCCCGGCAACCTCCTGCTCCAGTTGCGTTGTATAGCGCTGAACCTTCTGCTCCAGCAGCTTGCGCTGCGTGATATCCCGCACGAAGGCGCGGGAATGCAGCAGCCCCCCGCCTTCGGGATCCAGGAGGGCGGTCGAGTGAATCTCCACATCAATGGGCGTGCCGTCCCGGGTGAGAAAGACCGTCTCGATGGTGCCGCGGCCGTGGGACACCAGGCGTTCCAGATAGGCCAGGATCTCGGGCTCCCGCCCCTTCGGAACGATGTCCCACAGGCGCATCCCCTGCATGTCCTCATGCGAATATCCCAGCTTTTCCAGCTCTGTCTTGTTGACATGCACAAACAGCCCGGCCTTGTTCAACTGGTGGATCATTTCCGGGGAGTTCTCGATCAGATCCCGATATTTCTCCTCCAGCCTGCGAATATCGCGCATGCGCTGCTCAAGCTGACCGAACGACTGTCTCAGATTGGCGGCCATGCTATTGAAGGCATCGGCCAGGTGTTCGATCTCATCCCCGGTTTTCACGACCAGTTGGTGGGCAAGATTGCCGGTCCCGATGTGTTGCGCCCCTTCATGGAGAATCCGGATCGGCCGGGCGATCCGTCTGGCCACCACGACGCCGGTCCCCCATAGCGCCGCCAAGACCAGGGCGCCGTAGGCAGCCACTTCGAAAAGCAGTTGGTTGAGCGGGGCATAGGTCTCGTCAGGGTTCTGACGGACGAAGGTCAGCCACCGTTTGCCGCCCAGGCTCTCCGGCGAAAGATGGTCCCCCACGCGCACTGGTGCAAATCCGACGATCGAGTTGCGCCCGCCGTGGGAATCGTCGGAAGCCACGTCCCATCCCGCATGCGGACGGGTGACCACGCTCAGAAGGTCCGGGCCGACCGAGTGTTCCTCGGGAGCCAGAACCGGGCAGATCAACGGAGTCCCGTCCGAACTCATCAACATGGCGTGTCCGGTCGCGCCGATCGTGACATCCGAGATCGATTGAAACAACGAATCGCGTCTCAACAGCACGCTGACAGCCCCCACCGCGGCGCGTGGCTCATCATTGAGGATCGGCACCGAGACATTCAGCACATGGGTCCCGAAAGAAGGATCAAAATACACATCGCTGACATAGACCCGCCCCGCCCCCCGGTCGAAGACAGCCTGCCACCAGGCGCTCTTCCCATAGTAATATTCCACCTGTGGAATCGAACTGACCACCAGCGCCCCGCGGTTGTCCGTCACCAGGATCGCGACGTAGTCGGATTTCCGGATGTCATGCCACCGGATCAGGTAATTGGTGACGATGCGATTGATGAACAGCGGAAATTCATTGCGGTGCTCCCGCTCGCGCCAGCGTCGCTGCCAGTCCCCGATCATGGACTCGATCTTCTTTTCTTCCTTTCCGGCATAGCTGCGGTTCGCCTCCGTCACGGCCGTCAGGACAAACGGGGTGGTGGCGAGCTGCTGCGCTTCGTTGATCCCTCGGGTGACCTGGATCTCAATCCTGCGGGCCGCTTCGACCGCAATTTCCTTGAAGTTGGCTCCGACGGTTTCGCGGAGAGCGCGGCGTTCCTCAAGGTAGGTGAGGACAAGGGAAAGCGTGAGAGGTAGAAGGCCGACCATCACAATCGCCGTGATGATCTTGCGCTGGAGGCTGTGTGGCCGACTCCAGAGTTTCATTTCGGTAACATCGTCGGTACTTCTAAGTGTCCATTTTCATTCAGCGTCCGCAGAATGTCAAGTAGAGGTAACGCCGCCCTTTGGCCCTGTCCTGTCAGCCGCGTTTGAGCAGCCGCCCCTCGCCGCCGGGCCAGATGACGAGAAAGGGGCTGGCGACGAACACCGATGAGTAGGTTCCGACGATCACCCCCCACAGCAGGGCCAGCGAAAAATCGTGCAGGACCTCGCCCCCGGCCAGCGTCAACGGGATGAGCACCATGACGACCGTCAGGCTGGTCACGATCGTGCGGCTTAGAACCTGATTGACGCTGCTGTTGATCACGGCCACGATCCCCTCTCGCCGGCGAAGGCCCAGATTTTCCCGGATGCGGTCGAACACGACCACGGTGTCAGTCAGCGAATACCCCGCCAGCGTCAATAGCGCCGTCACGACGAGCAGCGTAATCTCCTTGTCCAGGACATAAAATGCGCCGAGCACGGCCAGCACGTCATGGAACGTCGCGACCGCGGCCGCCACGCCGAACCGGAACTCGAACCGGGCCGCGATGTACAGGATGATGCCGGCGAACGAGATGAGGACCGCAATCAGCGCATCCTGCTGGAGCTTTTTCCCGACGGTGGGTCCGATTTCGGTGGACGAGTCGACCACAAAGCGATTGTTCGGAAACTCCTTGCTGAAGACTGCCACCACCCGATCGGCGACCTTTTCCTCGATGGTGGTGCTGGCTTTCACCCGGACAAGAATCTTGTTCTCCTCCACGAACTCCTGCAGCTCGACGTTGGCCAGACCGTTCGACTCCAGCGCTGTTCGCGCTTCGTCGATCCTGATCGGTTCCTCGAACTTCAGCTGCACGGCGGTGCCGCCCGCGAAATCAATGCCCATGTTCGCTGCCCCCCGGCTGATCTGGACGACGGCCACCAGCCCCAGGAGCGAGAGCACGCCGGACACGACAAATGCGATGTGCCGTTTCCCCAT